>JAJYSG010000006.1 GCA_021793675.1 Actinomycetes bacterium | reverse complement strand
CGAGCTCGGCGGTCAGGTCGACGTTGCGGAGGACCTTGCGCAGGCCGAAGCGGCGGATGGCGCGGTCGTTCGAGGTGAACGCGCCGTCCTTGAACACCGGGTGGGTGAACGTGTTGGTGGTCACCATCTCGATGACCAGGCCGGTCTCGTCGGCCGCCTTCTTCACGGCGTCGATGCGGGCGCGGCGGTCCGCGTCGTCGGCGTCGAACGGGAAGACGTCGTTGTCGTGGAACGTGAAGCCCCACGCGCCGATCTCGGCGAGCTTGTGGATCGACTCGACCGGGTCGAGGGCCGGACGGGTGGCCAGGCCGAACGGGTCCTGCGCCTGCCAGCCGACCGTCCAGAGGCCGAACGAGTACTTGATGTCGGGCGTCTGCGCCACGGGAATCTCCTCATCGAGCGAGCGGGTGATCTAGAGGGAGCAGCTGATTAGTTCCCGTCGTGAATTTATGCCGAGTGCGAGGTAGGGTCAAGCCGTGCGGACGACGACCGACGCGTGGAGCCAGGCGCGCGCCGGGCGGCGCGCGGCCCCGGCCGGCGTGGCGCGCAGCGAGCACCTGCGAGAGCACAACCTCTCGGTGGCGCTCGGCTTCGTCCTCGATGCCGCGCAGCCGCCGTCGCGTGCCGAGCTCGCGGCCGGCACCGGCCTCGCGCGGCCCTCGGTGACGCCGATCGTCGACCAGCTGGTCCGTGGCGGCATGGTCCGCGAGCTGGTGCCGCGCCCGTCGCGCCGGGCAGGGCGCCCCGCGGTGCCGCTCGCCCCCGCGCTGGGCACGTTCGCCGGGCTCGGCATGGAGGTGAACGTCGACTACCTGGGCCTGCGCGCCATCGACCTGTCCGGCCAGGTGCTCCTCGAGCGGGTCGAGGCCGACGACCTGCGCCGCCAGGACCCGGACGCCGTGCTGCGGCGACTCGCCGAGATCGCCGACCGCGCGCTGGCGCGGCTGCGCGCCGAGGGCGTGCGCGTCGTCGGGACGTCGCTGGCGCTGCCCGGCCTCGTCGACTCCGACCACGGCCCGCTGCGGCTGGCGCCCAACCTCGACTGGCGGGACGTCGACGTCGTCGGCGCGCTGCGGGCCCGCGGCTGGCCGGACGGCCTGCTCCCCGTGCTCGCCAACGAGGCCAAGCTCGGTGCCCGGGCCGAGGCCCGGGTGCGACGCGGCGACGGTCCACCGAGCTTCGTCTACGTCTCGGGGGAGATCGGCGTCGGCGGGGCGCTCGTGCTCGACGGCGAGATCTTCGCGGGCCGGCACGGCTGGAGCGGTGAGATCGGGCACATCGTCGTCGACCCCAGCGCGCCGGGCGGTACCGCGCGCGGCACGCTCGAGGCGCGGGCCGGCCAGGAGGCGATGCTGCGCGGTGCGGGCCTGCCGCCCACCGCAACCGTGCACGACCTGGTGGCGGCGGTCGCCGGCGGCGACCCGCGGGCTCGGTTCGCGGTGTCGTCGGCCGCCCGGGCCCTCGGGGTGGCGCTCGCCGGCGTGCTCAACACCGTCGACGTGGACGAGGTGGTGCTCGGCGGCACGTTCGGCCAGCTGTTCGCACACGTGCGCGAGGACATCGAGCGTGCGCTCGAGGAGATGGTCATCACGGCCCCGTGGTCGGCCCCCCGCGTGACGCACGCCCGAGCCGGCCAGTTCCCCGCGATGACGGGTGGCGCGCTCGCGGCACTACGACCGCTCGTGGTGGCGCCGTCCGCCTGGTTCGGGCCGGCCGGGGGAGCCACGGCCGAACCGGGGCCCGAGGCGCGGCCGGGCGGCACGGCCCGTGTCGGGCAGCCGGAGGCCGTCGCCGCGCGCCGGCCCGCTCGGCCCGCCGCCGCCCGTGGCGACGTCGCCGCCGCCGGCGGGCCCGACCCGTCGCTCGCCGCCGCGTCCGGTGCGGCGGCAACCACGTAGAGTCGCCGGTCGTGGCCGTGCGCTCGCTCTGGATCGGCACCTACCCGCCGGCCGGCATCGGCACGCCACCGGGACGCGGCGAGGGCATCTACCGCATCGAGATGGACCTCGGCACCGGCGAGCTGGGCCGCCCTCGGCGCGTGGTCGAGACGCCGGCGCCGTCGTTCCTGGCGCAGCGCCCCGACGGGGCCGTGCTCTACGCCACCGACGAGAGCGAGACCGGCCGGGTGGCCGCCTTCCGGGTGCACGACGAGGGCCTCGAGCCGCTGGGCACCGCGTCCTCCGGCGGCTCGTTCCCGTGCCACCTGCTGCTCGACGGCGACCTGCTCTACGTGGCGAACTACGGCGACGGCGCGCTCGGCGTGCTGCACCTGGCCGCAGACGGCCGCTTCGTGCCCGACGAGCCGCAGGTGCTGCGGCACGCCGGTGCCGGCCCGGACGCGGACCGCCAGGAAGGGCCGCACGCCCACTTCGTCGCCCGTGCGCCGGGCGGCCACGTGCTCGTCGTCGACCTCGGGACGGACCAGCTGCGCCGGTACGTGCGGACGTCCGCCGGCCTCGAACCGGCCGGCGTCGCCGCGACGCTGCCGCCCGGCACCGGACCGCGTCACCTCGTGCTCGCCGCGCCCCCGGCGCCCTCGCCGGCCGCGGGCGGCGTCCTCGCCTATCTCACGGGCGAGCTCGACGCGACCGTCCACGTGCTGGCCTGGGACGCCGCCACCGGCACCGCCGAGCTGGTCCAGTCTCTTCCGGCGTCGCCTGCGGTCCCACCGGATCGGCGGCCCGCGGCCGCGCCGGCCCCGTCGCACCTGGAGCTGGACGGCCGCGAGCTCGTCGTCGGCGTGCGCGGCGCCGGGGCGCTGTCGCGGTTCACCATCGGCGACGACGGCCTGCTGACGCACCGCGCGCACCAGCCGCTGCCGGGCGGCACGCCGCGGCACCTCGCGGTGGTCGGCGACCGGGTGGTGGTGGCCGAGCAGGTGCCCGGCGCCGTCACCGTGCTCGACCGGTCCGGCGCGGTGACCTCGTCGCGCCCGCTGGCCTCCGCGGCGTGCGTGCTGGCGGCCGCGGCGGACGACCCCGCGGGCCGGTCCCCCGGGCGGTGACAATGGTGGGGTGACGATCCAGCAGGCACCTCGCGTCGCCATGCTGTCGGTCCACACCTCCCCGCTCGACCAGCCGGGCACGGGTGACGCCGGCGGGATGAACGTCTACGTCCTGGAGCTGGCCCGGGCGCTCGCCGACCGGGGCGCGCGCGTGGAGATCTTCACGCGCGCCACGTCGGCGGACCAGCCGGAGACGGTGGTGCTCGGCGGGCGCGGCGCGGACGGCCGCAGCCTGTCGCGCGACGAGTCCCGCGCGGTGCTCCTGGCCGACGAGGTGCCGCCGGGCGTCACGCCGCCGATCCTCGTCAACCACGTGCCCGCGGGGCCGTTCGAGCGCCTCGACAAGGGCGAGCTGCCGGCGCTGCTGTGTGGGATGACCGCCGGCGTGCTGCGCACCGAGGCGGCCCGGCACCCGGGCTGGTACCAGGTGGTGCACTCGCACTACTGGCTCTCCGGCCAGGTGGGCATCGCTGCCGCGCGCCGCTGGGACGTCCCGCTGGTCCACACCGCGCACACGTTGGCACGCGTGAAGAACCGGGCCCTGGCGCCGGGGGACAGCGCCGAGCCCGTGCTGCGCGAGGACGGCGAGGAGCAGGTGGTGCGGGCGGCGGACGCCCTGGTGGCGAGCACCGCGGCGGAGGCTCGCGAGCTCGTCGACCTCTACGGCGCCGACCCCGCGCGCGTGCACGTGGTGGAGCCCGGGGTGGACCTGCGCCGGTTCCGCCCCGGGCCGCCCGGTGCCCGCCACGCCGCGCGCGCCGCCCTCGGGCTGCCGCGGCACCGGCACATCGTGCTCTTCGCGGGTCGCGTGCAGCCGCTCAAGGCGCCGGACGTGCTGGTCCGCGCGCTCGGCGTGCTGCGCGCCACGGGCCGGCCCGTCCCGCTGCTCGTCGTGCTCGGCGGTCCCTCGGGGCGCCCGACGGCCGTGCGGGACCTGCGCCGGCTCGCGGACGAGCTGGGCGTCGGGGCCGACCTCGTGGTCCACCCGCCGGCTGCCCGCACGGACCTGGTGTGCTGGTACCACGCCGCCGACCTCGTCGCGATGCCGTCGCGCTCGGAGTCGTTCGGCCTGGTCGCGGCCGAGGCCCAGGCCAGCGGCGTGCCCGTGGTCGCCGCGGCGGTCGGAGGGCTCAGGACGATCGTCGACGACCACGTGTCGGGCCGCCTGGTGCCGGGGCACGACCCTGCGCTGTGGGCGGACGTGCTCGCCCAGGCGCTCGCCGACGACGAGCTGCGCGCCTCCTGGGCGGCGGCGGCGCGGCCCGCGGCCGAGCGGTTCGGCTGGGACGGCGCGGCCGACCAGGTGCTCAAGGTCTACGCGGTGGCCGCCGAGTGCCACCGCGAGCGATGACGGGTGGGTGGTGCCGCCGGCTGTGGTGACGCCGGCGCCGGGACCGCGGTGGTACGGCGCCCGGACGGTTCCGGGAGGGTTCCGGGGGACGGTCGTCCCCCGCCGCGCCGCCCGGCGTCAGGAGACAATGACGCCATGACCTACACCCTCGTGCTGCTCCGCCACGGCGAGAGCGAATGGAACGCGAAGAACCTCTTCACCGGCTGGGTGGACGTGGCCCTGTCGGAGAAGGGTGTCGAGGAGGCCAAGCGTGGCGGCCAGCTCCTCAAGGACGCCGGCATCGCCCCGGACGTCGTGCACACGTCGCTGCTGCGCCGGGCCATCACCACGGCGAACTACGCGCTCGACGTCGCCGACTTGCTGTGGATCCCTGTCAAGCGCAGCTGGCGGCTCAACGAGCGGCACTACGGCGCGCTGCAGGGCAAGGACAAGAAGCAGATCCGCGACGAGTACGGCGAGGAGCAGTTCATGCTCTGGCGCCGCTCGTACGACGTGCCGCCGCCGGACGTCGAGCTGGGCTCCGAATTCTCCCAGGACGGCGACCCGCGCTACGCCGGCGAGCCGATCCCGCGTGCCGAGGCCCTCAAGCAGGTGCTCGAGCGGGCGCTGCCGTACTGGCACTCCGACCTCGTGCCGGACCTGCAGGCCGGCAAGACGGTGCTGGTCGCCGCGCACGGCAACTCGATCCGCGCCATCGTCAAGTACCTCGACGACGTCGACGACGCGACCATCGCCGGCATCAACATCCCGACCGGCATCCCGCTGGTCTACACGCTCGACGAGGCGACGCTGAAGCCGACGAACCCCGGGGGCAGCTACCTCGACCCCGACGCCGCGGCCGCGTCCATCGCCGCGGTGGCCAACCAGGGCAAGTAGCGGCCCGACGACCGACGGCGGCGCCCCTGAGGAAGGGGGCGCCGCCGTTCGCGTCTGCAGGAGATCCGCAGCACGTGCGCGGGGACGCGTGCGCGACGTGTCCGGCACTCGCCCGGGACGTGCCCAGGGCTGGGGCACGGTGCGCGCGGGACATGCGCCCGCAGAACCCGCCCGGTGGCCGGCCGGTCAGCCCTGGATGTGCAGCGGCTCGCCGGCCGAGAGGTCACCCGTGACGAGGTAGACGATGCGGCGTGCGATGGAGACGCCGTGGTCGCCGAACCGCTCGTAGAACCGCGCCAGCAGCGTGACGTCGACCGTCTGCTGCGGGCCGGCGGTCCAGCCGCCGCCGAGCATCGCGGTGAACGAGTCCGCGTGCAGGTCGTCGAGCCGGTCGTCGTCGGTCTCGATCTGCTCGGCGAGCGCCAGGTCGCGGCTCTCCAGGAGCGTGACGATGCGCTGCGCGAGCCGCCGCGCGGCGGCGTCCATCTCGGTGAACGTCCCGGTGAGCGACTGCGGCACGGCCTGCCGCGGGTAGCGCCCGCGCGCGATCTCGGCGATGTGCCGCGCGAGGTCGCCCATCCGCTCGAGGGTGGCGCTCATGCGCAGCGCGGAGACGATGACGCGCAGGTCGGTCGCGACCGGCTGCTGCTGGGCGAGCATGTGGATGCACTGCTCGTCGAGCTGGCGGTTGAGCTGGTCGATCGCGAGGTCGTCGGCGATCACCCGTTCGGCCAGGGCCAGGTCGGCCGTGGCGAGCGCCTGTCCGGCCGCCTCGATCGCGTGCTGCACACGGTGGGCCATGGCCTGCAGGTCGTCGCCGAGCGCCTTCAGCTCGGCGTCGAAGATCTCGCGCATCGCGTCCTCTTTCGTCCTAGGTGACCGTCGCCAGGATCCCACCGCCACGTGAACGGTAGGACCCTACGAGGTGAACAGTGGGCGGCGCACCCGTGGCAGGGCCTGCGCCACGCGGGAGAGCGACGTCGCCGAGCCCTACTGTGGTCGCGTGGACGGCATCAGCGGGCTCGTCGGCGGCCTCATCGGCCTGCTCGTCGGCGTCGCCGCCACCGCAGCCTTCCGGTTCAGCGAGCGGGTGCAGCGGCGGTTGCCCGAGCAGCCGCAGCCGGAGCTCGACGACGGGCTGGTGCGCGCGCTCGCGGTGCTGCGCTCGGCGGCGGTCGTGATGGACGCGGACGACCGCGTCGTACGGGCGAGCCCGCCCGCGCTGGCGCTCGGCCTGGTCCGCGACGGCCGGCTGGTGCACCCGGCGATCCGGGACATGGTCGCCGAGGTGCGTCGGGACGGCGTCATCGCGGACGCCGAGCTCGAGCTGCCGCGCGGGCCGGTGGGACCCGGCACCATGCTGCTGTCGGTGCGGGTCGCCCAGGCGACGCCGCAGCACCTGCTCGTGCTGGCCGAGGACCTCACGACGGCCCGCAAGGTCGAGACGATGCGCCGCGACTTCGTCGTCAACATCTCGCACGAGCTCAAGACGCCCGTCGGGGCGCTCTCGCTGCTCGCCGAGACGGTGCAGGACGCGGCCGACGACCCCGCGGCGGTGCGCCGGTTCGCCGGGCGCATGCGCGCCGAGGCCGCCCGGCTGTCGCAGCTGGTGCAGGAGATCATCGAGCTGTCCCGGCTGCAGTCCGCGGGCGGCATCGAGGGGATGCAGGTGGTGGATCTCGACGCGGTGCTCGCCGAGGCCGCCGACCGCGCCCAGACCACCGCGGCGGCCCGCCGGATCACGATCGACGTGGGGGGCGAGACCGGCCGCACCGTGTTCGGCGACCGGAACCTCCTGGTGACCGCGGTGCGCAACCTGCTGGACAACGCCGTGGCGTACTCGCCGGAGGCGACGCGCGTCGGCGTCGGCGTGCGGACCGTCGGGGAGATCGTCGAGATCGCCGTCGTCGACTCCGGCATCGGCATCCCCGCGCACGAGCAGGAGCGCATCTTCGAGCGGTTCTACCGCGTGGACCAGGCGCGCTCGCGCGACACCGGCGGCACCGGGCTCGGCCTGTCGATCGTCAAGCACGTCGCGGCCGACCACGGCGGGGAGGTCACCGTGTGGTCCCGGCCGGGCCGCGGCTCGACGTTCACGCTCCGGCTGCCGCGGGCGGAGGAGCCGGCGCCGTCCACGGTGCCGGCGGCCGCACCGGCCGACGCCCCGCGCGCTCGCACCACCACCCCCCGCGCCCGACGGAACACCGTGGAGAGGACGCCGTGACCCGCATCCTGCTCGTCGAGGACGAGGAGTCCTACCGCGAGCCCCTGGCGTACCTGCTGGACAAGGAGGGCTACCAGGTCTCGACCGCCGCGACCGGACCGGACGCGCTGGCCCGGTTCGACGACGACGGCGCCGACCTGGTGCTGCTCGACCTCATGCTCCCCGGGCTGCCCGGCACCGAGGTGTGCCGGCGGCTGCGGGCGGGCTCGGACGTCCCGATCATCATGCTCACCGCGAAGGACGGCGAGATCGACAAGGTCGTCGGGCTCGAGCTCGGCGCGGACGACTACGTCACCAAGCCGTACTCGTCGCGCGAGCTGCTCGCGCGCATCCGCGCGGTGCTGCGCCGGGGCGACGCGGCGCGGCAGCAGGACGAGCCGGGGGACGACGACCTGCTGACGCTCGGCCCCGTCGAGATGGACGTCGACCGGCACGTGGTGCGGGTGCACGGCGAGCAGGTGGCCTTCCCGCTCAAGGAGTTCGAGCTGCTCGAGCTGCTGCTGCGCAACCCCGGCCGGGTGCTGACGCGCGGTCAGCTGATCGACCGCATCTGGGGCTCCGACTACGTCGGCGACACCAAGACGCTCGACGTCCACGTCAAGCGCCTGCGGGCGAAGGTCGAAGACGACCCCTCGGTGCCGCGGCTGCTGACCACCGTCCGGGGGCTGGGCTACAAGCTCTCCGCCGAGTGAGCCGCCCGCGGGCGCAGGCCCGCGGGGCGCTGGTCGGCCGATTCGTGACCTCGTGGACCGAGTCGTCGCCCACCGTTCACCTGGGGTTCACCCGGCGCGGGCGGCCCGGACACCTGCGCTCCCTAGCGTCGGCACCGACAAGCGCCGCACCAGGCGCTACGACGACATGATGGGGAACACAGTGAAGCGAACGCACGTAGTGGGCGCCGCCGTGCTGGCTGGCCTGACCGCACTGGCGCTGGCCGCTTGTGGCTCGGACAACAACAGCACGACGACGGGCGGCGGGGCGGCCTCGACCGGGGCCGGCAGCACGTCCGCGGCGACGACCTCCGCGGGCACGAAGATCACCGGCTCGTTCTCGGGCGCCGGCTCGTCGGCTCAGCAGCAGGCGATGCAGGCGTGGATCGCCGCTTTCCAGCAGCAGAACTCCGGTCTGACGATCAACTACGACCCCGCCGGCTCCGGCGCGGGCCGCCAGCAGTTCCTCGCCGGTGGCGTCGCGTGGGCGGGCTCCGACGCCGCCATGAGCACCGACGAGCTGACCCAGTCGCAGAAGGTGTGCGGCACCAACGGCGCGTGGGACATCCCGGTGTACGTCTCGCCGATCGCGGTGGCCTTCAACCTGCCGGGCGTCACGTCCCTCAACCTCGCCCCGGCGACGATCGCCAAGATCTTCACGGGCGCGATCACCACGTGGAACGACCCCGCGATCGCCGCCGACAACCCGGGCGTCACGCTGCCGACGACGAAGATCGCCACGGTGCACCGCTCCGACAAGTCGGGCACGACGCACAACTTCACCGACTACCTCAACAAGACGGCGCCGGACGTCTGGACCCACGCCGCCAACGACGGGTGGCCGCTCAACGGCGGTGACTCGGCGCAGGGCAACTCGGGTGTGGCCGGCGTCGTGACGAGCACGCAGGGGTCGATCGCCTACCTCGACGACTCGGCCGTGCCGCAGCAGGGTGTCGGCGTCGCCAAGATCAAGGTCGGCTCCGAGTGGAACAAGCCGTCGGCGCAGGGTGCCGCGGCGGTCGTCAGCGCCTCGCCGCTGGCCGCCGGCCGCCCGACGAACGACGTCGTGGTGGACATCAACCGCACCGCCGCCACGTCGGGCGACTACCCGCTCCTCATGGTGTCCTACGGCATCGCGTGCTCGGACTACACCGACGCGGCGAAGGGCAACTTCGTCAAGTCGTTCCTGGGATACATCGTGTCCGACGCCGGCCAGCAGGCCGGCGCGCAGGCCGCGGGCTCGGCGCCGATGACCGGCACCCTGGCCCAGAAGGCGGCGGCCGCCGTGGCCGCGATCAAGGTCGGCTGACCCAGCCGCCCGCATGACTGCGGACCTGCCGGTGGCAGGGGGAGCCCCTCGCGTGGGTACCCTGCCACCGGCAGCGACGTCCCCGGTCACGCCGTCGAAGAATGATGAGAAGGTTCCTCACGTGAGCGCCTCCACGATCGATGCCTCGCCACCACCACGCGCAGGCTCGGCCACGCGGCGGCCGGCCCGCCGGCGCGGCACCGCCGAGCGCGGCATGGCGCGGCTGTTCCGCTGGGCGGCCACCGGCGCCGGCGTGCTGCTGCTCCTGGTCCTGGCCGCCGTCGCGATCTTCCTGCTGGTGCAGGGCTGGGCCGCCTTCACGGCGTCGGACGCCCGGCTGCAGAGCGAGGGCAACCTCCCGGCCGGCGTCACCAGCCTCGCGGGGTACATCGGCCCGCTGATCTTCGGCACGCTCGTCGCGGCCGCGCTCGCGCTGCTCATCGCGACGCCGGTGGCCGTGGGGATCGCGCTCTTCGTCTCGCACTACGCCCCGCGGCGCGTCGCGGGGCCGGTCAGCTTCGCCATCGACCTGCTCGCCGCGATCCCGTCGGTCGTCTTCGGCCTGTGGGGCGCGCAGCTGCTGGCACCCCGCATCGCGCCGCTGTGGGCGTGGGTGTCCGGCGCGCTGAGCGCCATCCCGGGGGTCAGCGTGCAGGCCACCGCCACCGGCCGCTCGATGGCCACCACGGCGCTCGTGCTGGCCATCATGATCCTGCCGATCATCACCGCGGTCTCGCGCGAGGTCTTCAAGCAGACACCACGGTTGTACGAGGAGGCCGCGCTGGCGCTCGGGGCGACGCGCTGGGAGATGATCCGCACCGCCGTGCTGCCGTTCGGTCGTTCCGGCGTCATCTCGGCGGCGATGCTCGGCCTGGGCCGTGCGCTGGGCGAGACGATGGCGGTCCTCATGGTCCTGTCGACCTCGACCGGCGCCGGCTTCTCGTTCCAGATCTTCGACTCCGGCGTGCTGCAGACCATCGCCGCGAACATCGCCGCGAAGTTCCCCGACTCGAGCGGCCTGGCGGTCAACACGCTCATCGCGACCGGCCTGGCGCTCTTCGTCATCACCATGGTGGTCAACATGGCGGCGCGCTGGATCGTGTCGCGTCGCCGTGACTTCTCCGGAGCCAACTGATGAGCGCCACCACCCCGGCCGGCTCGGCCGTCCCGGTCCGCACCGTCGGCGGTCCGGAGGTCGTGACGCGCGACCTGCTGGCCTCGGTCGATCGGGGCCGCCGGCGCAAGGACCGGCTGATGACCGGTCTGGTGTGGACCGCGTTCCTGCTGGCGGCGGTGCCGCTGGTGTCGCTGCTGTGGACCGTGGTGCGCAACGGTGCGACCAAGTTCAACGGCAGCTTCCTGCTGCACTCGATGCGTAACGTCTCGGGCGGCATGGACGCGGGCGGCGCCTACCACGCGATCGCCGGCACG
Source organism: Actinomycetes bacterium (assembly GCA_021793675.1). Lineage (GTDB taxonomy): Bacteria > Actinomycetota > Actinomycetes > Actinomycetales > Cellulomonadaceae > Cellulomonas. The sequence goes on along the minus strand of JAJYSG010000006.1, from coordinate 51,369 downwards.
GTGCTCATCACGCTGGGCGCCGCGGTGATCTCGGTGCCCATCGGGCTGCTGGCGGCGATCTACCTCGTCGAGTACGGCAAGGGCCACCTGGCGCGCGCGGTGACGTTCTTCGTCGACATCATGACGGGCATCCCGTCCATCGTCGCGGGTCTGTTCGCCTTCGCCGTGTTCGCGATCTTCTTCGGGCCGGGTGTCCGGCTCGGCGTCATGGGTTCCGTGGCGCTGGCCCTGCTCATGACCCCGGTGGTGGTGCGGTCCGGGGAGGAGATGCTGCGGCTGGTGCCGAACGAGCTGCGCGAGGCCGCCTACGCGCTCGGCGTCCCCAAGTGGCTGACCATCGTCAAGGTGGTGCTGCGCACCTCGGTGGCGGGGCTGACGACGGGTGTGCTGCTGGCGATCGCGCGCGTCATCGGCGAGACGGCGCCGCTGCTCATCGCGGTCGGCACCACGGCCTCGATCAACTTCAACCTGTTCAGCGGACGCATGATGACGCTGCCCGTGTTCATCTACGACCAGTACCACCAGGGCCCGGCGCGCTGCGCCCCGCACGCCACCGACTGCCTCGTGTCGATCAACCTCGACCGGGCTTGGGCCGCGGCGTTGACCCTGCTGCTGATCGTCGTCATCCTCAACCTGGTGGGTCGTCTCGTGACCCGGCTGTTCGCACCGAAGATGCGCTGAGCCGCACCGAGACCCCCCGAAGAACGCAGAGAGCGAGACCCACGTGGCACAGCGCATCGACGCCAAGGACCTCAACATCTACTACGGCGACTTTCTCGCCGTCGCGGGCGTCACCATGTCGATCGAGCCGCGCTCGGTGACGGCCCTCATCGGGCCGTCGGGCTGCGGCAAGTCGACGTTCCTGCGTTCGATCAACCGCATGCACGAGGTCATCCCGGGCGCGCGCGTCGAGGGCACCGTGGCGATGGACGGCGTCGACCTGTACGGCCCGGACGTCGACCCGGTCGCCGTGCGGCGGCAGGTCGGCATGGTGTTCCAGCGCCCGAACCCGTTCCCGACGATGTCGATCGCGGAGAACGTGCTGGCGGGGGTGCGGCTCAACAACAAGCGGCTGCCCAAGTCGGAGGCCGACGACCTCGTCGAGCAGGCGCTCACCGGCGCGAACCTCTGGAAAGAGGTCAAGGACCGCCTGCACCGTCCCGGCTCCGGCCTGTCCGGCGGTCAGCAGCAGCGGCTGTGCATCGCGCGCGCCATCGCGGTCCGGCCGCAGGTGCTCCTCATGGACGAGCCCTGCTCCGCGCTCGACCCGATCTCCACGCTGGCGATCGAGGACCTCATCGCCGAGCTGAAGTCCAGCTACACGATCGTCATCGTGACGCACAACATGCAGCAGGCGGCCCGGGTGTCCGACCGCACCGGGTTCTTCAACCTCGAGGCCACCGGCAAGCCCGGCCGGCTCATCGAGATCGACGACACGGCGACCATCTTCTCCTCGCCTCACGAGAAGGAGACCGAGGACTACATCTCCGGCCGGTTCGGCTGACCGTCGGGGCTGGCCGCAGGGGGGCCAGCCCGGCGCCTGCCGGGTCAGCCGCCGACGACTGCGGTGTACTGGGGGTTCGACGCGTCCAGCACGGGCACGCGCACGTGCAGGCTGCCGTCCGCCGGGGTGGAGATCTCGACGTCGAGCAGGGCTCCCGGCGCGGCGGTGACGGTGGGCAGCGGCACCTGGCGTCCGGTGGCGTCGCCGGTGCCGAGCAGCACCGAGCCGTGCGCCGGCACCGTGACCTGCTGTGACGAGGAGTCCACGGTGAGCGTCACCAGGGCGTTCGAGGAGCCGGAGTTGACCAGCGCGCCGGACAGCGCCCCGGGGTCGCCGGCCGCGGACGTGACGGCCAGCAGGTTCTCGGCGCGGATGTCGCCGAGCTGCGCGCGCACCCCGTCGCCCGGCGAGTACGGCTTGTCGGTCTGGATCGGGTTCGTCGCCGAGCATCCGGCGAGCGCGAGCGCGAGCACCGCGACGGCGAGCAGACGGCGCAGCGGCGAACCAGTCACGGGATCCTCCTAGGACTTTGGTCTCAGGCCTGACCAGCGTAGCGGCGTCTCGGCTTGTGGGCGCCCAGGAGTCGTGGCCTGGCCATGATCCGGCTTCATGCCGCCTGACCTGGGCGGACGTTCCTGGTCCGGGGGAGGGGTCGGGAAGGGCCGTGATACCCTGGACGGGGCCTGGAAGGGGAATCCACCAGATGACATTCACTGTTGGGGAGACTGTCGTCTACCCGCACCACGGTGCAGCACTGATCGAAGAGATCAAGACCCGGACCATTCGCGGTGAGGACAAGCTCTACCTCAAGCTGCGCGTCGCGCAGGGTGACCTGACGATCGAGGTGCCGGCGGAGAACGTCGATCTCGTCGGTGTGCGCGACGTCGTGGGCCAGGAAGGCCTCGACCGGGTGTTCGAGGTGCTGCGCGCCCCCTACACCGAGGAGCCGACCAACTGGTCGCGCCGGTTCAAGGCCAACCTCGAGAAGCTCGCGTCGGGCGACGTCATCAAGGTCGCCGAGGTCGTCCGCGACCTGTCGCGGCGGGACGCCGACCGTGGCCTGTCCGCCGGCGAGAAGCGGATGCTGGCCAAGGCGCGCCACATCCTCGTCTCCGAGCTCGCCCTGGCGGAGCACACGGAGGAGGACCAGGCCGAGGCGCTCCTCGACGAGGTCCTCGCCTCCTGACGGCCGCCTGACGCCCTTCGGGGGGAGGGGACGGCCATGACGGTCGCCGCGGTCCTCGTCGCCGCCGGGAGCGGATCTCGGCTCGGGCACGAGCTGCCCAAGGCGTTCGTCCCGCTGGGCGGTGTGCCGCTCGTCGTGCACGCCGCACGTTCGCTGCTGGCCTCCGGCGCCGTCTCCTCGCTCGTCGTCGTCGTGCCCGCGGATCGCATCGCGGACGCGCGTGCCGCGCTCGCGGACCTGCCGTGCCCGGTGGCCGTGGTGGCCGGCGGCGCGGCCCGGCAGGCGTCCGTCGCGGCCGGCCTGGCGGCGCTGCCCGACGAGGCCGACGTGGTCCTGGTGCACGACGCGGCCCGCCCGTTCCCGCCCGCCGACCTGGTGGACCGGGTGATCGAGGCCGTCCGCGCCGGGCACCCGGCGGTGGTGCCCGCGCTCCCGGTGACCGACACGATCAAACGCGTCGGGCCGGGTGACGGGACCGGCGAGCCGGTGCTGCAGACCGTCCCCCGGGGGGCGCTGCGCGCGGTGCAGACGCCGCAGGGCTTCGCCCGGGACGTGCTGGTCGCCGCGCACGCGGCGGCCGCCGGTTCCGCGCACGACGAGAGCACGGCGGCCTCCGACGACGCCGGCCTGGTGGAGGCGCAGGGCGTGCCGGTGTGGGTGGTCCCGGGGGACGAGCGCGCGGCCAAGGTCACCACCCCGTCCGACCTGTCCCTCGCCGCCCTGCGCGCGCCGGACGCGTCGTGACGGCGACCGCCGGGGGCCCCCGGCCGGGCAGGATCGGGGCGTGACCGGGACATGGGGAGCGTGACCGGGATGCGGGTCGGGATCGGCGTCGACGTGCACGCCTACGACCTGGCGCCGGCCCCCGGCGCCGTGCTGCACCTCGCCGGCCTGGAGTGGCCGGGCGAGACGCCGCTCGCAGGCCACTCGGACGGGGACGCCGCGTCGCACGCCGCGGCCGACGCGCTGCTGTCGGCGGCGGGTCTCGGCGACCTCGGCTCGCAGATCGGCACGTCGGACCCGCGCTGGGCCGGCGCGGCCGGCACGGCGATCCTCGCCGAGGTCGCGCGGCGGGTGCGGGCGGCGGGCTTCGAGATCGGGAACGTCGCGGTCCAGGTGGTCGGCAACCGGCCGAAGCTCGGGCCGCGCCGGGCCGAGGCCGAGGCGGCGCTGTCGGCGGCCGTCGGCGCGCCGGTCGCGGTGTCGGCGACCACGAGCGACGGGCTCGGGCTCACCGGCCGGGGCGAGGGCGTCGCGGCGATCGCCACCGCGCTTGTCGCATCGCGCTGACCACCCGCTCGTCCTGCCGCGCTGACCATCCGCTCGTCGTGCCGGGCGACCACGACTTCGTCGTGCCGCGCCGGCCGACCGCTTGTCGTGATCGCCGGCCCGGGGCGCGGTCGTCGGGCACGCCTGGACGCGACGCTCGCCGGACCCGGCGGGGCCACGTCCTCACCAATAAACCCCGGGGGGTATAGTTCCCGATGTGACCCACCCACGCGCCCAGCGTCCCTCCGCCCCCGAGCCCGGCAGCGCGTGCGCCGTCACCCCCGGGCAGCGCGCGGCCCGGGGCGTCGTGGCACTGTTCGTGGGCGCGCTCGCCGTCGGCGCGGGCACCTCGGGGGAGATCTGGCTCGCGGTGCCCGCCGGGGTGTTCGCCGTCTTTCTGGTGATCGGCGCGGCGACGGGCTGGTGCCCGACGAACCTGCTGCGACCGCGCGAGCACGACGCGATCGGCTCCGACCACGGGTATCCGGACGCCCGCCGCCTGGTGCGGCTGACCGACGCCCGGCACGCGCCGGGCGGTGACGCGTGACCGGCCCGTTGCCCGATCCGCAGCGCCGGATCGTCAACCGGCTCCGCCGGGCCGAGGGGCAGCTCAACGCCGTCGTCGTCGCGCTCGAGGCGGGAGCCACCTGCCGCACGGTCGTCCCACAGCTCTCGGCGGTGACCAACGCGCTGAACAAGGCGGGGCTGGCCATCGTGTCCACGGCGATGAAGGACTGCGTGACCGACCCGGCCGCCGCCGGGCCCAACGCCCTGTCGGCCGAGGAGCTGGAGAAGCTCTTCCTCAAGCTCACCTGACGGCGGCCGGCGGGCCGCGGGAGCTCCCGCGGCCCGCCGGCCGGCCGGATCAGATGAACAGGGTGGTGCCGGACTGGGCGGCCTCGCCCAGGAACGTGGCGACGCCGCCGAGCTCGACCCCGTCGATGAGGTCGGACGCCGCGATCCCCAGCAGGTCCATCGTCATGGTGCACGCGATGAGGCGGGCGCCGCCGGCCTGGGCCGACGCGACGAGTTCGGGCAACTACGGCACTGCGTTGTCCTTCATGACCTTCTTCAGCAGGGCGGTGCCGGCGCCCATCATGTGCATCTGCGAGAGGCTCAGCTGGTCGGCGCCCTGCGGCATCATCTGGCCGAACACCGCGTCCAGGAGCGGCTTGTCCCGCTTGGGCGGGTCGCTGCGGCGCAGCGTGTTGAGCCCCCAGAACGTGAAGAACATCGACACCTGCTCGCCCATGGCCAGCGCGCCGTTGGCGATGATGAACGCCGCGAGCACCTTGTCCAGGTCGCCGGAGAAGACGACGAACGAGTTCTTCCCGGTCGTCGCCGGGGCCGGGAGCCCCGCGGCGGCGAAGGGTGCGGGCGCGGCGGCGCCGCCCTTGCGGAACCGGGCGACGTAGCCGGGGCCCTCCGGGTCCATCGCCAGCAGCGCGTGGCCGTTGCGGGCCGCCCACGCCGGCCCGTCGTTCGCGAAGCCGGGGTCGGAGACGTGGACGCGCACCTCGTCGCCGGGCGCCAGGCCCTTGACGGTGGTGGCCAGCTTCATCAGCGGCCCGGGGCAGGCCAGCCCCGCGCAGTCGAGCTCGACCGTGACGCCGCTGCCGCGCTGGGCGACCACCGCGGCGTGCACCTCGGCGGCCTCGCCGTACGGCGTCGTCGGGACGGTGCTGGGCTCGGCGGGCTCGACGTCGTGCCAGGCGCGGAAGGTCTGCGACCCGCCGGACAGCGTGGCGACGTCGGTGAAGCCGCGCTGCACCAGGGCCCGGTAGGCCAGGTAGGAGCGGAACCCGACGGCGCAGTAGAGCCGCACGGGCTGGTCCCGGTCCCAGTCCTCGCACGCCGTGCGCAGCTCGCCGAGCGGCACGTTCTGCGCGCCGGGTACGTGCCACAGCTCGAACTCCTCGGCGGTGCGGACGTCGACCAGGCGGGCGCCGTCCACGGCCTGCGGGTAGTCCTGCGCGTACCAGAGGCGCAGGTCGCCGCGAATCGTGTTGGCAGCCACGAAGCCGGCCATGTTCACCGGGTCCTTCGCGGCGCCGAACGGCGGGGCGTACGCGAGCTCGAGCTCCTCGAGGTCGAAGACCGTCGCGCCCAGCCGCAGGGCGGTGGCCAGCACGTCGAGCCGCTTGTCGATCCCGTCGAAGCCGCACGCCTGAGCACCCAGCAGGCGCCCGGTCTCGGGGTCGAACAGCACCTTGAGGTGCATGGTCGCCGTGCCGGGGTAGTACCCCGCGTGCCCGGACGGGTGCACGTGCACCGCGCGGTAAGCCACCCCGCCGGCGACCAGCTGGCGCTCGTTGGCGCCGGTGCCCCCGGCCACCATGTCGAACACCTTGACCACCGAGGTGCCCTGCGTGCTGCGGTACTCGCTGTCGCGGCCGCAGACGTTGTCCGCGACGACGCGGCCCTGGCGGTTGGCCGGCCCGGCCAGCGGCGCCAGGCGCAGGTCGCCGAGCACGGTGTGCGGCGTCTCGACGGCGTCGCCCGCCGCCCAGATGTGCGGGTCCGAGGTGCGCATGTGCGTGTCGACCAGCACGCCGCCGTGCGGCCCGAGCTCGAGCCCCGCGCCGCGGGCGAGCTCGGTGCTGGGGCGCACCCCGACCGCGAGCACGACGAGGTCGGCCTCGAGCACGGTCGAGTCCTGCAGCTCGACGCGCAGCGCCTGCGGCGTCGGCTCGAACGCGGCCGCGGCGGTCGACAGCCGCACGTCGATGCCGCGGCTGCGCAGGTGCTGCTCCACGGGGACGGCGATCTCGTGGTCGAGCGGCGGCAGGATCTGGCCCGCCAGCTCGACGACGTGCACCCGCGCGCCGCGGTGGTGCAGGTTCTCCGCCAGCTCCAGCCCGATGTAGCCGGCGCCGACGACGACCGCGCGCAGCGGCGCCGTGCCGTCGGCCTTGCGGTGGGCGCAGGCCTCGTCGACGACGGCCTTGATCTTGTCCATGTCGCCGATGCGGCGCAGCACGTGGACCCGGGGGTCGTCGATGCCGGCCAGCGGGGGCCGCACCGGGTCCGCACCCGGGCACAGCGCGAGGGCGTCGTAGGGCTCGTCGTACTCCCGGCCGCCCTCGACCTCCCGGACCCGGACCGTACGGGCCTCGCGGTCGATCGCGACGACCTCCTGCCCGGTGCGCACGTCGATGTCGAGCATCTCGCGCAGCGAGTCCGGTGTCTGCAGCAGCAGCCGGGACCGGTCGGTGATGACCTCGCCGACGTGGTAGGGCAGCCCGCAGTTCGCGAACGAGACGTGGTGCCCACGTTCGAGCACGACGATCTCGGCCTGCTCGTCCAAGCGGCGCGCCCGGGCTGCCACCGACGCTCCGGCGGCCACGCCTCCGACCACGACAAGCTTCACGACGCTCTCCCTCACTTTGTTCGATCTGTCACAAGCAGCCTAGGTAGACACCCTAGGGGGTATGTAGGACCAAAGGGACGGGCTGCCTGGCGGGCGTGTAGGATACCCATAGGGGTATTACGAGAGGCTGCGACGCGGCCCGGACGGAGGATCGATGGGGCGCATGCTCAGACTGCTCGTCGCCGCGGTGGTGGCCACGGCGGCCGTGCTGTCGGTGGCGGCGTGCGCGTCGCCGGCCGCCACCGGCGTGCCGGCCGGCGCCGTGGTGATCGACGTGCGGACCCCTGCCGAGTATGCCGCGGGACACCTGTCCGGCGCGGTGAACATCGACGTCGAGCAGCCGGACTTCACCACGAAGATCGGCGCGCTCGACCCCGCCGGCAGCTACCTCGTCTACTGCCGCACCGGCAGCCGCGCGGGGCAGGCCAAGGCGCTCATGGGTGCCAGGGGCTTCGCCCATGTCACCAATCTCGGCAGCATCGATGCCGCCGCCCGGACGACGGGGTTGTCCGTCGTCACCCAGTAGTCGACTCTGGAGGTCGTCATGTCTGTCCTCACGTTCCTCAGCTCCACCGCAGGTCGCTGGACCCGTGCTGTCGTCGGTGTGATCCTCATCGCTCTCGGCGTCGCTCTCGGCGGTGCGGGCTGGGTGCTCGCCGTCGTCGGCCTGGTGTTCGTGCTGGTAGGTGCGCTGGACGTGTGCCTGCTGGCTCCGCTGGCGGGCAAGCCGCTGCGTGGCGCCGCCTTCCGCGCCGCCGCCGCCCGGTGATCGCCGGGTTGTCCACGGAAACCCCCGGGGGTATACTTATCCCATGAGCACACGCGAGATCACGCTCGACACGCTTCCGGCGGTCGTCGCCGAGAACGACATCGTCCTGCTGGACTTCTGGGCCGCCTGGTGCGGGCCGTGCCGCATGTTCGCGCCGGTGTTCGAGCGCGCGTCGGCCGCCCACCCGGACATCGTGTTCGGCAAGGTGGACACCGAGGCGCAGCAGCAGCTCGCCGGCGTCTTCGGCATCACCTCGATCCCCACGCTGGTGGCGTTCCGGTCCGGCATCGTCGTCTTCGCCCAGCCCGGCGCGCTGCCGGCCACCGCGCTCGACGAGCTGATCGCGGCCGTCCGGGCGCTCGACATGGACGAGGTGCGGGCGCAGATCGCGGCCCAGGCCAAGGACGAGCAGGGCGCGGAGGCGGTCCGATGAGGATCGTCGTCGTCGGGGGCGTCGCGGGCGGCATGAGTGCCGCCGCCCGGGCCCGCCGGCTGGACGAGACGGCGGAGATCGTCGTCCTCGAGCGCGGTCCCTACGTCTCGTTCGCCAACTGCGGCCTGCCGTACTACGTCGGCGGCGAGATCACGGACCCCGGGGTGCTGCAGGTGCAGACCCCCGAGTCGCTGCGCGCCGCGCTGGCGCTCGACGTGCGGACCGGCCACGACGTCATCGGGGTGGACCCGGCGGCGCGGACCGTCACGGTGAGCACCGCGGACGGGGTCGACGAGATCGGCTACGACGCGCTCGTGCTCTCGCCGGGCGCCCGGGCCGTGCGGCCGCCCATCCCCGGCCTCGACTCGCCGCGCGTCAGCACGTTGCGGACGGTCGACGAGGCCCTCGTCATGCGGGCCCGCGTCGCGGGTGGCGCCGGCCGCGTCGTCGTGCTCGGTGCCGGCTTCATCGGCGTCGAGGCGGCCGAGGCGCTGGCCAATGCCGGCATGACCGTGACGCTCGTCGAGCTCGCGCCGCACGTGCTGCCCCCGCTGGAGGAGGAGCTCGCGTTCTACGCGACGCACGCCCTGGCGCGGCTCGGCATCGACGTGCGCACCGGTGTCGCGGCGACACGGATCGAGAGCGGCGCCGAGCGCGACGTCGTCGTGCTCGCGGACGGCAGCCGGCTGGATGCCGACTTCGTCGTGCTCTCGGTCGGCGTGCGCCCGGACACCGAGGTGTTCGAGCGGGCGGGCATCGCGTGCGAGCGCGGCGCGATCGTCGCCGACGAGCACGGCCGTACGTCCCAGCCCGGCATCTGGGCGGTGGGCGACGCCGTGGTGAGCGTCGACGCGGTGACCGGCGCGCGGCGCCCGGTGCTGCTCGCCGGGCCGGCGAACCGGGCCGGACGCCTGGTGGCCGACGACATCCTGCGGCCCGGCTCGGCGCGCCCGATCCCGCCGACCATCGGCACCGCGATCGTGCGGGTCGGCGACCTCACGGCGGCGATGACGGGCGCGAACCGGGCGTCGCTCGACGCAGCCGGGACGGCCTACCGCACCCTGCACCTCCACCCGGGCCAGCACGCCAGCTACTACCCCGGCACCAGCACGTTGCACATGGTGGTCCACATCACCCCGGACGACGGGCGCGTGCTCGGCGCCCAGGTGGTCGGCGAGGACGGTGTCGACAAGCGGGCGGACGTGTTCGCGACCGCGATCCGCGCCGGCATGACGGTGGACGACCTCGTCGAGCTCGACCTGGCGTACGCCCCGCCCTACGGCAGCGCCAAGGACCCGGTGACCATGGCCGGCTTCCTCGGGCAGAACGTCGTCGACGGCACGCTCCGGCTGTGGTACCCGGACGACATCGAGACGGTCGTCGAGGAGGCCCTGGTGCTGGACGTCCGCACCGCGGGCGAGTTCGCACGCGGCCACCTCACGGGTGCGCTCAACGTGCCGCACACCGAGCTGCGCGAGCGGCTCGACGAGGTGCGGCAGGCGGCCGCCGGCCGGCCGGTGCGCGTCATGTGCCACTCCGGGTGGCGCTCGTACCTGGCGCACCGTGTGCTGACCGCGCACGGGTTCGACTCCGCGTCGCTGTCCGGTGGCATGGAGACGCTCACCGCGGCGCTCCAGGCCCGCGCCGCCGCGCCGCAGGGCGCCCGTGCCTGACGGCGGTCCGGCTCGCGCCGGCCGCTCGTCAGCTCGTCAGCTCGTCAGCAGTGAGAGGAACCAGCCCATGACCACTCCCGAGGCCGAGGCGCAGCGCCGGATCGTCAACCGCCTGCGTCGCGCCAGCGGCCAGCTCAACGCGGTCATCGCCGCGGTGGAGAACGGCGGATCCTGCCGCGACGTCGTCACGCAGCTCGCAGCGGTGACGAGTGCGTTGCACAAGGCCGGCTTCGCGATCGTCTCGACCGCGATGAAGGACTGCCTCGTCGACCCGCAGGCCGCCGCGGCCGGCGAGGACGGACTGACCACGGAGGAGCTGGAGAAGCTCTTCCTCATGCTTGCCTGAACCAACCCCCTCCCCCCAACCCCAGGAGACACCTATGTGCTACCCCGTGAAGTGCTCTGTGTGCGGCAAGACGACGTGGGCCGGCTGCGGCCAGCACGTCGACTCGGTCAAGCGGACCGTGCCGGCGTCCCAGTGGTGCGCGGGCCACGAGAGCGAGCAGGTCGCCGGCGGCTTCCTCTCCAAGCTCTTCTCGAAGTAGGACCGAGCGCTACGGCTCGTGTCGGGTACGGCGGACCCCCCGCCGCCGCACCCGGCACCGGCCGCCGCGCTCGCGGCAGCGGGGTCCGCCGCGGACGGCCCGGCCCCGCACGAGGCCGAACGTGGGCTCACCGCGGCCGGTCGCGGGCCGACCGGCAAGCCCGAACGCGTCGTGCGTGACGCGCCGGTGCCCTGCCCGTGAGCCGGGGTGCCGCCGGCCTCTGCCCAGGTCAGGGCGCTGTGACCGGAGCGCGGACCCGGTCGGCGCAGGCTTCGGTGGCGCCGGCGGTCCCGGTGGCCATCTGGTCAGCCGTCCAAGCCGAGTGATAGGCATGCTTGACTTGTGTCACGGCGGGCGTTGTGATGACGTCACCGGTACGGGTGACACGCGGCCGTACCGTGACCGGAGGGGACCATGAAGAGGCTGCCGATCGCCGAGCGTCGCGAGCAGCTCATCGAGGCCGCCATCACGGTCGCGAGCCGGGACGGCATCGACGCCGCCACCGTCCGCGCGGTCGCCGCCGAGGCCGGCGTCTCGCTCGGGGTGGTGCACTACTGCTTCCAGGACAAGGACGAGCTCCTCGAGGCGATGGCGCACGAGATCACCCGCCAGAACCTCTCGCAGAGCCTGCTGGAGATGCCTGTCAGCGGCGACGCGGACGTCATCATCGGGCGGGCGCTCGAGCTGCTGTGGACCGGCATCAGCGCGACCCGTGGCTCGCAGCTGCTGAGCTATGAGCTGACCACGTACTCGATGCGCCATCCCGAGGTGCGCCAGGTCTCCGTCAACCAGTACGTCGTCAGCCACGAGGCCGCGCGCCAGTTCCTCGAGACGCTCGCCCGGTCGGCGCGCATCGACTGGACGCTGCCGATCGAGGTCATGTCGCGGCTCGTCGTCATGATGACCGACGGCGTGGTGCTGGCCTGGCTCGCCGACGACGACGACGGCGCGGCCCGCGAGACCCTGGAGGTGTTCGCCCAGTTCCTGTCCGCGCACGCCGAGCTGCAGGACGGCCGTGGCGAGGACGGCCTGTCCCGCCGCGTGGTGCGCGACAGGACCGCGTGAGCGACGCGGGCCCGGCCGCGAGCCCGGCGCGCCGCGCCCGGCGCGCGGCCGCGGGCGCGTTCGCTGCGCAGGGGCTCGCCTACGCGCTCGTCCTGACCAGCCTTCCCACCTTCGAGGACCGGTACTCGGTCGGCACCGGCCGGATCACCGTCGTCATCCTGCTGGTGTGCGTCATGGCGGCCCTCGGCACCGTGCTGGCCGACCGGCTCGCCCGGGGCCGGGGCGGCTCGCGGGCCGCGCTCACACTGGGGCTCACGGCGCTCGTCGTCGCGCTCGCGTGGGCCGCCGCGGCGCCCGTCTTCGGCGTCGCGGTCGTCGGGTTCCTCGTCTACGGCCTGGGTCTGGGGCTGGTCGACGCGGGCGGCAACATGCAGGCGGTCGCCGTGCAGCAGGCGTACGGACGGTCGTTGCTGGCGTCCTTCCACGGCGCGTTCTCGGCGGCCGGCATCGTCGGTGCGCTGCTCGTCGCGGTGACCAGTGGCCGCGGGGCCGAGCGCCCGGTGATGTGGGTGCTGCTGCTCGGCGTCCCGGTGGCGGTGGCGGCGGCCGTGCTCGTCGTGCGTGGCGGCTGGCGCGGCCCGGCGGGGGAGGCGTCGCTCGAGGCGCTGCCGGCCGGCCGGCGCGTGCCGTGGCGGCCGGTGCTGCTGCTGGGCGTGTGCGTGATCGCGTTCTACATCGCGGACTCCGCGGTGTCGTCGTGGAGCTCGCTGCTGCTCGGCGACCTGCGCGCGTCCGGCCACGTCCGGCCGCTCGGCTACGCCGCCTACCTCGGCGCCGGCCTGCTGGCGCGGGTGCTGGGGGACCGCGCCGTGCAGCGCTGGGGTCGCACCGCCGTGGTGCGCACGGCCGGGCTGCTCGGCACGGTGGCGCTGCTCGCCGTGGTCGCCGCCCACGCGCCGTGGACGGCCGTCGCGGCGTTCGGCGTGACCGGGATGCTGGCGGTGGTCCCGCCGCTGGCGTTCTCGGCGGCGGGCGACGTGGCACCGGGCGCGGCGGACCTCGTCGTCGCACGCCTCAACTACTTCAACTACGTCGGGGTGGTGCTCGGCGGTGTGCTCGTCGGCGCGGTGGGCACGGTGGCCAGCCTGCGCGCCGGGTTCGTCGTGCCGGCTCTCCTGGTGCTCGCGGTGCCCCTGGTCTCGGGCGTGCTGCGCGTTCCCGGAGCCGGTGCGGGCGGGCGGGTGCGGCCGTCCGGCGGCATGGCCGCGGAGGCCCACCGGCCGGCGCCCGACGAGGAGCTGGCGTGAGGGTCCCGGCCGGCCGGGCGACGCCGGCCGCGGTGGCGGGCGGAACCCGGCCGGTACCCTTGCGGGCGTGACCCTGCGGCTGTTCGACTCTGCCACGCGCACCGTGCGCGACTTCGTGCCGCTGGTGAGCGGGCAGGTCGGCATCTACCTGTGCGGTGCGACGGTGCAGGCCCCGCCGCACGTGGGGCACCTGCGGTCCGCCGTGGCGTTCGACGTGCTGGTGCGGTGGCTGCGCCGCACCGGGCACCGCGTGACGCTGGTGCGCAACGTCACCGACATCGACGACAAGATCCTCGCCAAGGCGCCGCAGGCGGGACGGCCGTGGTGGGCGTTCGCGCTGGCCAACGAGCGCGCGTTCACCGCCGCCTACGACGCGCTGGGCGTGCTGCCCCCCGACTACGAGCCGCGCGCCACCGGTCACGTGCCGGAGATGGTCGACCTCATGCGCACGCTGGTCGAGTCCGGCCACGCCTACCAGGCGGGCCCCGGCGACGTGTACTTCGACGTGCGGTCCTGGCCGCGCTACGGCGAGCTGACCAACCAGCGGCTCGACGACATGGTCGACACCCCCGACGAGGGCGGTGCCAAGCACGATCCGCACGACTTCGCGCTGTGGAAGTCCCCGAAGCCCGGCGAGCCCGCCGACGCGGCGTGGGACACGCCCTTCGGGCGCGGCCGGCCCGGCTGGCACCTCGAGTGCTCGGCCATGAGCCGGCGCTACCTCGGCGACGCGTTCGACATCCACGGCGGCGGCCTGGACCTGCGGTTCCCGCACCACGAGAACGAGCAGGCGCAGTCGCGTGCGGCGGGCTACGGCTTCGCACGTTACTGGCTGCACAACGGCTGGGTGACGCAGGGCGGCGCCAAGATGAGCAAGTCGTTGGGCAACAGCCTGCTGGTGAGCACCGTGCTCACGCAGGTGCCGGCTGCCGTGGTGCGGTACGCGCTGACGGCGGTGCAGTACCGGTCGATGCTGGAGTGGACCGACGAGACCCTCCCGGAGGCGGCCGCCGCCTGGGAGCGGCTGTCCGGGTTCGTCGTGCGCGCCGGTGAGCGCGTGGGCCAGCCGGACGACGAAGCCGTGGCCGGCACCGCCGTGCCCGCCGACTTCGCCGCCGCGCTGGACGACGACCTCAACGTGCCGGCGGCGCTCGCCGTGGTGCACGAGGTGCTGCGGACCGGCAACTCGGCGCTCGCCCGGGGGGACGACGAGGCCACCACCACGGCGCTCGCCGGGCTGCGCGCGATGCTCGACGCGATCGGGCTCGACCCGGCCTCGCCGCAGTGGCGGACCGCGGGCGGCGACGACCGGGCGGCGCGCGCGCTCGGGGCGCTCATCGACGCCGAGATCGCGGCACGGGCAGCAGCCCGTGCCGCCAGGGACTTCACCACCGCGGACGCGATCCGTGACCGGCTCACGGCGGCAGGCATCGCCGTCGAGGACGGGCGCGACGGCGCGCGGTGGTCACTCGCAGGGGAGGCATGATGGCCGGGAACTCCAAGCGCCGCGGTGCGGTGCGCAAGGCGGTGAAGCGGCCCGCCGGGAGCGGCGGCCGCGTCCGGCAGGGGCTCGAGGGCCGCGGCCCGACGCCCAAGGCGGAGGACCGCGAGCACCACCCCGCGCACCAGCGCAAGGCTGCCGCCGAGGCGCGGGCGGCGGCCCGGCCGGGCGCGTCGACGGCGGGGGCCGCTCCGCGCCGGCCGGCGCGACGGTCGACGACGCACGAGGTCGTCGCGGGTCGCAACGCCGTGCTCGAGGCGCTGCGGGCCGGTGTGCCGGTGACGACGGTGTACCTCGCCGCACGTCTCGAGCACGACGACCGCACGCGCGAGATCATCGCGATCGCGGCCGACGCGCGGCGCCCGCTGCTCGAGGTCGGCCGCCTCGAGCTCGACCGTCTCACCGACGGCGCGGTCCACCAGGGTGTCGCGATCCAGGTGCCGCCGTACGCCTACGCCGAGCCCGACGACCTGCTCGACGCCGCCGCCGCGCGGGACGAGGCCGCGCTGGTCGTCGCGCTGGACGGTGTCACCGACCCCCGGAACCTGGGCGCCGTGCTGCGCTCGGCGGGCGCGTTCGGCGCGCACGGCGTGCTGGTGCCCGAGCGGCGGGCGGCGGGCGTGACGGCCTCCGCGTGGAAGGTGTCCGCTGGTGCCGCGGCGCGCGTGCCGGTGGCGCGGGCCACCAACCTCGCGCGGACCCTGGGGGAGTATCGGAAGGCCGGCCTCTTCGTCGTCGGCCTGGACGGTCACGGGGACACGACCGTGGCGGAGCTGCCGTTCTCCCGTGACCCGCTGGTGCTCGTCGTCGGCTCGGAGGGCAAAGGGCTGTCGCGCCTGGTCCGCGAGCAGTGCGATGCCATCGCGGCGATCCCGATCGCCGGCGCGGTCGAGTCGCTCAACGCCGGCGTCGCCGCCGGCATCGCACTCTACGAGGTGGCCCGCCGCCGCTCCTCCACCTCCTAGCGGACGTTGCGAGGGTCAGGGCTCGACGACGGGGATCACGCCGGTCTCGTCGCGCATGTCGCCAGGGACGCCGCCGAGCACCGCCTGCTCGTCGGGTCGCAGCGGCAGGATGTTCTTCACGTAGGACGCCACCACCTGGTCCATCGGCACGTCCCGGTGCTGCAGCTCCGACAGGAACCAGCGGTGGTCCAGCAGCTCGTGGTAGACCTGCGCCGGCTCCAGCTTGGCGCGCAGCTCCCGGGGCACGGCCCGCACCGCCGGCTCGAAGACCTCGGTGAGCCAGTCGTGCGCCACGAAGGCCTCGTCCTCCCGCTGCCGGTCGGTTGCGGCGCGGTACTCGTCGAGGTCGTTGAGCAGCCGGCGGGCCTGGTTCTCCTGCACATCGAGACCCGTCAGCCGCATCAGCCGCCGGCTGTGGTGCCCCGCGTCGACCACCTTGGGCTGGATGCGGACCGTGGTGCCGCCGACGTCGGTGGTGATGTCGAGCTCGTCGACGTCGAACCCCAGGTCGTTGAGCCGGTCGATGCGCGCCTGGACACGCCAGCGCTCGCCGAACCCGAAGGACTCGACCTCGGTGAGCGCGTGCCACAGCTCCGTGTAGCGCGTGACGAGCGCGTCGCCGATCGCCACCGCGTCGGCGTCGTCCTCGAGGTACTCGCCGGCCTGCAGGTCCATGAGCTCGCCGATGATGTTGACGCGCGCGACGTCCAGGTCGTAGGAGCGCTGGCCGTCGGTGAGCGACTCGTGCAGGTCGCCGGTCTCGGCGTCCACGAGGTAGGCCGCGAACGTCTCCGCGTCCCGCCGGAAGAGCGTGTTCGACAGCGAGACGTCGCCCCAGTAGAAGCCCGCGAGGTGCAGCCGCACCATGAGGACGGCGAGGGCGTCGATGAGCCGCGTCGCGGTGTCGGGGCGCAGGGTCTGGCTGAACAGCACCCGGTACGGCAGGGCGAACTGCAGGTGCTCCGTGACGAGCGCGGGTTCGAGGGGCTCGCCCTCGGGTGTGTGTCGGCCCGAGACGACGCCGAGGGGCGCGACGCTCGGCACGTCCAGCCGGCGCAGCTGGCGCAGCAGCTCGTACTCGCGGAACGCGACGTACTCGCCGATCTCCTTGACCGCCACGACGCGGCCCGACAGCCGGGCGAACCGCACGGTGTGGCGCGAGATGCCGCGGGGCAGCGCGGCGATCGTCGCAGCCGGCCAGTCCTCCAGCGGCACGTCCCAGGGGAGGTCGAGCAGGGCGGGGTCCGGCGTGGCGGCCGTGATCTGCAGGGAGGCGGAGCTCACGGGAGCCATTGTCCTCGACACGACGAAGGGGCGGGACCCCTGGTCCCGCCCCTTCGAGCCGATCGCGTGATCAGGCGCCGATGGCGATGCGCTCGCCGTTGCCCGCGTGGAACAGGTGCAGCAGGTGCGGCCGGACGCGGACGTTGATCTGAGAGCCCTTGGCGGGCACGTCGCGCGGGTCGATCCGGACGGTGACCTCGGAGTCGGCGGCGGTGGAGTGGATCACCGCGGCCGAGCCGAACGCGTCGGTCAGCGAGCCGTACACGAAGGCGTCCGAACCGAGCTCCTCGACGATGTTGACGTACACCGGGATGGAGTCCGGGGTGCCGGCAGGCACCACGTCGAGGTCCTCGGGCCGGAACCCGACGGTGATGTTGCCCTTGTCGTCGTCGGTCAGCGTGCCGATCGCCTGGCGCGGCAGCGTGATGCGGGAGTTGCCGACCGAGGCCGCACCGTCGAGCACCGGGAAGGTGCCGATGTTCATGGCGGGGGAGCCGATGAAGCCGGCGACGAAGACGTTCGCCGGGACGTCGTACATCTCGCGCGGGGTGCCGACCTGCTGGAGCAGGCCGTCCTTGAGCACGGCGATGCGGTCGCCCATGGTCAGGGCCTCGATCTGGTCGTGCGTGACGTAGACCGTCGTCACGCCGAGGCGGCGCTGCAGCGACGCGATCTGCGTGCGGGTCTGCACGCGCAGCTTGGCGTCGAGGTTCGACAGCGGCTCGTCCATGAGGAACACCTGCGGCTGGCGGACGATGGCGCGGCCCATGGCGACGCGCTGACGCTGGCCACCGGAGAGCGCCTTCGGCTTGCGGTCGAGGTACTGGGACAGGTCGAGGATCTTGGCGGCCTCCTCGACGCGCTGGCGGATCTCGGCCTTGGGGGTGCCGGCGATCTTCAGCGCGAAGCCCATGTTGTCCGCGACGGTCATGTGCGGGTACAGGGCGTAGTTCTGGAACACCATCGCGATGTCGCGGTCCTTGGGCTGGACGTCCGTGACGTCGCGGTCCCCGATGAGGACGCGGCCCGAGTTGACGTCCTCCAGGCCGGCGAGCATGCGCAGCGAGGTGGACTTGCCGCAGCCGGACGGGCCGACGAGGACGAGGAACTCGCCGTCCTCGATGTGCAGGTCCAGACCGTCCACCGCGGGACGCTCCGTGCCCGGGTAGATGCGGGTCGCGTGGTCGAAAGTGACCGTGGCCATCGTGTACTCCCCTTCACCGGCAGGTACGTGCCGGACGATCCGTAGTGAAGGCCCGACCCATCCCCGGCCGGGGGTGGGTCCGTGTCGACGCCGACACCGTCGACGACGACGCACCGGGACGCGAGGGTCCCGGTGCCGTCATCTTGCCACAGCAGCGCCGGTGGTCGGCACCGCCTCCGGGCCCGTCAGGACCCGGAGCTCGGGGTGGGTGCGGCGGTGCCGCTCGGCACCGCCGGGGCCGTGGCGGCCGGCGTCGCGCCGGGACTGGGCGTCGGCGTCGCGGTGGCGCCGGATGCGGCGCTGGCCGCCTGGCTGGCCGCCTGGTACGCCTGCAGCACGATGCCGGTGAACGCCGTCGCGTCGTCGACCTTGCCGGTGTACTGGTGGCCGCCGACGATCACCAGCGGCGCCGTGCCGAGGGCCGGCACCCCGGTGAAGGGCACGGCGGTCATGGCACGCGTGGTTGCCTGGATCACCCAGCGCTCGTAGTGGTGGCTCCGGATGCACTTCTCCGTGCCCTTGGCCGTGACCCCGGCCTTCTGGACGAGGGCGACCAGCTGGTCGTCGGTCAGCCCCGAGGTCCCGAAGGTCGCCTGGGCGGCGAACAGTGCGTCGTTGACCGCCAGCGCCTGGTCGGGCGCACCGTTCGCGACGCACGCGAACGTGTTGGCGGCCCGCAGCGCGTAGTCGTAGCCGGCGTCCGCGAGGTTCTGGGTGGGCGTCGGGGTGGGCGTCGCCCCGGGCGTCGCGCTCGCGGTCGGCGTGGGCGTGCTGCCGGTGCTGGCGGAGGGGGACGGCGTCGCGGGCATCGGCGTGAACGACTCCCGGGCGGACGGGATCGCGACGGGGTGGATCTCGAGGGTGAACATCCCCTGCGACGCGGTGAGCATCTGCGCGATGCCCGCGCCGTTGGTGCGCCAGAACGCGGCCGAGGCGGGGTCGGCGTAGTCGAAGTACGCGACGACCTGCGTCACGCCGGACGAGGCGAGGTCGGCCGACGGCGTCGGGACGCCGTTGTCCGGCAGCGGCGCGGACCGGGTGGCGGTCATCGTCTGGCCGTCGGTGCTGGAGATCAGCAGCCCGTCGGACGCCATGTTGGCCGGTCCCCGCCGGTTGCTCGCGACGACCGCGCGCACCGCCAGGCCGACGCCGGCGACGATCGCGAGCGCGACGACCACGACGCCGACCCGCAGGGCGACCCGCCGGATGGTGTCGCGGCGGGCGCGCCTGGCCCGCTCGATCCGTGCGAGCTCCCGGTCCTGGATGCGGCGCGCCTTCGCGACCACCTTCTGCTTGCGGGACCGCTGGTAGCTCACCGGACCTCACTTCCTTGTGCCGAGCGCCTCTCGCACGACCTTCCCGGGCGGGAGGGTAGACCACACCGTGGCAGCGGCACCTGACCTTACGGTGCGCGGATCCTGTGAGGTGGCCGAAAGGCCTCAGCCGACGGGGTCCATCGACAGCGTGGTGGCGATGGACAGCGCCTCCGGCACCGCGTCGAGGTGGGCGCGGGCGACGTCGAACGGGTCCAGCCCCGTGGCGGCCACCGCGGCCGGGTCGTTCTCCTCGTGCGCGAGCACGGCGGTGAGCACCTGACCGAGCGGGCCGGCGTGCCCCTCGAGCGCCTGCGCCAGCTCCGGTGAGACGCCCGACGTGGCCAGCAGCGACGAGATGTCGATGCGCTGCTGGCTCGCCACCGCGGACAGCAGCCCGACGGTGTAGCCGGCGTCCCGTCCTGCCAGTGACCGGCACGTCAGCGCCCGGCTCAGCACCGACCACAGCTGCCCGACCGCGGCCGGGCGCGCGTCGATGAGCGAGGCCATCGCCAGGGCCGCGAGGCGTTGCGGTCCGATCAGGATGACGGCGTGCCGCACCGAGTCGACCGTGTGGTTGAGCGCGAACGCGCTCGAGTTGACCACGTGGAGCACCCGGATCGACAGCTCGGGGTCGGCGGCGACCATGCGGACCACGGCCTCGAGCTCGACGTCCGGCGCCGACAGCAGCCGGATCACCTCGAGGCACTGCACCTCACCGGCCTTCGCCGCGCGCAGCGGACCGTCCGCCTCGTGCTGCAGCAGGGGACCTTGCACCAGGTCGGCGCCGCACGCGAAGGCGCGCCGGCGGGCTGCCGACGTGGCGACCCCCGCGGCGATGACGGCGCCCTCCAGGTCGTGGACGTGGCGCGCCAGCTCGGCCAGCCGCGGGTCGTCGGCGCGCACGACCGCCGTGGCGCGCCAGGCCATGATCAGGGCGTCCTGCTCGGGCGCGGCGGCGTAGTCCCCGACGACGACCGGCACGCCCCGCCCGCGCAGGGCTGCGACGTGCGCGTTCGCCTCGGGGTCGCGTGCCATCGCGGCGGACAGCTCGAGCCACAGCCCGCGCGGGCTGGCGGGGACCGGTGTCGCGCCGGACGCCAGCCCGCTCGTCGCCCGCAGCAGCACCGGCGTGGCACCGCCGAGCCGGGCCAGGTCGAGTGCTCGGTACTCCGCCTCGGTGGTCGGCTCGACCTCGTCCTCGGCGCTCCAGCGACCGTCGGTCGTGGCCACCGCGGCCCGCAGCGCCCATGCCCGGACGGTCTGCTCCGCGTCGACCACCGCCTGCCGGAAGATGACGACGTGCGGGCTTCGCGCGCGGACGGGTTCTGCCAGGACGGGCGCGCCGGCGGAGCGCGGAGCGGACATGGGCATGCCACCCCATCGGCCGGGGCGCGGCGGAACTGAGACGTCAGGCGAGCGCGGCCCGCAGCGGCAGGTCCTCGTCGAGCACCACCTGCAGGGCCCGGCCGGTGCCGGGGCCCACGACGATCGGGGCCAGCAGGTCGGCGGTGGGCACGGGCCGGCCGTCCGACCCGGGGTGCACGACGACGAGCAGCACGGCGGGATCCCCGTCGCCGACCGCCTCGAGCACCGGGCGCCCGATGCGGGGCGCGTAGTCGGGGAAGACCAGGCCCGGGCTGACGACGAACAGCCGCACGCCACCCTCGCCGCGCAGCGCGAACAGGAAGCCGACCTCGTCGAGCGCGTCGAGCGCGTACTCGGTGCCGGGCAGGCCCGGCAGCGGCTCCACCAGCACCAGCCGGTCCGGCACCTCGACAGGTCCGTCCGGGGTGGCGACGAGGCACGTCCCCGCGGTCGCCGTGCCGCTCACCGCAGGAAGTCCAGGAGCGTGGGCTGCAGCACCCGGGCGCCGGCCGCCAGGGCGCCCTGGTAGGTGACCTGCTGCATCTGCAGGTTCATGATGACCGACGCCATGTCGACGTCCTCGACACCGCTGAGCTGTCCCTTGATGGTCAGCTGCTGCGACGAGACGTCCGACATGGTGTTCTCCAGCACCTTCTGCCGGCTGCCGTTGGACGCGGCGGCCGTGAGCATGGACTGCATGACGGAGTCGAGGTCGTTGAGCGTGCCCGTGACGCTGCTGCCGTTGCGCAGCCCCGTCGAGATCTTGTCGAGCAGCGCGAACGCCGTGGACTGCGTCCCGGTGCTGGGGTCCGTCCAGCCGAACGCCTGCGAGCCGTCGGTGTCGACCCGCACGGACGTCGAGGGACCGATCTTGCGGTCCACGCTCCCGGTCGTCGAGCCGGTCCAGGTGTACGCCGGGGTGCTGCCGCTGGTGCTCACCGTGAACGCGGCCGGGGCGTCCGACGTGCCGGCGAACACGTTGCGTCCCTGGTAGCGGGCGTTGGCCTGGGTGAGCAGGCCGGCCTTGAGGCCGTCGATGCCGTCGGCGAGCGCGTCGCGCGAGGTCTGCCCGAGGCCGGCGTCACCGCTCTGCACGACGAGGTCGCGCGCGTTGCGCAGGTAGCCGAGCGCGGTGGTCAGCGCGGTGTCCACCGTGGTGAGCCAGGAGTCGCCGTCCTGCCCGTTGCGCTGGTACTGGGCGAGCTGGCTCGCCGTGGCGTTCAGGCTGAGCGACTGGCCGGTGCCCGACGGGTCGTCCGAGGGCACCTGGATCCGCTTGCCGCTCGACATCTCCGCCTGCAACCGGGCGACCGCGGACAGGTTGGTCTGCAGGTTGCGCAGCGTGGAGCGCTGGATGGTCTCGTTGGTCACGCGTTGGAGCATCGTCGTCACCTCCCGACCAGGCCGGTCTTGTTGATGAGAGTGTCGAGCATGTCGTCGAGCGTGGTGAGCACGCGCGCGGCGGCCTGGTAGGAGCGCTGCGTCGCGATCATCCCCACGGTCTCCTGGTCGGTGTCGACGCTCGCGTTGCCGAGCTGGTCCTGCTCGGCCGAGGCCCGCGCGGACTCGGCGACCGAGCTGCGGGACGCCGCCGCGGCGCTGCGGTTGCCGATCTCGACGACCGCCTGGCTCCACACGGCGTCGGCGCCCGTGGTGGAGGTGCCGAGGGCGGCGATCTGCTGGCCGATCGACGCGTCGTACGCGCCCGCGCCGGGGGCGGCGACCGCGACCTGGTCGGCCGTCGTCAGTGCGACGGAGATCTGCAGCGCGGCCGGGCCGTGCGTCGGACCGCTCGTCCAGGTCGGGTCGCTCGGGTCGAGCGGGGTGAAGAACGCGCCGCCGTTGCTGCCGGCGACGGTCTGCGCCCCGGCGTGCAGCGTGTTGACGTCGGTCGCCAGCCGGGTGGCGACCTGGTCGAGCCGCTGGGCGGCCTCGGCGAGCACCCCGCCGGTGCCGGAGCCGTCCGCGGCTGCCGGCGCGAGCACCATGAGCTGCCCGGCGACCGTGCCGCCCGTGGGAACGACGCGCTGGCCCGGCGTGTCGGCCCACTCGAGGTGGACGTCCTGGGGGGTGGTCGGCGTGCCGTCGGTCGCGTATCCCGCGGCCTGGCTGAACACCTGCGCGCCCCCGAGGGCCAGCGCGCGCGACGAGGCGCCGAACACGAGAGCGTTCCCGCCGACGTAGACGTCCACCTGGCCGTCCTGCCGGCTCTGCACGGTCGCGCCGACGAGGCCGGCGAGCTGCGTCAGGGCCTGGTCGCGCTGGTCGGCGAGCTCGTTGGCGCTGCCCCCGTTGTTGGTGATGTCGAGGATGCGCTGGTTGAGGTCCGCGACGTTCGTGGCGAGCGCGTTCGTCTGGTCGACGAGGCTCGACGTCGTGGTGCGGGCGTCGCTCCACTGCGTGGCGATGTTCGTGTACTGGGTGTGGAGCGTGTCGACCAGCTGGCGCCCGTCGTCGAGCAGCACGGAGCGGGTGGAGCCGGTGTCCGGGGCGTTGGACACGTCGTGCCACGCGTTCCAGAACGTCTGCAGCTGGGCGGACAGCCCGGAGCCGCCCGGCTCGCCGAGGCCGGACTCGAGCGTGGAGTAGGCGCCGGACAGGGCGGCGAGCGTCGCGGCGCCCGACGTCTGGGTGCGCAGCTTGGCGTCGAGGAACGGGTCGGAGGCCCGCGAGATCCCGGTGACCTGGACGCCGGTGCCGACGCCGTCGCTCGTCGCGAACATCGAGGGCACCTGGGAGCCGGTGACTGCGCCGAGGTCGGCGCGCTGGCGCGTGTAGCCGGGCGTGTTGGCGTTCGCGATGTTCTGGCCCGCGACGTCCAGCGCGGTGCGCTGGGCGATGAGCGACGAGAGCGCGGTGCTGATGCCGGAGAAGGTGCTGCTCATCGTCGCCCCGTTCAGATCGACCGGTCGATCAGCTGCGCGCCGGGGACCTCGGCGCGCTGCTGGCCGGTCTCGTCGTAGGTGCGCACGCTGTCCTCGAGCGACGCGAGCGTCTCCTGCGTGGCGCGGTGGGACATCGCGAGCAGCTCGCGGTTGTCCTCCGCCATGTGGCCGATCTCCGCCGTGATGGACGCGAAGGCGTCCCGGTGGGAGCGCAGCAGCTCGTCCCAGGGCGCGGGCGCCACGGCGGCCAGCTGCGCCAGCGAGGCGTTCCCGGTCAGGCCGAGGCCTGCGGCGACGTCCTCGACCTCGACCGCGCGCGCGATCTCGGCCGAGCGGATCTCGTCCAGCACCGACTCCACCTCCCGGGTCGCCTGGGCGAGCCAGCGGCTGCGGCCCGAGGTGAGCACGAGCTGCTCCTCCTCGAGCTTGAACAGGAGCAGCTCGAGGAGCCGGCGTTCGTGCCAGAGCGCCTCGGACAGGCTGTTCAGGGTCATGGGCGTCAGGTTCCTCTCGGGCCTTCGGGGCGGCGCGCCACGGTACGGCCTGCTGATCGCCCTCACTATCGGACGCCGAGGCCCGGACTTGACCCAACGGGCGAGTCTGTCGTGGCGACCACCGGAATGCGTCACTCGGACGGGTGTCCGCCGCTGGTCGCGCGACGCCCTCGAGAGTGTGATATTTCTCACATCTGGCCGGGCGAGATGTCGAGCGCGCCCCACGGTGGGCGATTCGCCCGGCGTGCTTGATGGTTGCTCGTCCGATTCGTCGGATGGGTCGGAACCCGAGGAGAAATCGCTTTCTGGCTCAAGCGGAGCGCGCCGCCGGACGACGAGCACCCCATGGGTGAAGCACAGGTCGCAACGGAGCGGCTCGTCGTCGACCACCTCGCGCTCGTCGGGTACCACGTCAGCGAGGTGCTCCATCGGGTGCCGCCCTCGGTGACCCGCGACGAGCTGGTGTCTGCCGGAAGTCTCGCGCTGGTCCTCGCGGCCAGGTCGTACGACGCCACGTCGGGCGTCCCGTTCGCGCGCTACGCCGCGCTGCGGATCAAGGGCGCCATCCTCGACGAGCTGCGCTCCATCGACTGGGCGTCGCGCGGCGCCCGCCGGCGGGTCCGGGAGTACACCACGGCCAGCGACCAGCTGCGGGCGAGCCTGGGGCGCCAGCCCGGGCGCGAGGAGATCGCCGCGGCGATGGGCACCGACGTGGCCGGCGTGGAGGGCGCCCGCCTCGACGCCGAACGGCGCGTGCTGCGCCTCGACGCCCCCGGCTCGGTGCTCGCCGACGTCCTGCCGGACCCCGGGGCGACACCCGAGGACCTCATGCTCGGCAACGAACGCGTGCACTGGCTGCGGGCCGCCGTGGTGACGCTCCCGGAGCGGCTGCGCGCCGTCGTCGTCGGCCTCTACCTCGAGGACCGGTCGATCGCCGACCTGGCGGCCGAGCTCGGCGTGACCGAGTCGCGGATCAGCCAGCTGCGGACGGAGGCGCTCACCATGCTGCGCGACGGCATGAACGCCGCGCTCGACCCTGACCTGGTGCCGACAGCCACCCGTCCGGCCGGCGTCGCGGAGCGGCGCCGGCGTGCCTACTTCGCCGCCGTGGCGGCCCGCGCGTCGATGCCCGCCGCCAGCCACGGGCCGGCCGACGAGGTGCCGCGACCGCGCGCGATCGTCGCGGCCGTGGCGGACGCGCGCCGGGGGCGGGCGACCGCCTGATCGGGACGGTGCGGATCTGCCGGGAAGAACTCCTCAGATGCCGGCCGGCCCGGGCGATGAACAAGGACGTGCCCATGGATGGGCCGCCATGACCCGCATCAAGGAGGAAGATCACGATGGGTCTCACCGTCAACACCAACCTCGCGGCGCTGAACGCGTACCGGAACCTCTCCAACACGCAGGCGTCGCTGTCGAGCTCGCTCGAGAAGCTGTCGTCCGGCTACCGGATCAACCGGGCCGCCGACGACGCGGCCGGCCTGGCCATCTCGCAGGGCCTGCAGTCGCAGATCGGGGGCCTCACGCAGGCTGCGCGCAACGCCCAGGACGGCATCAACGTCGTGCAGACCGCTGAGGGTGCCCTCACCGAGGTCCACTCGGTGCTCCAGCGCCTCAACGACCTGGCCGTCCAGGCGGCCAACGACTCGAACAACAGCGCCGCCCGCGGCGACATCGCGACCGAGGCGAACCAGCTCGTCTCCGAGCTCGGCCGCATCGGCAAGTCGACGAACTTCAACGGCACCAACCTGCTGGACGGCTCCGCCGGCACGCTCAACTTCCAGGTCGGCGCCGACGGCACGTCGAACAGCAACATCGCCGTCGACATGTCGCAGCTCAACGTCGTCAACCTGGCCACCAGCCTGAAGGTCGCCAGCGGCACGGGTTCGACGATCGCCATGACCGACACCCAGGCGGCCAGCTTCACCGCCGGCAGCGTCACCTTCACGAGCACCCTGGCGGGCGGCGGCACGACGACCGCCGCCGTGAACATGCCCACCGGCACCACGGGCGCGACCGTCCAGTCGGTGGCCGCCGCGCTCAACGCGGACTCCACCTTCTCGGCGGGCTTCACGGCGAGCGTCGTCACCGACTCGACCGGCGCGGCGACCGGCCTCGACGTCCACGCCCTCAACGGTGGCGCCGTGACGACCACCGCGGTCACCGGTGGCGTCGGTGCGGGCGCCGCCGACACCTACGGGCACATCGACTTCTCGTCGCACACCGCGGCGCAGGCGACGATCACGACCATCCAGAACTCGATCCAGCAGATCTCGACCCAGCGGGCCGACCTCGGTGCGTACCAGAACCGGTTCACGCACACGATCAACGCGGTCAACGTCGCGGTGGAGAACCTCACGGCGTCGAACAGCCAGATCCAGGACACCGACATGGCGTCCGAGATGGTCAAGTTCACCCGGGCCCAGATCCTGCAGCAGGCAGGCACCGCGATGCTGGCCCAGGCCAACTCGATGCCGCAGAGCATCCTCAAGCTGCTCGGCTAGGCCTGACCCCGGCCGTGGCACGTCCACGGCCGACATCCCTGGGCAGCAACCCCGACCCCACCCAGTCGGAGCCCTGGGCCTGGCACCGGCGGCGCGCCGTCCCCGCGCGCCGCCGGTGCCCCAGCACCACCCGGCAGCCGCCGGCCGCAGCGTGACCCCGGGAGGAACGAGATGTCAGGGACGCAGAGCATCAGCGGTCTGGTCAGCGGCCTGGACACGACGAGCATCATCAGCCAGCTGATGCAGATCGAGTCGCAGCCCCAGCAGCTGCTGCAGCAGAAGCAGACGGCCACCCAGAACCTCATCACCGCGCTGCAGTCGCTCAACACCAAGGTCGGCTCGCTCGGCGACGCCGCCACCACGGCGGCCACCGCCTCGAGCTGGCAGGCGCTCACCGCGTCCTCGTCGGACTCCTCGGTCACCGCGACCGCGACCTCCACCGGCGACCCGGCCGCCATCACGTTCGCGGTCAACCAGACCGCGCAGACCCAGGTGTCGCTCGTGTCGAGCACGTCCGTCGCCGACCTGCTGCTGGGCAACGGCAGCATGACGTTCACCGGGGCCAACAACGCCACGACGACGGTGTCCACCAACGGTCTGACGTCGGCGGACGCCATCGCGCAGGCCATCAACGGGTCCGCGGCCGGCGTCAACGCGGTGGCCGTCCAGGTCAGCGGCGGCTACCAGCTGCAGCTCACCGCCAAGACCTCCGGGGCCGCCGGCGCGTTCCAGACCTCCGTCACGGCCAACGACGGCACCGGGACGATGGTGACGACGGGCGTCGTCTCGGCGGTCGCCGCCCGCGACGCGCAGATCACGCTGTGGCCGGGCGCGACGAACCCGGACGGCACGTCGGCCGCGTCGACCGTCACCTCGGCCACCAACACGTTCACGGGCGTGCTGCCCGGGCTCACCTTCACGGTGAGCCAGCCGACGACGTCGAACGTCACCGTCTCCACGTCGCGCGACGACACCGCGCTGACGAAGCTCGGCTCGGACCTCGTCGGGCAGCTCAACCTGGTGCTGGGCGAGATCACGAGCCAGACCGCGTCGACGACGACGACGGCCGCCGACGGGACGACGAACATGACGCCGGGGATCCTCGGCAACGAGAGCGACGTGATGTTCCTGCAGAACGCCGTCTCGGACGCGGGCGCGGGCGCGGTGACGTACAACGGAGAGCTCGTCTCGCCCTCGTCGGTGGGCATCGTCGTCAACAGCGACGGCACCTTCACGTTCGACCAGAAGGCGTTCGCGGCCTCGCTCCAGGCCGACCCGGTACAGACCCAGGCGGTCGTCAGCGCGATCGCGCAGCGCGTGCAGTCGGTGGCCACCACGTACTCGGACCCCACCCAGGGGCTCCTCACGTCCAACATCGCGCTGCAGCAGAGCACCGTGCAGGACCTCGGCAACCAGATCTCCGACTGGGCCGTCCAGCTGCAGCTGCGCCAGCAGTCGCTCGAGCAGCAGTACTCCGCGATGGAGACGTCGCTGTCGCAGCTGCAGTCGCAGTCCTCCTACCTCACCTCGGTGCTCGGGTCGCTGTCGACGACGAGCACCTCGAGCTCGTCGAGCTCCGTGAAGTCCTCCTGACGGAAGGCACCCTCGTGGACGACGCCCGCTCCCGCTACCTGGCCGACGCGATCGCGACGGCGAGCCCACCGCGGCTGCTCACCATGCTGTTCGACCGGCTGGTCCTCGACCTGACGCGCGCCGGGAACGCGCTGCAGGACGGCGACCGGGCCACCGCGGCGCCGTTCGTCGGGCACGCCGAGGAGATCGTCGGCGAGCTCATCGGCATGCTCGACGTGCATGCGTGGGACGGCGCGGGCGCCCTGATGTCGATCTACGCCTTCGTGCTGCGGGAGCTCTTCGAGGCCGGGGCCACCGGTGACGTGGCGCGGGTGGCGTCGTGCCGGGGGCTGCTGGAACCGCTGGCCCTGGCGTGGCACGAGGCCGCGGACGAGGTGGGCCACAGCGCCGAGCCGGGTGCGGAAGCGCTCGCCGGCGTGCTCGGTGTGGCCTGAGACCGCCATGGCGACGACGAGCCTGGCCTGGGAGGGCGCCTGGGTGGCGGCCCTCGACGACATGGAGATGGCCGTCCGCGAGGCCGAGGAGCTGCTGGCGGACGCCCACCGGCCTGCCCCCGCGCCCGCGGCGCCCTGGACGCCCCCCGAGGGGCTCGGTCCGCTGCCGGCCACGCTCGAGGAACGGGCCCGCGCCCTGCTGGCGCGCCAGCTCACCGTGGCGGAGCAGCTGGCGGCGGCCATGGTGCGCGGGCGGCGGCAGCGCCGTGCGCTGGCCACGCTGGCCCCGACGCGCCTGCACCCGCCGGTCTACGTGGACGTCGACGGCTGACGGGCCGGCCGTGACGCGGCCGGCCGTCCCGGGCCGTCGTCGTCCTCGCCACGCCGCCGGGGTGACGCCGGGCGGGCGTCCCGACGGCCGGAGTGTCAGGCGTTGTCCGGATTGGCCTCGTCCCATCGGGTGATAGCGCCGGTGAGGTGCGCACAACGGCTCAGGAAGCCGGGACGCCGTCCGATGGGCGGGCCGAGCAGGGATTGCTCGCCCTGGGCCACGGATCGGCCGACTTGCTTTCGACGTCGGTAGGAGTGTGCCCCGATGGGCGTCTTCGACTCCGTGTCCAGCGTGGCGCTGCGCAGCGCGCTGGACGGGCTGGCCGAGCGCCAGCGTGCGATCGCGGACAACGTGGCGAACCTGCAGACCCCCGGCTACCACGCCCAGCGGGTCCAGTTCGAGGACGCCCTGGCGCAGGCGGTCTCCCACGGCAGCGGTGCCGTCACGCCGACGGTGTCCCGCTCGCTCGAGCCCACGCGCACGGACGGCAACAACGTCAACCTCGACACGGAGACGCTGTCCAACGTCGACACGAACCTGCGCTACGAGCTCGCCACGCAAGCCGTCTCGGCCGACTTCTCCCAGATCCGCGCGGCGATGAGGACGGCCTGATGACCACCTTCGGAACACTCGGGATCGCGGCGAGCGGGATGACCGTCGACCGCAAGTGGCTCGACGCCGTGAGCGACAACCTCGCCAACATCGACACCGCACGCTCCACGTCCCAGCCGGCCTACGAGGCGAAGTACATCGTGGCGAGCGAGATGTCGGGTGGCGGCGTGCAGGTGGCCGGCGCGGTGACGTCGGGCAACGCCACCGGGCGGGTGGTCTACGAGCCCGACAACCCGCTGGCGGACGCGCAGGGCAACGTGCGCTACCCCGACGTCGACATGTCCAGCCAGATGGTCCAGCTGATCATGGCGCAGCGCGGCTACCAGGCGAACGCCGCCGTGGTCGACCGGGCGAAGGACGCCTACGAGTCCGCACTGAAGATCGGGCAGAACCTGTGAGCGTCGCCGCCGTCGCCGGGGTCACCGGCGTCGCACCCACCCTGCCGTCCCTGCCGACGCAGGCCACCACGCCGTCGTCGGGCACCGGATTCGGCTCCGTCCTGTCCGGGGTGGACCAGCTGCAGCAGATGCAGTCCACCGCCGACGGCCTGGCCGTCCAGGCCGTCACCGGCCAGCTCACCGACGTCCACGACTACACCATCGCCGCCGCGCAGGCGTCGCTGGCCATCGAGCTGACGGCCGCCGTGCGCAACCAGGCGGTCAACGCGTTCGACGAGATCATGAGGATGCAGGCCTGATGCCCGCCCAGGTGCGAACCGCCATCGACCGCCTCACCGCCGCGGTCCGCCAGTTCTCCCTCGTCCAGCGGACGTTCCTGCTCGTCGCCGTCGCCGCCGTCGCGGTCGCCGCGGTGGCGCTCGCCGGATGGCTCGGCCGGCCGACGATGAGCCCGCTGTTCTCCGGGCTGTCCGGCACCGACGCCTCCGCGATCGTCACCCAGCTGACCAAGGACGGCGTCAGCTACCAGCTCGCCGACGGCGGCGGGACGATCCTCGTGCCGCAGGCCAAGCTCTACTCCGAGCGCATCGCGATGGCGGCCGCGGGCCTGCCGGCGAACACCGACGGCGCCGGCTACTCGCTGCTCGACAGCCTGCCGGTGACGGCCTCCGACTTCCAGCAGCAGACCGCGTACCAGCGGGCCACCGAGGGCGAGCTCGCCAAGACCGTCGAGTCGATCGACGGCGTGCAGGCCGCGACGGTCAAGCTCGCGCTGCCGCAGGAGAGCGTCTTCGTCTCCCAGCAGGCCGACCCGACGGCCTCGGTCTTCGTGCGGACCCGGCCGGGCGTGACGCTGACGACCGACCAGGTGCAGGCGATCGTGCACCTGGTCTCCGCGGGCATCCAGAAGATGAAGCCGGCCGACGTCGCGGTCATCGACTCGTCCGGGCAGGTGCTGTCGGCGGTCGGCAGCGGCACCGCGGGTGGCGCGCTCGCCTCCCAGCAGGCGACGGACTACGAGTCGAAGGTGCGCCAGGCCGTGGCGAACCTCCTCGACCCGCTCGTCGGCCCCGGCAAGTCCGCCGTCACGGTCACCGCCCAGCTCAACGAGGACTCGAGTCAGACCACCACCGAGAAGTACTCCGCGCCGACGCCGAGCACGCCCCCCCTGGCGTCCTCGACGAAGACCGAGCAGTACACCGGCAGCGGCTCCTCGTCGACCGGGGTGCTCGGACCGGACAACATCTCCGTGCCCAACGGCACCGGCGGCACCGGCACTTACAGCTCGACGAGCGCCGACGTCAGCAACCCCGTCGACAAGGAGACGCAGGTCGTCACGTCCGGTCCGGGCGGGGTGACGAAGCAGTCCGTCTCGGTGGCCGTCGACGCCACCGCGGCGAAGAACCTCGACATGACCGCGCTGACCGCCGCGATCTCGGCCGCCGCCGGCATCGACACGAACCGCGGGGACACGCTGTCGGTGCAGCGGATGGCGTTCGACACCGCGCGGCAGGACCAGGCCCAGCAGGCGCTGGCGCAGGCCGACGTGCAGCAGAAGGCGGCCGTCCGCAACGCGCTGTACCTCAAGGCCGGCATCGGGGGCGCGGTGCTGCTGCTGCTCGTGCTGCTCCTGGTGCTCGGCGGCCGGCGGTCGCGCCGCGCCCGCCGCGAGGCGCTCGACCTCGGCGAGCTCGAGGCGGCGCGCTCGGCGCACGAGCGCGCGCTGCTCGAAGGCGCCGACGGCGTGCCGGGGCTGCTGCCCGCGCCCGCGCCGCAGCCCGAGGACAACCCGCTGCTCGCCCGTCGCCGGGAGATCGAGGCGATGGCCGACGAGCAGCCGAACGAGATCGCGGACCTGCTGCGGCTGTGGATGACGGCGCCGACCGGGGGCAACCGCCGATGACCACCGCCGTGCTGACGGGCGCCCAGAAGGCCGCGCTGCTGCTGCTCCAGCTCGGTCGGGACCGGGCCGCGCGCGTGCTGCAGCGGCTCGACGAGTTCGAGATCGAGGAGCTGACGGCCGAGATCGTGCGCCTCGAGCACGTGGACCAGGGCCTGGCCGACGAGGTGGTCGACGAGTTCTGGTCCGCGTTGACCCTCGGGGTGGGCGTCGGCGGCGGCTCGGCGCTCGCCGAGAAGCTGCTGGTGGCGTCGCTCGGCGAGGAGCGGGCGGCCGAGATGATGGGCCGGCTCGAGGCGGTGCTCGCCGGCCAGCCGTTCGACTTCCTGCAGCAGGTGGACGCTCGCCAGATCGTGTCGCTGCTGTCCGGTGAGCACCCGCAGACCGTGGCGCTGGTGCTGGCCCACCTCCGCCCGGAGCAGGCGTCGATGGTGCTGGCGGGCCTGCCGCCCGAGGACCAGGCGGCGATCGCGCACCGCATCGCGCTCATGGAGCGGGCCTCGCCGGACCTCGTGCAGGTGGTCGCCGAGAGCCTGCAGCGCAAGGCGTCCGCGGTGCTGGCGCCGCGCGAGCTGGCCAGCGTCGGCGGCGTGCAGCCGCTCGTCGAGATCATCAACCGGGCCGACCCGGCGACGGAGAAGGCGATCCTCGAGGGGCTGGCGGAGCGCGACGAGGAGCTCGCGGAGGAGATCCGCAGCCGGATGTTCGTGTTCGCGGACATCGTGCTGCTCGAGGACCGCGCCATGCAGCTGGTGCTGCGGCAGGTGGAGACCTCGGTGCTGGCGCTGGCCCTCAAGGGCTCGCCGGAGCCGGTGCGCGACGTCGTCATGCGCAACGTCTCGGAGCGGGCCCGGGAGAACCTCGTCGAGGAGATCGAGCTGCTCGGGCCGGTGCGGCTGTCGCAGGTCGAGGACGCCCGCGCGTCGATCGTCCAGGTGATCCGCCGGCTCGAGGAGTCCGGCCAGATCACCATCCGCCGCGACGGGGAGGACGAGTACGTTGCGTGACCCCGAGGTGGTCCCGGCGCACTTCCCGCCCCTGCTGGGGTCGCTCGACGGCGGGCGGGCCGACGTGCTGCCCATCGGCACCGACCGGGAGTCCGCCCGGGCCGCCGGGTTCGCCGCCGGCTTCACCGCCGGCGCCCGCGCCGCCGCCCGGGTCGCCGAGACGGCCCGGCGCCGCGCGGCCCACGAGCGCGAGCTGGCCGCACACCGGGCCGACGAGCGCACCGAGGCGGCCCTGGCCGTGCTGGCGGCCGCGGCGCGCGCGGCGCAGGCTCGGGCGCTGCCGCTGCTGACCGAGGTCGAGGCCGCGCTGCACGAGGCGGCGATCGCCCTGGCGGGCGCGGTGCTCGCCGTCGACCTGGCCGACGAGCAGGCCGCGGCGCGCGCCGCGCTCGCCCGGGTGCGAGCGGCTGCGGAGCTGGCCGACGAGGTCACGGTGCGCCTCCACCCGCAGGACCTCGAGCTGGTGGCCGGCACGGCGCCGCTGCCGGCCGGCGTGTCGCTCGTCGCCGACCCGTCGCTGGGACGCGGCGAGGCGTTCGCCACCCATGCGGACGGCTGGCTGGACGGTCGCATCGACGAGGCGCTGCGCCGGGCGCGCGCGGCGCTGGAGGGGGCGTCGTGACCACCGCGACCTGGGACCGGGTGCTGGCGGCGGCCTGCCCGCAGCGGGTGGGCCGCGTCCGGTCCGTCGTCGGGCTGTCTGTCGAGGTCGCCGGCCTCGACCTGCCGATCGGCGCGCTCGTCGACATCGGGGGCGGGGCGCGGGGCGAGGTGGTCGCGACCGCGTCCGGCACGGCGCGCTGCATGCCGCTGGACGCCGCCGAGGGCCTGCGCGCCGGGATGCCGGTGCGGCCCGTGGGCGACGCGCTGCGGGTGCCGGTCGGGCCCGGGCTGCTCGGGCGCGTGCTGGACGGGCTCGGCCGGCCGATCGACGGCAAGGGTCCGGTGCGCGCCGAGGCCTGGGTGGACGTGGACAACCGGGCCCCGCACCCGCTGCAGCGGGCGCGCGTGGACACGCCGCTCGACCTCGGCGTCCGGGCGCTCGACACGCTGGTCACGGTGGGTCGAGGGCAGCGGATGGGGCTGTTCGCCGGGTCCGGGGTCGGCAAGTCCTCGTTGCTGTCGATGATCGCCCGCGGCACGCAGGCGGAGGTCTCGGTCATCGCGCTCGTCGGCGAGCGTGGCCGCGAGGTGCGCGAGTTCCTCGAGGACGACCTCGGGCCGGAGGGGCTGGCCCGCTCGGTGGTCGTCGTCGCCACGTCGGACGCACCGCCGCTGGTCCGGCTGCGGTCGGCGTTCGTGGCGACCCGCATCGCCGAGCACCTGCGCGACACCGGCGCGCACGCGGTGCTCATGATGGACTCGCTGACGCGCGTCGCGATGGCGCAGCGCGAGGTGGGGCTCTCGGTGGGCGAGCCGCCCGCGACGCGCGGCTACCCGCCGAGCACGTTCGCCCTGCTCGCCCGCCTGCTGGAGCGCGCCGGCACCGGCCCGACCGGCTCCGTGACCGGTCTGTACACGGTGCTGGTGGACGGCGACGACCACAACGAGCCGATCGCCGACGCGGCGCGGTCGATCCTCGACGGCCACGTGGTGCTGCAGCGCCGGCTCGCGGTCGCCGGCCACTTTCCCTCGATCGACGTGCTCGGCTCCATCAGCCGCGTCGCCGGCCGCGTCGTCGGCCGCGAGCAGGCGGCCCTCGCGCAGCGGCTGCGCTCCGTCCTGGCGGCCCGCGCGGAGGTGGCCGACCTCGTCGACGTCGGTGCCTACGTGGCGGGCTCGAACCCGCTCGTCGACACCGCGCTCGCGCACGCGGGCGCGATCGACGCGTTCCTGCGCCAGGCGATGGATGAGCGGGCGCCCGCGGACCGCTCGTGGGCCCGGCTGGCCGAGCTGGTGCAGCTGCTCGACGCGGGGGTGCACGCATGAACCGTTTCGGGCTGGCCGGCCTGCTGCGGCTGCGCGGGCTGCGGGAGGACACCGCCGCGGCACTGCTCGGCGCGGCGGAGCGCGAGGCGGCGGCGGCGCAGCGGCGTGCCCGGGTGACCGCCGAGCGGCTGTCCGGGGCCGGCCTGCCCGACGGCGTGGACAGCGCTTCCTTCCTCGCGGCGGCGGCGAGCCGGCTGAGCCTGTCGTCGTTGCTCGTCGAGGACACCGAGCGGCTGCAGGCGGCTCGATCGGTGGCGGCCGAGCGGCGCGACGCGTGGTCGCACGCACGGCAGGAGGAGCGCGCCGTCGAGCTGCTCGAGGAGCACCACGAGGAGCGGGAGCGAGCCGCCGAGCTGCGCGCCGAGCAGGTGGTGCTCGACGAGGTCGCCGGGCGGCGACGCGAGGACGAGCGATGAGCGTGACGAGCCGGGAGGTGGCGCGATGAGCGCGGTGACGGCGGTGCTGACGGCGCCCGGGACGGCGCGGCCGCGCCCGTCGGCGGGGGCGGGCGGGGGAGACGCCTTCGACGAGGCGTTCCGCCGACAGCTGGACCGGGCCACGTCGGGTGACCCGACGAGCCGTCCCGACGAGGCGTCGGCCGACCGGGCCGACCAGGCTGACCGCGCCGACCGGGAGCGTGCCGCGCGCGCCGACCGGTCCGACCAGCAGGCGCGCTTGGACCGGGTCGACGCCGCCGACCGCGCCGAACGGAGCCGCGACGCCCGGTCCGACGCGGCCGACCGGGCGGCGCGTGCCGACACCGCCGCCCACGGGGTCGCGGCGCGGGTCGCGGCGCACGCCAGGGCTCATCCCGCGGCGCAGGACGCGATGCCCGGGGTCGGGCAGGGCGACGCCGGCCGTGCGACGGTCGCTGCCGGTGGCGCCGGCGTGGTGACCGGCGTGCCGGCCGGTGCCGCCGGACCGGCGGCCGGCGGCACCGCAGCGGGGAGCACGTCCGACCCGGCGCGATCGGCGCTCGGGTGGGGTGCGGTGGTGGCCGCGGCGGGTTCTCCCGTCGCGGCACCTGCCATCGGGGTGGGTGGCCCCGTGGCAGGTGCGACCGGCGGCACGGCCGGTGCGGGCACGGGGACGACGGGAGCGCCGGCCGACACCGCCGCTGCTGTCGTGGGGACCCCCGTGCCGGCCGCCGGTGCCGCCGTCGCCGCCCCGGCGGCCGGGCACGGTCCGGTCGCCACGATCCCGGCGGTGCCGTCCGGTGCCGGCGCGACCGGGTCGGCGACGTCTGCCGGTCCAGCGGCACCGGCGGCGGGCGCGGGCGGTGCGGTCGTCACGGCCGGCGCCCCTGGGGCGGCGCGCGGTGGGTCCGGCGCCGGCCGCACGGCGTCTCCGCAGGCGGACGCCGCGGCATCGGCGACGTCCGGCACGTCGGGTGGCCCCGACCGTGCCGCGACGGCCGGCACGCAGCTGCCGGCCGGTGCCGGGACACCCGGGTCCGCCGTGCCGCCGGCTGCGCCCGCCGCTGCGGCCCCCACCACGCAGGTGGCCGGCCCCGTCGTCGTGCCGTGGGCGTCGCACGGCGCCCCGGCCTCGGCGAGCGCGGCGGGGACGCCGCCGGCACCCGCACCCGCGGTGCCCGTCGCGGACCAGCTCGGGGTGCGGCTGCGTGCCCTCACCGGCCTGGCCGCCGGCCGTCACGTGCTGTCCGTGCCGCTGGACCCCGAGCGCCTCGGGTCCGTGCGCGTCGTCGCGCACATCGGGCCGGACGCCGTGCGCGTGGACCTCGTCGGATCGACCGACTCGGCGCGTGACGCGCTGCGCGGCGCGCTCGGCGACCTGCAGCGCGACCTCGCCGGCGCCGGGCTCAACGTCCAGGTCGGGCTCGGCGACCCCGGAGGCCGGGGCGGTTCACCGCAGGGGTCCGGCACGTCCGGCGACGGCGGGGCACCCGCGGGCCAGCCGGCCGCCGGGCACCGGACCGGGCAGCCCGGCAGCGGCGCGACGACGCCGGCCGGCCCCTCGGCCAGCCGTTCCACCGGCCTCGACGTGATCGTCTGAGAGGAGAGAGCACCCATGAGCACCGACATGTCCATCCCGGTGTCGTACCTGACGTCGGACCGCACGGCCGCCACGTCGTCGGCGAGCACGACGACGCCGACGGACAAGAGCCAGCTCGACAACGCGGGATTCCTCAAGCTGCTCATCGCGCAGCTCGACAACCAGGACCCGTCGAGCCCCACCGACTCGACGACGATCCTCACCCAGACGACCCAGCTCGCGCAGATGCAGACGCTCGAGGAGCAGATCAGCACCGCGCGCGAGTCGTTCGCGCTGCAGATGCGCGAGACCGCCGCGTCCTTCGTCGGCCGCCAGGTCACGTGGACCGACGCGAACGGCAAGGGCCAGTCCGGCGTCGTCGCGTCCGTCGACTACACCGGCAGCGTCCCGATGCTCAAGGTCGGCGACACCGACGTGGCGCTCGACGCCGTCCAGACGCTGGCCCCGGCCAACTGAACCCCACCAGGAAGGGAACCACCATGCTCCGCTCGCTCTTCTC
The DNA here is from genome assembly GCA_021793675.1 of Actinomycetes bacterium. Taxonomy (GTDB): domain Bacteria; phylum Actinomycetota; class Actinomycetes; order Actinomycetales; family Cellulomonadaceae; genus Cellulomonas. The sequence continues at coordinate 14,071 of JAJYSG010000006.1, read as the reverse complement.
CGGCATCAGTGGCCTGCGCAGCCACCAGACCATGCTCGACGTCACCGGCAACAACATCGCCAACGTCAACACCACCGGCTTCAAGTCGTCCCAGGTCCAGTTCCAGGACACGCTGAGCCAGGTGCTCAGCAACGCCGGCGGCGCCCAGAACGGCCAGGGCGGCACCAACCCGGCCCAGGTAGGCCTCGGCGTGCGGGTCGCCGGCATCACGACGAACTTCACGCAGGGTGCCAGCCAGCTCACCGGCCGCAGCACCGACATGATGATCCAGGGCGACGGCTTCTTCGTGGTGCGCAAGGGCAACGACACGTACTACACGCGCGACGGCTCGTTCGACTTCGACGCCACCGGCCAGATGGTGCTGCCGGGCGACGGCGCCCTGGTGCAGGGCTGGGCGGCGACCAACGGCGTCATCGACACCAACGGTCCGCTCACCGACCTCAGCGTCCCGGCGGGCACCCTCATGGCGGCGCAGGGCACGGCGAACGCGACGTTCCAGGGCAACCTCGACTCGAGCGCCGCCCCGGGCACGACGATCACGCGGTCCCTCACGGTGTACAACCCCACGGGCGAGGCGAGCACGCTCAACCTCACCTTCACCAAGGGTGCGACCACGGCCGCGCCGTGGACCCTGGCGGGCGCGGTCGTCGCGGCGGACGGCACGACGACCGCGACCGCGACCTACAACCCGACGCCGGCGGCCCCCGCGGTGCCCGGCGAGGTCGACTTCAACCCCGCGACCGGCGCGCTCGCCTCGCCCGGCTCGCTGACCGTCGGCGGGATCACGGTCGACCTGTCGACGCTCACCGGCTTCTCCGGCGTCGACAGCGTCAAGGGGCTGACGCAGGACGGCCACGCCGCCGGCACGCTGCAGTCGTTCCAGCTCGGCCAGGACGGCACCATCACCGGGTCCTTCAGCAACGGCCTCAAGCAGGTGATCGGACGGCTCGCGCTGGCCAACTTCACCAACCCGGTCGGGCTGGAGAAGGCCGGCGGCTCGCTGTTCACCACCACCGTCAACTCCGGGACCATCCAGCTCGGCACGCCGGGCACCGGCGGGCGCGGCACGCTGGCGGGCGGCTCGCTCGAGATGAGCAACGTCGACCTGTCCAGCGAGTTCACCAACCTCATCGTCGCCCAGCGCGGCTTCCAGGCGAACGCGCGCGTCATCACGACGTCCGACCAGGTGCTGCAGGAGCTGGTCGACCTCAAGCGGTGAGCATGGACGCGATCTCCACCATCGGTCAGCGGATCGCCCAGATCCAGTCGTTGGTGGCCGACCCGGCGCAGGCCGTGTCGGCCACCACGACCGGCGGGGCGTCGTCGGCGTCCGCCGCGTCGGGGACCGCGTTCGCGGCCGTCCTCGCGCAGGCGCTGGCGGCCGGCACCTCGAGCGCGGACGCCACGTCGTCCGGCTCGCTGCTGGACTCCCTCGGGCTCGGCTCCTCGGCCGCCGGGCTCACCGGCTCGTCGGGCGGCACCGGCTCGTCGGACCTGTCCGCGCTGGGCCTGTCCGGCACGGCCGCGTCCGGCACCGCGCTGTCCGGCGGCGGCGTCTCGTCGCTGCTCGCCGCGCTCGGCCTGTCGGGAGTCTCAGGCGCCTCGGGGGCGACCACGCCGGGTGCGACGAGCGCGGCGGCCGCGGCCGGCGGGCGGCTCGACGCGAACGGTGTGCCGGCCGAGCTGGCGTCCTACGGCAACGGTCGCATCCCGGCAGCCGCGCTCGCCCCCGTCGGCAGCACCGGGGCGCGGATGTGGCAGCCGGCGGCGCAGGCGCTCACCGGCCTCATCGCGGCCGCCAAGGCGGACGGCGTGACCATCGGCGTCACCGAGGGCTACCGCCCGTACGACGAGCAGGTCTCGCTCGCGAAGTCCGAGGGCCTCTACTCGCAGGGTGGCCTGGCCGCGGTGCCCGGCACGAGCGAGCACGGCTGGGGGCTGGCCGCCGACCTGCGGCTCGACGGGCCGGCGCTGACCTGGATGCGCGCGAACGCCGGCCGGTTCGGCTTCGTCGCCGACGTGCCGCGCGAGTCCTGGCACTGGGCCTATCACCCGGCGTCGGCGTAGCCGTCGCGCCGAACCCCTCAGCACCGGTCCGGGCCGGCCGATCAACGTCGTCGAAGGGCTCATGGATGGGCCCTGGGCGGCACCGCCGCCCATGCCGCACGGACCAGGGATGGTGCCGCCGTGATCGTCGTCACGCGCCTCAACGGAGGGATGTTCGGGGTCAACCCGGACCTCATCCAGCGCGTCGAGAGCGCGCCGGACACCATCCTCACCCTCATCGACGGCACCAAGCTCATCGTCGCCGAGTCGATGGACGAGGTGATCGCCCGGGTCAACGAGCACCGGGCACGGGTGCTGGCGCGCTCGCGCGACCTGCAGCAGCTCTCGACGGAGACCGTGCACGCCCTCCCCGGTCCTGACCCCGCCGACGACGACGACCCCGACCCCGCGCCCGACGACCAGCCGACCGCCACCGGCGGCCAGCTGCGGAGGGTGCGCTGATGGACCTCGCCGGACCGATCGGGCTCGTCGTGGCGTTCGTCGTCATCTTCGTGGTGATGCTCATCGAGGGCACGTCGCCCACGGCGGTGTTCCTGCCCGGCCCGTTGCTGCTGGTCTGGGTGACGACGCTGGCCGTGGGTCTGGCGGGGCACACGCTCAAGGACGCCAAGGCGGCGTTCGCCGCGGTGCCCCGCGCGATGCGTGGCCGGCTGCCCCAGCCGGACGGCATCATCGACACGCTCGTCCAGCTCGCGGACAAGGCGCGTCGCGAGGGGCTGCTCGCCCTCGAGGACGCCACCCGCAGCATCGACGACCCGTTCCTGCGCAACGGCCTGCAGTCGGCGATCGACGGCACCGACCCCGAGGACCTCCGGGAGATCCTCGAGGACCGGATCGCCACCAAGCGCGCGCAGGACCGTGTCACGGCGAAGTACTTCGCCGACATGGGTGGGTACGCCCCGACGGTCGGCATCATCGGCACCGTCATCTCGCTGGTGCACGTGCTGGAGAACCTCAGCGAGCCCGCCGCGCTGGGCGAGAACATCGCGGCCGCGTTCGTCGCGACGCTGTGGGGCCTGCTGTCGGCCAACGTCGTCTGGCTGCCGATCGCCACCCGGATCCGGCGGCTGTCCGACCTCGAGTGCGCGCAGATGGAGCTCGCGCTCGAGGGTCTGCTCGCGGTGCAGGCCGGCGCCAACCCGCGGCTGGTGGGCGAGCGGCTGCGCAGCCTGCTGCCGGGCGACGACGCGGCGCGCGGCGACGCCAAGAAGGACGCGAAGAAGGCGGCCGCCTGATGGCCACCCGCCGGCGCCGCGCGCGCGAGCAGGAGGAGGAGCACGCCAACGGCGAGCGCTGGATGGTCAGCTACTCCGACATGCTCACCGTGATGATGGGCCTGTTCATCGTGCTGTACGCGATGAGCCAGGTGGACATGCAGAAGTTCCAGGCGTTGCGCGAGTCGCTGGCCGCCGGGTTCGGTCACCAGTCGATCCTCACCGGCGCCGATGGTGTGCTGCAGTCCAGCACCGCCGTCTCGCAGGACGCGCAGGACCCGAGCTCGCCCGCGCAGGCGATGACCCCGCTCACGGCGGCGAGCGGACCGGGGTCCGCGCCGGCACCGCAGGTGTCGCCGGACACCGGGGTGCTGCCCGCCGCCCGGGCCGAGGCGACCCGGCTGGAGACGGTCGAGCACCAGATCCAGCAGCAGCTGGACGCGGCCGGCCTCGGCTCGGCGGTGCAGATGACGATCACGTCGCGCGGCCTGGTGATCGGCCTGGTGGCCGACGACGTCTTCTTCGCCCCGGCGTCGGCGCAGCTCACCGGGACGGCGGTGCGCGTGCTGGACGCGATCGCACCGGAGATCGTCGGGCTGCCCGACGAGATCTCCGTCGAGGGCCACGCGAACGTGCTGCCGGTGAGCGGCCGCTACCCGACGAACTGGGAGCTGTCCGCCGACCGGGCGACGCAGGTGCTGCGGCACTTCGTCGAGGCCGACGGGCTGCCCGGGAACCGGGTGCACTCGGTCGGCTTCGGCGACGCCCGGCCGATCCCCGGCGCCACCGGGGAGCAGGCGCTGGCGCTCAACCGGCGGGTCGACGTCGTCGTGGAGTCGTCCGCGACGGACCAGGTGCGGGCGCTCGTGCCGGGCATCGTCGCCAAGGACCAGGGACAGTGACGGGGGTGCGGGGCCGATGGTCGAGCAACGGGTGATCGGGCAGCAGAAGATCGGCGCGCGGCCCGCCGCGCCGGCGTCCGTGGCGGAACGCGCCGTGGACCCGCCGGCTGCCGGTCCCGCCAAGAAGCGCCGCGGGCCGCGGCGGCTCATCGTCGTGCTGCTCGCGGTCGTCGTCGTCGCGGCCGGCGCCGGCTGGTACCTGCTGGCGGGCCCGGGCCACGGCACGCCCGGTCCGAAGCCGACCCCCACGCCGGTGGCGGGCCAGGTGCTCACGGTGAGCGCGGTGAGCGTCAACCTCGCCGGTGGGCACTACCTGCGGCTGGGGCTGGCCATCCAGCTGAGCGCCGCGGTCAAGCAGACGCCGAACCCGTCGCGCGCGCTCGACCTGGCGATCGCGTTGTACAGCGGCCGGACCGTGGAGGAGGTCTCGACGGCGGCGACGCGGGACCAGCTCAAGGCCCAGCTGCTCCAGGAGCTGCGGCAGGCGTACGGCGAGGGGGTGATGGACGTCTACCTGACCGACTACGTGACGCAGTAGCCGCTACTGCACCCGATGATTTCGCTCAGGACCGGGCGTGGCCCGCCGATGGGTCGCGCGTGAGTGTCCAGAGCGCGCCTGCCGACGCACCCTCGTCCTGGCGACGGCGCGCCACCGAGCCGGAGCTCTACGACTTCCGGCGTCCGCTGACCCTGGCGCGCGACCACGCGCGCCAGCTGGAGATCGTCAGCCAGCGCTTCGCGCGGATGTGGGGCACCCAGCTCGCGGCCCGGCTGCGCGCCACCTGCTCGGTGACGTTCGAGTCGCTCGCCCTCATGACCTACGAGGACTTCATCGCGTCGCTGCCGCAGCCCACCGGCGTGGTGCTGTGCCAGATGGATCCCACGCGGCAGACCGCGCTGGTGCAGATGCCGGTCGCGACCATGCTCGTCTGGGTCGACTACCTGTTCGGCGGCACCGGCATGGGCGACGACCGCGAGGGCCGCGAGCTCACCGAGATCGAGCTCACGGTGGTCAGGGACCTGCTGCAGATCGCGCTCGACGACCTGCACTACGCCTTCCACCCGTTGCTGTCCGCCACCTTGTCGGTGAAGTCGGTGCAGTACAGCCCGCAGTTCGTGCAGGCGGCCGGCGCCGGCGACGGCGTCATCGTCGCGACGTTCGCGCTGCGCGCCGGCGACCGCACCGACACCGCGGCACTCATGCTGCCGGCCGAGTCCGTGCTGCAGTCGCTGCGCGACCAGTCGGGTGCCACGCAGCTCGGTCCGCAGGAGCGCGCCGCGCTCGCGGCCGCCCGGCACGAGCTCGAGCGCGCGGTCGAGGACGTGCCGCTCGACGTCACGGTGCGGTTCGCGCCGATGACGGTGCGCCCCCGGCAGGTGGTCCAGCTCGCGGTGGGCGACGTGCTGCCGCTCGGCCACCCCGCTTCGCAGCCCCTCGACGTCGTCGTCGACGGGGTTCCGCTCGCCCATGCCACCGCGGCCAGCCATGGCTCGCGGCTGGTGTGCCAGGTCGTCGCCGTCGAGGAGGCCGCGTCATGACCCGTTCCGCCCTGTCCGTCACGGTGGACACGCAGACGCTCGCCGATGCCGTCGCGGCACGGGTGCCCGCGCCGCTGCCGCTCACCGCGGTGCCGGCGGCCGACGACGAGCGGCCGGCGCCCGCGGCGCTCGCCGTGGTCGCCTCCTGCCTGGGCAGCCCGAGCGCGACGTTCGCGCTCGTCGCCGAGGCGGTCGTCGCCGAGCTGACGCAGGCCGGCGTCGCCGCCGGGACGCCGGTGGCGGTCGCCGACGCGCTGCGCCCGGCGCTGGACGCGGCGGCCGCGGAGCTGGGATCGGCGACGGTGGACGCGGTGCGCACCGAGAGTGCCGAGAGCGCGCTGGCCGGCGACATGACGGTGTACGCGCTGCAGGCCGAGGGCGTGACCGTGGCCTGGTTCGGTGTGCGCGTCGCCGCGACCCATGTGCCGGCCGCCACGGCCGGTCGGGTGCCCACGCAGCGCACCACCATGCGGGTGCTCTACGACGTCGAGATGACCCTGACGGTCGAGCTCGGACGGGCCCGGCTGCCGCTGCGCGAGGTGCTCGACCTGGCGCCCGGCGCGGTCCTCGAGCTGGACCGGGCGGCCAGCTCGCCGGCCGACATCCTCGTCAACGGCCGGCTCATCGCGCGCGGCGAGGTCGTCGTCGTCGACGAGGACTACGGCGTGCGGATCACGCAGATCGTCTCGGGCCAGGAGGGCGAGGCCTGATGGAGGGGCTCGTCGTCGCGCTGCGGGTGATCGTCTCGCTCGCGGTCGTCGTCGCGCTCGTCTGGTACCTGGCGCGCCGCCTGGGCGGCCGTGGCCACGACTCCTCCCGCGAGGCCGACGTGCGGGTGCTCGACCGCCACGCGCTGTCCAAGCACGCCGGGGTGGCCGTCATCGCGGCCGGCGACCGGCGGCTGCTCGTCGGGTTCGCCGACGCCGGTGTGCACCTCATCACCGAGCTGCGGCCGGTCCCGGCGCTGCCGCAGCAGCCGGCGGCCGCACGATCGGCCACGCCCGCGGTCGCCCCGCAGGTGCCGACCCCACGCGTGCCGACCCCACGCGGCCCCGCCCAGCCAGGGCTGGCCGGGCCCGCCGGGACACCGGCCAACCGCCGGCCCGGCCTGCTGGCCGGATCCGTCCTGTCACCGCAGACGTGGCACGCCACGGTCCGCGCCTGGCAGGACCGGACGGTCCGGAGGTGAGCGTGCGGTGAACGCGCTCGCGGCACCCGCCGCCACGGGTACCCGCGGAACGAAGCGTGCCGGGCGTCCCGCCCTCCTCGTCGTCGTCCTCGCCGCCGTGTGGCTGCTACTCGGCGCCGGCAGCGCGTCGGCGGCGCCGGCCACCGCCGACGGCACCGTGCCGGCCGCGTCCGTCGTCGCGGCGCCCGTGCGCACGGCGCCGACCCCACCGGCCGTGCCGGCCACGCCGGCCACGCCCACCGCGCCGGCGAGCCCCGCGTCCGGCGGCGTCACCGTGAGCATCAACGGCGTCAACGGCACGCCCAGCTCGTCGATCGTCGTGCTGCTGGTCATCACGCTGCTGTCGGTGGCCCCGGCGGCCCTCATCATGACGACGAGCTTCACCAAGATCTTCGTCGTCCTGTCGCTCACCCGGAACGCCCTGGGCCTGCAGTCGGTGCCGCCCAACCAGGTGCTCGCCGGACTGGCGCTGTTCCTCTCGCTGTTCGTCATGGCGCCGGTGATCTCGCACGTCAAGGACGACGCGGTGCAGCCCTACCTGGACGGGCACGTGACGTTCAGCCAGGCGGTGGACGCGGGGCGGGTGCCGGTCGAGGACTTCATGCTGGCGCACACCCGCGAGCAGGACATCGCGCTCATCACCCGGGCCGGCGGCCAGGAGAACCCCGCCACGCCGGCCGCCACCCCGTTCACCACGCTCGTGCCGGCGTTCATCCTCAGCGAGCTGCGCTCGGCGTTCATCATGGGCTTCGTCATCTTCGTGCCGTTCCTCGTGGTCGACCTCGTGGTCTCCTCGAGCCTCATGGCGATGGGCATGATGATGCTGCCGCCCGTCATGGTGTCCCTGCCGTTCAAGATCCTGCTGTTCGTGCTGGTCGACGGCTGGGGACTGGTCATCACGGCGCTCGTCGGCTCCTACACCGGGGCGGGCTGATGGACACCAACGCCGTCCTCGACGTCGCGGTCCAGGCGCTCATCCTCGCCGCCAAGCTGGCCGCCCCGGTGCTGGTCACCGCGCTCGTCATCGGGTTCGTCGTCTCCCTGGTGCAGTCGGTGACGCAGATCCAGGAGGTGACGCTGAGCTTCGTGCCGAAGGCGGTCGGCGCCGCCGTGGCGCTCATCGTCTGCGGGCACTGGATGATCAGCGAGCTGATCTCCTTCACCACGGACCTGTACGCGCGGATCCCCGCGCTCCTCGGGGGCTGAGCCGTGGGGCCGGTCTCCGTGACGCTGCCGCTCGGTGCGGTCACCACGACCATGCTCGCCGGCGTGCGCATCGCGGCGTTCCTGTTCCTGGCGCCGCCGTTCGCCCACAAGGCGATCCCCGGCCAGGTCAAGGCGCTGCTCGCGGTGAGCCTGGCGCTGGCGGTGCAGCCGCGGCTGGGGACCGCGCCGCCCGACGCCACCGGCGCGTTCCTCGTCGACCTCGTGCTGCAGGCGGTCGTCGGTGCCGCGCTGGGCTTCCTCGTCGCCCTGGTGTTCGCCGCGGTGGAGTCGGCGGGCAGCTTCATCGACCTGTTCGGCGGCTTCCAGATGGCGAGCGCGTTCGACCCGCTGTCGCTGACGAACGGCGCGACCTTCTCGCGGCTGTACCAGTGGCTCGCGCTCGCGCTGCTCGTCGTGTCCGGTGGGCACCAGGTGGTGCTCGCCGGGCTGGTGCGGTCGTTCGACGCGCTGCCGCTGGGCACCGCCCCGGACGCCGCGGCGCTGGCGCACACCGCGGCCCAGGGGCTGACCGGGATGGTGGTGGCCGCGCTGCAGATCGCCGGGCCCCTGCTGGTCGTGCTGTTCCTCGCCGACGTCGGGCTCGGGCTGCTGACGCGGGTCGCGCCGGCGCTCAACGCCTTCGCGATGGGCTTCCCGATCAAGATCCTGCTCACCATCTCGCTGGGCGGGATGGCGGTCCTCACGCTGCCGGGCGTCGTCGCCGGGCTGGTGCGCGGCGCCTCGCACGCCATGCAGGGGGTGGGACCGTGAGCGACGCGCAGGAACGGACGTTCAAGGCCTCCGACCGCCGACTCAAGGACGTCCGCCGTCAGGGCCGCCTCGGCCGGTCGCAGGACCTGCAGGCATGGGTGGGGCTGGGTGCCGCGGCGCTCACGCTGCCGGCGGTGGCCGCGCGGGCCCGGCAGGGCGCCACCGCGCCCCTCGCCGCGCTCGCCGACCTGGCGCGCCGGCCGGACCCGGCGGCCGCGGTGCGGGTGCTGTTCGACGCCCTGCGCGCGGGGCTGTCGGCGATGCTGCCGATGTTCGCCGTCACCGTGGTGGCCGTCGTCGCGGTCGCCGCCGCGCAGGGCGGCGTGCACCTGCGCTCGTTCAAGCCGCAGCCGCAGCAGTTCAACCCGCTGACCGGGGTCCGCCGGCTGGTCGGCGCGCAGGCGTGGTGGCAGGGCGCGAAGGTGCTGCTCAAGACCGCGGCCGTGGGGCTGGTGATGTACGTCACCGTGCGCGGGCTGACCCCGACGCTGCTGGCGTCCGGCCGGCTGCCGCTGTCCGCGGTGCTGTCCGTCGGGGGCGGCGGCGCGACGAGCCTGCTGCGCACCGGGATCGTCGCCGGCCTGCTGCTGTCCGTGGTCGACCTCGTGGTGGTGCTGCGGCGCAACCGCAAGCAGACCCGGATGACGCTGCGCGAGGTCAAGGAGGAGAACAAGCGCTCCGAGGGCGACCCGCACGTGAAGGCCGCGATCCGGGGCCGGCAGCAGCAGATCTCCCGCAACCGCATGATGGCGGCGGTCGCCGAGGCCGACGTCGTGCTGGTCAACCCGACCCACGTCGCGGTGGCGCTGCGCTACGAGCCCGGCCGGGGCGCGCCGCGCGTGGTGGCCAAGGGCGCCGGCGCGCTGGCCGCGACCATCCGGGCGCGCGCCGCCGAGCACCACGTGCCGCTCGTCGAGGACGTGCCGCTGGCGCGCGCGCTGCACGCCGCGTGCGAGGTCGGCAGCGAGATCCCCGAGTACCTGTTCACCGCGGTGGCCCGCGTGCTCGCGTTCGTCATGGCGCTGCGGCGGCGTGGCGCGGCCGCCGGCCAGCACCGCGTCCCCGGCGGCTCCGCGCTGCCGGCCGGCGACACCACCGACCACCGCGCCGCCGGGCGGGCCGCCGCCCGGGCGGCCGCCCGCACCCGTCGTCCGGCCCGCACCCCGGCCGCGAAGGAGACCCCGTGAAGAACAAGGACATCTCCGCGATGGCGGTGCCGATCGGCGTCGTCGGCATCGTGCTGCTGCTCGTCGTGCCGCTGCCCGCGGCGCTGCTCGACCTGCTCATCGCGGTGAACATCACGGCCTCGCTGGTCATCCTGCTGACCAGCATGTACGTCCGCCGGCCGCTGGACTTCTCGGTGTTCCCGTCGCTCATCCTGGTGTTCACGCTGTTCCGGCTGGGGCTCAACGTCGCCTCGACACGGCTCGTGCTGCGGGACGGCTACGCCGGTCACGTCATCGACGCGTTCGGCCACTTCGTGGTGGGCGGCTCGCTGGTCATCGGCCTGGTGATCTTCCTCATCCTCGTGGTCATCCAGTTCGTGGTCATCACCAACGGCGCCGGCCGCGTCGCCGAGGTCGGCGCCCGGTTCACGCTCGACGCGATGCCCGGCAAGCAGATGGCGATCGACGCCGACCTCAACTCCGGTCTCATCGACGAGGACACCGCGCGCCGCCGTCGGCAGGACGTCGCGGCCGAGGCCGACTTCTACGGGGCCATGGACGGCGGGTCCAAGTTCGTCAAGGGCGACGCCATCGCCGGCATCATCATCACGGTCATCAACCTCGCCGGCGGCTTCGTCATCGGCATGCTCCAGATGAAGATGACCGCGGGCGAGTCGCTGCAGCGGTTCAGCCTGCTGTCCGTGGGCGACGGCCTCGTCACCCAGATCCCGGCGCTGCTGCTGTCGGTGTCCACCGGCATCGTCGTGACGCGCGCGAGCGCCGACGGCGACATGGGCACGGCCGCCGCCAACCAGCTGCTGCAGTCGGTCACCGCGCTGCGCATCGCCGGCTCCGGCGTCATCGGCCTGGCGCTGCTGCCGGGCATGCCGAAGCTGCCGTTCATCCTGGTCGGCGCCGCGCTGCTGCTGGTGGCGCAGCGGGTGACCGCCCGCCGCGCGGCGGAGGCGGCCACGGCCGGCACGGCGAAGGCGGCGCCCCCCGAACCGGCGCCGGACACCCCGGACCAGCTCATCGAGCAGATGCGCGTCCCGACGCTGGAGATCCTGCTGGCGCCCGACCTGGTCGACCTCGTCGGCACCGGGCCGGAGGAGGACCTGCTGGGACGGGTCCGGTCGCTGCGGCGCAAGACCGCGATGGAGCTGGGCATCGTCGTGCCGCCGGTGCGCACGCGCGACTCGGTCGACCTGCCGCGCGCCACGTACGTGGTGCGGATCGCCGGTGTCGAGGTGGGCCGCGGTCAGGCGCCGCGCGGCCAGGTGCTCGCGCTCGGCGACGACCTGTCCGGGCTGCCCGGCACGCCGGTCAACGAGCCGGTGTTCGGGCTGCCGGGACGGTGGGTGCCCGCCGAGCTGCGGCATGCCGCCGAGATGTCCGGCGCCACCGTCGTCGACCGCGTCTCCGTCCTGGTCACCCACCTGGGCGCGCTGGTGGCGCAGCACGCGGCCCGGCTGCTCGGCCGCGAGGACGTGCGGCTGCTCACCGAGGCCGTCAAGCGGGCGAACCCCTCGGTGGTCGAGGAGCTCGTCCCGTCGCTGCTGTCGCTCGGCGAGGTGCAGCGCGTGCTGCAGGGGCTGCTGGCCGAGGGTGTGGCGATCCGCGACCTGTCCCGGATCTACGAGGCGCTGTCGCTGCGCGCGCGGGTGTCCACCGACCCCGAGGGGCTCGTGGAGGCCGCCCGCGCCGCGCTCGGCCCGGCGCTGCTGGCGCCGCACGTGGAGGACGGCCAGCTGCGGGTGCTCACGCTCGACCCGATGCTCGAGCAGCAGGCCGCGGAGTCGCTGCGGGCCCGCGAGCAGGGCACACAGCTGTCCCTCGACCCGGTGGTCGTCGACCGGCTGCTCGCGGACCTGCGCGAGGGGGTCACCCGGGCCGAGGCCGACGGGCACACCGTGGTGCTGGTGTGCGCACCGGCGATCCGGCCGGCGCTGCGCCGGCTCGTCGCGCTCGGCCTGCCGCGGCTGCCGGTGATCTCGTACCCGGAGATCGCGGACGCCGGGGCCACCATCGTGACGTCGGGGGTGATCGGCGGTGCCCGAGCTGTTGCTGCTCGAGGGTGAGGACCTGCCCGAGCTGATGAGCCGGGTGCGCGAGGAGCTCGGCCCCCGCGCGACGATCGTGCGGGCCGAGCGGGTGCGCCACGGCGGGGTGGCGGGGTTCTTCGCGCGGGAGCACTACGAGCTGACGGTCGAGGTGCCCGACCGGCCACGCGCACCGTCCCGGACGACGATCCCGGCGGCGGACCCGCTCGAGGCCCTCATGGACGCGGCGGACCGCGCGGAGGCGTCCGGGCGGGGCGTCCCGGAGCCTGCGGTCTCGACGGCGGGCGCCCGGTTCGCCGCGGTGCTCGAAGGCGTCCGGGCGCTCGCGGGCGACGCCGCCGCCCGGCCGGCCGCACCGGATTGCCGGGGCGACGTCGCCGGCGCGCTCACCGCGACGCCCGGCACCGGGGCGCCCGGCACCTCGCCCGCGTCGCGGTCCGCCGTCGTCGTGCCGGCGTCCGACCCGCCCGGCGCCGAGCCCTCCTGGGGCCGGTCCGCGGTCGCGCTGCTCGCCGCGGGCGTGCCGGCGGAGCTGCTCGACCGCGCCGGCTCGGTCGCCGAGGTGCTCGAGCGCATCCCGCAGCCACCGGACGCCCCGCGCCAGCCGGGACAGGTGCTCGTCGTGGTCGGCCCGCCGCAGGCCGCGACCGCCACCGCCGGGCTGCTGCGGCTCCGCTGGGACCTGCCGGAGGGCGCCGTCGTGGCGGCCGGCGACGAGGGCCTGACGTCGGGTGCCGCGGTGGTCCGCTGGCGGGTCCGCAGCGGCCAGGCGCCGCACCCATGGGTCCTCGTCGTCGGCGTCACGGACGACCCGACCGGCCGGCTGCTGGCGTCCGGGCTGGTCGCGGCCGCGCAGCCGGACGCGGTGTGGGCCGTCGTGGACGCCCGCACCAAGGCGGCCGACGCGGCCCGGTGGCTGGAGCAGGTGGGTGGCGCGCGGCGTCCGGACGCCCTCGCGGTGCTCGGGCTGCTGGACACGGCCGACCCGGGCACCGTGCTCGGCCTGGGGCTGCCGGTGGCGTGGGCGGACGGCATCCCCGCATCGCGCGCGCTGTGGGCGAGCGTGCTCGGGCAGAGCGTCGACGCGGCGCTGCGGCACCGCGCCTGACCGCGCGGACGACCGCGACGTTGCCGGGACCGGCGGTCCCGCGGGCGGGGGCTGTACTGTCCGGACCATGCTCGTGCTCAGTCGTCGCGTCGGGGAGCAGCTGGTCATCGGCGGCGACATCGTGCTCACCGTGATCGAGGTGCGCGGCGACGGCGTGCGGCTCGGCATCGACGCCCCGCGGTCCGTGCGGATCCACCGCGCCGAGGTGCTGGACGCGGTGCGATCCGCGAACGCCGAGGCCGCCGCGGCCGACGAGGGCACCGCCACCGCGTTGCGGCAGCTGCTCACCGGGCCCCCGGCGACCGGCGACGAGCCGGCCTCGACGCCGTCCCAGGACTGACCCACCACCCGTTCGAGTCCTCAGGAACGCCCGCGCGCGGCCGATGGGCCCGGCGAGCCGCCATCGGAGCGGCCACGCCGGGAGGTTCCGCATGGAGGACGTCGACGACATCGTCCGCGAGTTCCTGGTCGAGAGCGACGAGAACCTCGACCAGCTGGACCGCGACCTCGTCGCGCTCGAGGGCGCGCCGGGGGATCGTGCGCTGCTGAGCAGCGTCTTCCGGACCATCCACACGATCAAGGGCACCAGCGGCTTCCTCGCGTTCGGGCGTCTCGAGCGTCTGGCGCACGCCGGGGAGAACCTGCTGGCCGAGCTGCGCGACGGCCGGCGCGCCATGGACGGTCCGACGACCGACGCGCTGCTCGCCGTCGTCGACCGGGTGCGTGACCTGCTGCGTGCGATCGAGGCGACCGGCGGCGAGGCGGACGTCGCGATCGACGACGCGGTGGCCCGCGTCGAGAGCGTGCTCGCCGACGAGCCGGTGTTCCCGGTCCCGGCGCCGGCCAGAT
>JAJYSG010000005.1 GCA_021793675.1 Actinomycetes bacterium | reverse complement strand
TTCCGATCTGCGGCGGCGCCGGTCTTGAGCTGGTCGGCCCCCGGGACGGCGTCCGCGACGCTCGAGGCGAGCTGCGAGGCGCCCGAGGCGACCTGCGCGGTGCCGGCCTTCAGCGAGCCGGCTCCGGAGGCGAGCGAGGCCGCACCGGACGCGACCTGCGACGCCCCGCCGGCGACCCGCGCGGCCCCGGACGCCAGGCCGGTCGCCCCGGAGGCCACGGACGACGAACCCGTCGCGGCGCTCTCGGCGCCCGCGAGCAGCGCCTGTGCGCCGGACGCGAGCGTGCCCGCGCCGGAGGCGGCCGACGAGGCGCCGGCGGCGACCTGGTGGGCGCCGGACGCGAGGTCCCCGGCGGCGGCCTTGAGCGTCAGCGCCCCGTCGGACGCCGTCGCGAAGCCGTCACGCGCCGAGCCGAGCCCGACGAGCACCTTGGACACGGCCTGCTCGCCGGCCGCCGCCGAGACCGCCTGCTCCACCTGGAGCATCGCGGTGCGGCCGAGGGTGGTGGCGAGGAAGGAGTTGGCGTCGTTGTACGTCACCTGGATGGTCGCCGCCGTCGGGTCCGCGCCCGCGGCCGAGACCAGGTCGGCCGAGAAGGTCGGCGGGATCGTCACGGCGAAGTAGTACGCGCCGTCACGCACGCCGCTGGCGGCGTGCGCGGCGTCGGTCACGTGCCAGTCGAGGTTCTTCGCGGCGGTGAGCCGGGCCACGACGTCGCTGCCGGCGTGCTCCGCCGTGCCGTCGAGCGTCGCCCCGGAGTCGGCGTTCACGAGCGCCACCGGCAGCTTGTCGAGGTTGCCGGTGGGGTCCCAGAAGGCCCACAGGTAGAGGGCGCCGTACAGCAGCGGGACGAGGATCATCGCGACGACGGCCAGCCGCGGCAGCCGGCCGCGGCCGAACCGGCGCAGCTCGGAACCGGTGGAGATGACGGAGAGCATGGTGGGACCTTGGGACGTCGAGACGGGAGGAGGGGTTCAGTCGACGGGGACCGCGTGCGGGCCCGTGGCGAGGTTGAGCTGGAGGGGTGGGCGCTGCCAGTCCATGCGTGACACCTCGTCGAGCGAGGCGACCGCGGCCACCACGGTGACGCCGCCGGCGCGCAGGCGCTCCAGGGCGGACCACACCATCTGACGGCGGGCGTCGTCGTGCACGTGGTCGACGTCGTCCACGACGAGCAGCTCGGGCCCGCGCACGGCGGCCAGCGCGATCCGCAGCAGCATGGCGTCGACCTCGTCGAGGTCCCAGGCCACCGTCCCGGCGCGCGGCAGCGGGCGCGGACCGAACACGGGCGCGACGTAGCGCGCGAACGTCTGCTGGTCGACGCGTGGCACGCGGGACCACCACGGCGATGTCCAGGCCAGGCGCTCGCGCAGCGCGGTGCCGACCGCGACCGCCTCGTCGAGCTCGTCGATCCCGGCGAAACCCGCGACGGCGGAGCGGCGCTGCACCGCGCGCCGGCGTGCGGGCAACGGCTCGCCGAGCACGACGAGCCGGCTGGCCGGGTCCGGCACCATCCGGCCGGCCAGCGTCAGCAGCAGGCTGGACCGCCCCGCACCCTGCGGGCCCTGCACCACGACGAGCTCGCCGGCCGGCACGTCGATGTCGACCGGGCCGTAGACCTCGCCCCGCCCGCCGCGCAGCCGCAGGCCGCGCGCGCAGATCGCCAGGCCGGCCATGTCTTCGCGTTCGTGGCGGTGGAGCGTCGCGGTGGTGGTGTCGCTGGTCACGTCGAACCTTCCTCAGGACTGACTGGTCAGTACAAAGACCACTGTACGCCGGACCCCCCGGCGCAGCACCATCGGACGTTGTCTCCTCCGTCACAGCCGCTGGCCGCGGCGCGTCCGGCACCCGCCGCCGCCCAGCCAGCACCCGCCCCGGCACGCGGGAGCGCACCTCGTCGGGACGGCACGAGGAGCTCGCGCGCTCCGCCACAATGGGTCCCCGTGACCTACGCGCTCGCCATCTTCGACCTCGACGACACGCTCGCCCCCTCCAAGAGCAGGGTGGACGCGACGATCGTCGACCTGCTCGTCGACCTCACCCGCGTCGCGGACGTCGCGGTGATCTCCGGGGGGCGGTTCGAGCAGTTCGACAGCCAGCTGCTGGGCTCCATCGCCGACGAGCACGCGCTGGCCCGCGTCCACGTGCTGCCCACGTGCGGCACGCGCTACCTGGTGCACGGCGACGCCGGCTGGGTCGAGGTGTACAACGAACCCCTCACCGACGACGAGCAGTCGCGCGCCGCCGCCGTTCTCGAGGAGGGCGCCCGGGCCCTCGGCCTGTGGGAGGAGAGCACCTGGGGCGATCGCATCGAGCTGCGCGGCAGCCAGGTGACGTTCTCGGCGCTCGGCCAGCAGGCCCCGGTGGACGCCAAGAAGGCGTGGGACCCGGACGGCTCGAAGAAGGAGCGGCTGCGCGCGTATGCCGCCGAGCGCCTGCCCGAGCTCGAGGTCCGCTCCGGGGGCTCGACCTCGGTCGACATCACGCGCGCCGGCATCGACAAGGCCTACGGCGTGCGCAAGCTGCTCGACCGCCTCGGTCTCGAGCCGCAGCAGGCGGTCTTCTTCGGCGACCGTCTCGACGAGGGGGGCAACGACTACCCGGTGATCGCCACCGGCGTGCCGTGCGTCGCCGTGACGGGCTGGGAGGACACGCCCGCCAAGGTCAGGGCGACCGTGCCGGAGGCGTTCCCGGCCTGACCTCGTCCGGCGTCAGGCGACGCGCAGCGACGCCGCTACCTGGACCGCCTCGAGCAGGGACGCCGCCAGTGGTGCGCCGGTGGCCCGCAGCCGGCCCTCGTCCGTGATGCCGCCCGTGTAGAGCACCACCGACGCACCTACCGCGCGCGCCGCGTCGGCGTCGTCGACCGTGTCCCCCACGAGCACGGCGCGCTCGGGCGGCACGCTCAGCGCGGCCAGGTGCGCCGCGAGGTGCGGCGCCTTGGGGCCGCCGCCCACCCGGTCACGCAACCCGTCGACCCGCCCCAGCAGGGGTTCGAGCCCGCGGCGGCGGACGAGCGCGACGAGGTCGTCGTGGAAGAACATCGACAGCAACGACTGCGTGCCGTGCCACGCCTCGAGCGCCGCGCGGGCGTCCGCCGCCAGGGCCGCGTCCTCAAGGCCGCTGCGGTACGCGACATGGAACGCCTCGTCGAGCGCCGCGAACTCGTCCGGCGAGACGGGACGGCCCAGCAGCCGCGCGTAGTAGTCGGCGACCGGGCGGGCGAAGCCGCGCCGGTGGTCTTCCACCGTGACGGCGGTGCCGCCGAGGCCGGCCAGGGTGGCGTTCGTCGCGGCGACGACGAGCGCGGTGTCGTCGAGCAGCGTGCCGTTCCAGTCCCAGACGAGGTGCACCACACCCGCAGGCTACGGCCCGCTCCGCCCGACGGGCGGCGCACTCCCCCGCGACCGGCGCACCTCCGGGCGCCCCGCTCTCTCAGGAGTGCACCGGAGGCACGTCACGGTTCATGGGACGAACTGCCCAGACTTTGTGTGTTTCTTCACATAGTCTCGTCGACATCAGACCGCTGGTCTCCAACGTCGCAGGTCGGCACCCCGAGCCATGAGGGAGACACCGTGACCACCACCGCACCGAGCAGCATCGGCCGCGCTGCGGCGCGCACGACGAAGGCACCGGCGCCCGCCCCCGACAGCAGCGCCCCGGTCGCCGCGGCGCAGACGCCGAGCCCCGCCGTCGCCGACGCGAAGGCCTCCGCCACCGAAGGGCAGCCGACGCCCGCCGCGCTCGAGGAGGCCCGCGTCGCCGCCATGATCGACGAGCTCGTCGCCAACGCCACCAAGGCCCTCGCCGAGTACGCCACCTTCACGCAGGAGGACGTCGACCGCCTGGTGAAGAAGGGCGCGGTCGCCGCGCTCGACAAGCACGGGCACCTCGCCCGCCTGGCCGTCGACGAGACCGGCCGCGGCGTGTTCGAGGACAAGGCGGTGAAGAACATCTTCGCCTGCGAGCACGTGACCAACTCGATGGCCAACCTCAAGACGGTCGGCGTCATCCACGTCGACGAGCTCAACGGCATCACCGAGATCGCCGAGCCGGTCGGCGTCATCGCCGGCATCACGCCGGTGACCAACCCGACGTCGACCGCGATCTTCAAGTCGCTCATCGCGCTCAAGACGCGCAACCCGATCATCTTCGCGTTCCACCCCAGCGCGCAGCACTCGTCGGCTGAGGCCGCGCGGGTGGTGCGCGACGCCGCGGTCGCCGCGGGCGCGCCGGAGCACTGCATCCAGTGGGTCGAGGTGCCGTCGCTGGCCGCGACCAACGCGCTCATGAACCACCCCGGCGTCGCGACCATCCTCGCCACCGGCGGCAACGCCATGGTCAAGGCCGCCTACTCGTGCGGCAAGCCGGCCCTCGGTGTCGGCGCGGGCAACGTGCCCGCCTACGTCGAGAAGACCGCCAAGCTCGCGCGGGCGATCAACGACGTGGTGCTGTCCAAGGCGTTCGACAACGGCGTGATCTGCGCCTCCGAGCAGGCCGCCATCCTGGACGACGAGATCTACGACGCCGCGATGGCCGAGTTCGCCCGGCTGCACGCCTACCGCACCACGCCCGCCGAGAAGGCCCTGCTGGAGACCTTCATCTTCGGCGTCGCGTCCGGCGAGAACTGCGCGGGCGCCAAGCTCAACCCGGCCGTCGTCGGCAAGAGCCCGGTGTGGATCGCGCAGCAGGCCGGCTTCACGGTGCCGGCGGACACGTCGATCATCCTGGCCGAGGTCTCCGGTGTCGGCCCGCACGAGCCGCTCACCCGCGAGAAGCTCTGCCCGGTCCTGGCCGTGCTGCGCGCGACGAGCACCGAGCACGGCATCGCGCTGGCCGAGCAGATGGTCGAGTTCGACGGCCTGGGCCACTCCGCCGCGATCCACACGCAGGACGAGGCGCTCACGGTCGAGTTCGGCAAGCGCGTCAAGGCCGTCCGGATCATCGCCAATGCCCCGAGCTCGCTCGGTGGCATCGGCGACATCTACAACGCCTTCATCCCCTCGCTCACGCTGGGCTGCGGCTCCTACGGCCACAACTCGGTGTCCAACAACGTCTCGGCAGTCAACCTCGTCAACGTCAAGCGCGTCGGCCGGAGGAACAACAACTTGCAGTGGTTCAAGGTGCCGGCCAAGACCTACTTCGAGCCGAACGCGATCCGCTACCTCTCGGACATGGCGGGCATCGAGCGCGTGACGATCGTCACCGACGCCACGATGACCACGCTCGGTTTCGTCGACAAGGTCATCGACGTCCTCAACCGCCGCGCCAACACCGTGGCGCTGCAGATCATCGACCAGGTCGAGCCCGAGCCCTCGGTCCGGACGGTCCAGGCCGGCGCGGCGCAGATGCGTCACTTCAAGCCGGACACGATCATCGCGCTCGGCGGCGGCTCGCCCATGGACGCCGCCAAGGTGATGTGGCTGCTGTACGAGCACCCGGAGATCGTCTTCAGCGACCTCAAGCAGAAGTTCTTCGACGTCCGCAAGCGGGCCTTCAAGTTCCCGGTGCTCGGCGACCTGGCCAAGCTCGTCTGCATCCCGACGACGAGCGGCACCGGCGCCGAGGTCACTCCGTTCGCGGTCATCAGCGACCCCGACGCGGGCAAGAAGTACCCGCTCGCCGACTACGCGCTGACGCCGACCGTGGCCATCATCGACCCGGTGCTCACGGCCAAGATGCCGCGCTCGCTGGCGGCGGACTCCGGCTTCGACGCCCTCACGCACGCCACCGAGGCGTACGTCGCGGTCTACGCCAACGACTTCACCGACGGCATGGCGCTGCAGGCCATCCGCCTCATCTTCGACAACCTCGCGCAGTCGGTGAACGGCGACCCGGCCGACCCTGCGACCAAGGACGCGCGGGAGAAGATGCACAACGCCGCGACGATCGCCGGCATGGCGTTCGGCAACGCGTTCCTCGGCATCGTCCACGCGATGGCGCACGTCATCGGCTCGACGTTCCACCTGGTGCACGGCCGGACCAACGCCACGCTGCTGCCGCACGTCATCCGCTACAACGGCAAGGTGCCGACGAAGCTGACGAGCTGGCCCAAGTACGAGCACTACGTCGCCCCGGAGCGGTTCCAGCAGATCGCCGCGATGCTCGGCCTGCCGGCCGCCACCCCGGAGGAGGGCGTCGAGAGCTACGCGCTGGCCGTCGAGGCGCTGCGCTCCAAGGTCGGCATCCCGGCGTCGTTCCAGGCGCAGGGCGTCGACGAGCAGGAGTTCATCGGCCGGCTCGACGAGGTGGCCTACGGCGCCTACGAGGACCAGTGCGCCCCCGCCAACCCGCGGATGCCCATGATCGAGGACATGAAGGACCTCATGGCCGCCGCCTACTACGGCACGTCGCTCGACGAGGTCCGCGCACGCAGGGGGAGTGCGGAGAGCTGACCGTCGCCCGCCGACGGTCACCAGGCGGTCGTCCCCGGGTCCTACCCACCCCGGGGGCGGCCGCCGTTCCGTGTGCGTCCGGCGTGGCCGCCGACCCGACCGCCCGGCGGCGTGCCGCAGAATGACGGGATGTCAGATCCCTCCCGCCGGCGCCGACCGGCCCCCGCCCGGACGGCCCGCGGACTGCTCGCGCTGCTGACCGCCACGCTCCTCGGGGCGTGCGGCACGAGTCCGGCGCCGACGGGCGCCGCCGGTGGCCCGTCGCACGCCGCGGCCCCGACCGGTGCCGCCCCGACCGCTCCCGCCACGCCCGGCGCCACCGCATCGGCCGGCCCCACCGGCCGGCCCCCCGTGACGAGCGTCACGGCGACGACGCTGGCCGTGCGGCTGCCGGCACCGGCCTCGCGGATGGTCGCCGTCCCGGCCGGCGGGCAGCTGCTGCTGCTCGGCGGGCTGGTCGCCGGCAGCACCAGCACGCAGGTGCTGCGTCTCGACCCGGTCGCCGGCACGGTGGCCACCGCCGGCCGGCTCGCGCACGCCACGCACGACGCGGGCGGCGCCGTGCTCGGCGGCGCCGCGCTGGTGCTCGGCGGCGGTGTGCAGGCCTCGGCCGGCTGGGTGCAGGCCGTGCCGGTCGGCGGCGGCCCCGGCACGGTCGTCGGCCAGCTGCCCCAGCCCCGCTCGGACCACGTCGTCGTCTCCGACGGGACCACGGCCTACGTCGCCGGCGGGTACGCGACCGGACCGGAGCTGACCGACGTGCTCGCCACCACCGACGGCACCACGTTCCGCGTCGTGGCGCACCTGGCCATCGGCGTGCGCTACGCCGCGGGCGCCCTCGTCGACGGCGTGCTGTGGGTGATCGGCGGCGAGCACGGCGGCACCCCGGTCGACGCCGTGCAGCGCGTCGACCTGGCGACCGGGACCGCGAGCGTCGTCGGCCACCTCCCCGCGCCGCTGTCCCACGCGAGCGCCGCAGTGCTGGGCGGCACGCTGCTCGTCGTCGGCGGCCTGCGCGGCGGGGTCCCGGTGGACGCCGTCCAGCGGATCGACACGACCACCGGGGCCACCACGGTCGTCGGCCACCTGCCGGCGCCCGCGGCGGACGCGGCCGTGGCGGTGCTCGCCGACGCCGCCTACGTCGTCGGCGGGCAGACCACCGGCGGCCGCACGCTCGCTTCCGTGGTCCGCCTCACCACCGGCCCGGCGTCGCCGGCGCCGTGAGACCCACGGTGTCCGCCAGCGAGAACGGCGGCACCGGGTCCAGGCCGTCGGGATGGTCGAGGTAGCCCGTCCCGGAGCCGGCCTGGCCGGTGTGACCGTACTGCCACACGATCGCGTTCTTCACCGGGTCGATGACGATCACCCGGTGGTTGAAGTCGTCGTTGAGCAGCACGTCGCCGTTCGGCAGGCCCACCGCCAGCGACGGGTGGTTGAGCCGCCCCGGGCCCGAGGCGGGGTTCCAGCGCCACAGCGTCCGGCCCGAGGCGTCGAAGATGACGGCCTGGCCGGGGTTGGAGTAGTCGACGGTGAGGTACTGCCCGGGCTTGTACTGGTGGGTGTCGGACGGGTAGGCGACGGCCGGCGGGTGCGTGCTCCACAGCACGTGGCCCTGCCGGTCGATCTCGTCCACCCAGTCTCCGTTGATCTCGGTGACGAGGAAGTGGCCGTCCGGCAGCGGGAAGGCGCCGTTGGGGCTGCCGAACGCGGTCGACGGGGCGTGGTGGCAGGAGCCGAGGGTGCCCAAGGTCCACAACGGTGACGTCGAGGCGGTGGACAGGTCGACGAGGCGGCAGTTCTTGATGTCCGCCGCCAGGACCGTCCCGTCCGGGAGCTTGAGCGCGTCGTCGGGGTTCCACAGCTGGTTCGGGCCCGAGCCGTGCTGGCCGGGCGTGCCGTAGCGCCAGACGATCTTGCGCGTCGCGATGTCGATCTCCGTGATGGCGAAGACGTCCTCCTGCGTCGCGATGACGTCCTTGCCGTCCGGCGTGATGAAGGCGTCGTCGGGCACCTGGAAGGTCTGTCCCGGCGCGAGGTCACCCGGCTGCGGCCACTGCCACAGCACCTGACCCTGCGGGCTGACCACCACGACGCGGTTGTTGTTCCGGTCCGCGATGAGGATGGGTCCGGGCAGCACGCTCGGGTCGGAGCCGGGAGCCAGCTCGCCCGGGGTGCCCGGCGGGATCGCCGGCCAGGCCACGGTGCTGGGGGTCGGCGTGGGGCTGGGGGTCGGCGCCGCGCTCGTCGCTGCCGAGTCGGGTGGGGCGGAACTGCTCGGGCCGGCGGCGGCGGGGCTCGTCGCGGGCGTCGTCGGTCCGGTGCACGCCGCCAGCAGCAGCACACCGGTGGCCAGCAGCACGGTCTGGTGTCGAATGGTCACGCGGGAGTGTGCAACGCCAGTCTGTGATGCGCCACCGGTGGGCGGCGTGGCGGTCAGGCGACCGGCCCGACCAGGGCCTCCGTGCGCCGGGTGCGGTGGAAGGCCGGCGTGGCCACCGCGAGCACCACGAGCCCGAGCACCGCCGCCGTCACCATCACGGAGGTCATCGCCCTCGCGTCCCCGCCGAGCAGCCCGGACAGCGGGGTGACCGCCCCGCCGATGAGCGCCTGCAGCGACCCGCTGACCGCCGCCGCGGTGCCGGCGACCTCCCCGTGCCGGGTCAGCGCGAGCGCGTTCGCGTTCGGCCCGACGAGGTTGACGAACGAGACCGTGCAGAACAGCACGACGAGCAGCGCCGGCAGCCCACCCGCCCCGGTCACGCCGAGCACGACGAGCACGACGCTGAGCGCGACGACGAGCAGCTGCGCGGTGCGCAGGATGCGCAGCGGGGCGATCCGGTGCACCAGCGCGGCGTTGACCTGGGCGCCACCGACCAGGCCGAGCCCGTTCACCGCGAAGATCAGCGCGAACTGCGTCTCGGTCAGCCCGTACCCGTCGCGCAGCACGAACGGGGAGCCGACCACGTAGGCCATGAGGACGGCGAACGTCAGGCCGGGCATCAGCGCCAGCCCGACGAAGTGCCGGTCGCGCAGCAGGGCGAGGTACCCGGCCCCGGCGACCCGCAGCCCGCCGGCCCGCCGCCGTTCGGTGGGCAGCGTCTCCGGCAGCTTGACCAGGACGACGACCCAGAGCACGACGCCGAACAGGGCCAGCGCCCAGAAC
This sequence comes from Actinomycetes bacterium, assembly GCA_021793675.1. GTDB lineage: Bacteria > Actinomycetota > Actinomycetes > Actinomycetales > Cellulomonadaceae > Cellulomonas. The sequence goes on along the minus strand of JAJYSG010000005.1, from coordinate 52,827 downwards.
ACCGCGCGCCAGCCCCACTGCCCGGCGATGAACCCGCCGATCGACGGGGCGAACAGCGGCGAGGCGCCGATGACGAGCATCAGCCGGGACATCAGCTTGGCCGCGTCGGCCCCGACGAACCGGTCGCGGATCACCGCGGTGGCGATCACGGTCGCGGAGGCGTTGAAGAACCCCTGCGCCGCGCGCAGCCCGATGAGCATGCCGATCGCGGGGCCCACGGCGCACAGCGCGGACACGACGACGTGCAGCGCGACGCCGACCAGCACGGGCTTGCGCCGGCCGAACCGGTCGGACACCGGGCCGATGACCAGCTGCCCCACGGCGCCGCCGAGCATCATCGCGGTGATCGTCAGCTGCGCGGCCGTGTCGGAGGTGTGCAGGTCCCGGGCGACGTCCGGCAGCGACGGAAGATACATGTCGGTGGAGAAGGCCGGCAGCGCCGCCATGAACCCGAGCATCAGGACGTACCGGTAGTCCGCCCGGTAGCGTCCGGCCGCCGGCGTGCCCCCGCCCGCCCGGGGGCTCGCGTTGTCGGTGGCTGGCGCGGTCATCGCGCCCATGGTGACATGCCCCGCCCACACAGCCGAATCGTTTCGACCGCGTTCTCGCGCCGGGTGCCCGGCACGCCGGCGTGAGGCAGGCTGGTCCTCATGTGCGGTCGTTACGCCTCGTTCCGGGAAGGCCAGCAGCTGGCCGACGAGCTCGCGGTCGCGATCGTCGCCGACGACGCCCGGCTGCTCGGCCCGAGCTGGAACGTGGCCCCCACCGACGGCGTCCGCATCGTCGTCGACCGGCCCGACCAGCAGGGCGAGGTGGTCCGGCAGCTGCGCGTCGCCCGGTGGGGTCTGGTGCCGAGCTGGGCGAAGGACCAGTCGATCGGCAGCCGGCTCGTCAACGCCCGCGCGGAGTCGCTCGAGCGGTCCAACGCGTTCGCCCGGCCGTTCGCGGTGCGTCGTGCGCTGCTCCCGGCGGACGGCTACTACGAGTGGCAGCGGCTCGAAGCCGGCGGCCGCCGGCCGCGCAAGCAGCCGTTCTACATCCATCCCGCCGACGGCGGCCCGCTGGCGCTGGCCGGGCTCTACGAGTTCTGGCGGGACGCCACGAAGGCGGCCGACGACCCCGACCGCTGGCTCGTCACCGCGGTCGTCATCACGCGGCCCGCGTCGCCCGAGCTCGCGCACATCCACGACCGGCAGCCGCTGATGCTCACCCCGGACCTGTGGGACGCCTGGCTCGACCCGGCGGTCGGCGCGGAGGGCGCCGAGCCGCTGCTCGGTGCGCAGCCGCCCCGGCTGCTCGCACAGCCCGTCACCGATGCGGTCAACAGCGTCCGCAACAACGGTCCGGAGCTCCTCACGCCGGCCCCGCCCGAGCCGGCGAACGTCTCGCCGCCGGCACCGGCACCCTCGCCACCGGCGGCGGGCCGGCCCGCCCGGTAGCGGCCGGCCGTCAGGCCCGGCGCAGCTGGTAGGGCTCCACGACCCCCAGGCCCTCGGCGTCCCGCGACGGCAGCGCCCGGGTGACGAACCGGCCGTCCGGCGCGAGCACGCGCGCGGTCTCGGCGTCCGTCCACACCGTCGAGGGCTCCGCCATGTCCGTCAGCCGCGCCGCCAGGGTCACCGGCACACCGAACACGTCCCCGAACCGGGACAGCACACGCCCCCACACCAGGGACACCCGCACCGGGGTCACGCCCCGGGTGTCACCCGCCAGCTCCGCGGCCGCCGAGCCGCCGAACTCGTCGGCCAGGCCCAGGGCGACGAGCGCACCGGTCGCCGGGTCGTCGGCGACGAACAGCACCGCGTCGCCGATCGTCTTGACCACCCGTCCGCCGGCCGCGGCCACCACGTCCCGCGCGGCCGCCTCGAACCGCTCGACGAACGCCGACAGGTCGGTCGCGCCGAGCCCCGCGGTGCGCCGCGTGAACGACACCATGTCCGCGAACCCCACCGCCCGCGCGAGCGGCAGGCCGCCGCCCGGTGCACCGCGCGAGTGCAGCGAGGCCAGCTCGGTGTCCCACCGCCCGGCGAGCGCCGCGAGCTGACGGTGGTAGGCGTACGTCAGCAGCGCGTCCAGCCGGGGCGCGAGCCCGGCGAGCCGGTCGAGCACCAGCAGCCGCGCGCTGGGGTGGTCGAGCGCGTACCGGTCGGCGAGGTCCTCCACGAGCGCCTCGGCCTGCCAGAGCACCAGCCGGTCCATCGTGTGCCCGAGGGAACGGATGAGCTCGCCGAGCACCGCCGGGGCGATGCCCTCGTCGTCGGCGAGGCTCGTGATCAGCTCGCCCGCGCGGGCGTCCGCCTCGGTGAAGACCGGCGCGTCGTGATCGGCTGCGGGCAGCCCGAACATCCGGCGGTAGGCGAGCACGCGGTCGACCGGCACCCCGATCCGCGCCCCGACCTCGTCGGCGGTCAGCGCGCGCTGCCCCCCGATGAGCGCCTCCTCGATCGCGACCACGGTCGAGCGGACATCATCGGGGTCGGGGCCAGGCACGCGACGACTGTAACCCGCGTCACATCTGCGGGCTGCGCACCAGGAGGACGTCCCCGGCCAGCACCGTGCGCTCCCCGTCCGGGCCCCGCACGACGAGCCCGCCGGCCGCGTCGAGGCGCTGCGCCGTCCCGTCGAGGCGGGCCCCGCCGGGCAGGTCGACGTGCACCGTACGTCCCAGCGTGACGCACGCGGCGGCAACCTCGTCGGCCAGCCCGCTGCCCACCGCGTCACCGCCCGCGGCGACGAACCGGTCCGCCACCTGCGCCAGCGACGTCACCATCGCGACGAGCACCGACTCCCGGTCGGCGTGCCGCGCACCGGACAGCGCCAGCGACGTCGCGGACGCCACCGGCAGCTCGTCGGGCCGCTGCGTGACGTTGACGCCGATGCCGACGAGCACCGCCGGCACACCGTCCGGGACCGGAACCACCTCGGTGAGGATGCCGCCGAGCTTGCGCCACGTCCCCCACCCCTCGACGTGGCCGGCGAGGTTGTCCACCACCAGGTCGTTGGGCCACTTGAGGAAGGCCCGCACGCCCGCGGTCGCGCGCAGCGCCGTCACCACGCCGAGCCCGGCGAGCACCGGCAGCCAGCCCAGCGACGCCGCGGGCAGCGCGGGGCGCAGCACGAAGGTGCCGGTCAGCGACGTGCCGGGGAGCGTCGTCCAGGACCGGCCGGACCGGCCCCGGCCGGCGGTCTGCCGCTCGGCCAGCAGCAGGCCGGGCGTCGGCCACAGCGACGGCGCCGCCCGCAGCTCGTCGGCGAGCGCCGTGTTGGTGGAGGCCACCTCGTCGACCACCTCGAGCCGGGCCAACGGCCCGGACGGGGACAGGAGCAGGCTGCGCAGGCGATCGGCGTCGAACGTCATGTGGACATCATCGCTTGGAGGGTTCCGACCAGGCCAGGTCGCCAACACGGTCCGCGCTCGTCAGGTCCTTGTGCCGCGGTGACAACTAGCCTGGCGCGATGACCCAGACCGAGCCGGACACCGGCACCGCGGCCAGGATCGCCGACCTCGCGGCGCGCACCGCCGCGGTCGAGGCCGCCGAGGCGCAGGCCGCCGAGAAGCAGCACGCCCGCGGCAAGAGCACCGCCCGCGAGCGCATCGCGATGCTGCTGGACGCCGGCAGCTTCACCGAGCTGGACATGCTGGTGCGGCACCGCTCCACCAACTTCGGGCTGGACAGGAAGCGGATCCCCGGGGACGGCGTCGTCACGGGCCACGGGACGGTCGACGGCCGCCCGGTGTGCGTCTATGCGCAGGACTTCACGGTCTTCGGCGGCAGCCTCGGCGAGGTCCACGGCGAGAAGATCACCAAGGTGATGGACCTCGCGCTGCGCACCGGGGTGCCGCTGGTCGGCATCCTCGACGGCGGCGGCGCCCGCATCCAGGAGGGCGTGGCGGGCCTGACCCAGTTCGCCGAGATCTTCCGGCGCAACGTCGCCGCCTCCGGCGTCATCCCCCAGATCTCGATCATCCTGGGGCCGTCGGCCGGCGGGGCGGTGTACTCCCCCGCCCTCACCGACTTCGTCGTCATGGCGGACAAGACCTCGCACATGTTCATCACCGGCCCGGACGTCATCCGGGCGGTGACCGGCGAGGAGGTCGGGTTCGAGGAGCTGGGCGGCGCGACGACGCACAACGCCCGCTCCGGCGTCGCGCACTACCTGGCGTCCGACGAGGAGGACGCGATCGACTACGCGCGCGCGCTGCTGTCCTACCTGCCGTCCAACAACCTCTCCGACCCGCCGACGTACCGCCACGACGCCGCCCCGGAGCCGACCGAGGACGACCTGGCGCTCGACACACTGGTCCCCGACTCCGACGCGCAGCCCTACGAGATGCGCACCGTGGTGGAGGCCGTGCTCGACGACGGCGTGCTGCTCGAGGTGCAGGCGATGTTCGCGCCGAACGTCGTCGTGGGGTTCGGCCACGTCGAGGGCCACCCGGTGGGTGTCGTCGCGAACCAGCCCATGGCGATGGCCGGCACCCTCGACATCGACGCCGCGGAGAAAGCCGCCCGGTTCGTGCGCACGTGCGACGCGTTCAACGTCCCGGTGCTGACGTTCGTGGACGTCCCGGGCTTCCTGCCCGGCACCGACCAGGAGTGGAACGGCATCATCCGGCGGGGCGCCAAGCTGATCTTCGCCTACGCCGAGGCGACCGTGCCGCTGGTCACCGTCATCACCCGCAAGGCCTACGGCGGCGCCTACATCGTCATGGGCTCCAAGCAGCTGGGCGCCGACGTCAACCTGGCGTGGCCCACCGCGCAGATCGCCGTCATGGGTGCCGCCGGGGCCGTCAACATCCTGCACCGCGCGACGCTCGCGGCCGCCGAGAAGAACGGCGGCGACGTCGAGGCCGAGCGGGCGCGCCTGACGCGCGAGTACGAGCAGCAGATCGTCAACCCCTGGGACGCCGCCGACCGGGGGTACGTCGACGCCGTCATCCCCCCGTCGCAGACCCGCGCCGAGATCACCCGGGCGCTGCGGCTGCTGCGCACCAAGCGCGCCACGCTGCCCGCCAAGAAGCATGGGAACATCCCCCTGTGAGCAGCCACGAGCACGACCACGACGAGGGCGCGCACGGCGCCGAGCCGATCCATGGGGTCGACGCCGGTGCGATGCACCACCTCGTCGACGACCTGACCACCGCGCTGCACGAGTACGTCGACACCGCCGTGGGCGTGCGCGCCGAGTTCGGCGCCACGGAGGCCGACGAGGACCCGCGCATCCTCGCGCTGGAGGCGACGGTCGGCTCCCTCAACGCGCGGCTGTACGACCTGCTCCACGAGACGCTCGGGCTGCACGCCGACCTGACCGGCATGACCTGGGACGACGACGAGCCGGAGGGCCCCGCCGAGGGCGTCGAGGTGGACACGTTCCACCTCGGCTTCGTCGTCGGGCCGCCGCAGGCCGCGAGCGACCTGACGCTGGACTCGGTGCTCGACATGGTCGACACCGGCGGCGCCGAGCTGGCCGGCCGGCTCCAGGACGCGGGCTTCGACGTCATCGAGTGGGGCGCCGCGCGCGGCGCACCCGTCCACTTCGGTGAGGACGAGCTCGACGACGAGGACGACGGCGGCCAGTGAGCGTCACCCCGCCCGAGGAGCCGGCGACGGCGCACGTGCACGTGGTGCGCGGCGCACCGGACGAGGTCGAGCTCGCCGCGCTCGTCGCCGGCCTGGTCGCCCAGTCGGGGCACGACGAGGAGGCGACCGCCCCGCAGTCGGCGTGGTCGGACCGCAGCCGCACCCTGCCGCGGCGGCCGGCCCCGGATCCCGGCCCCGACGCCTGGCGCTGGAGCCTGCACCCCTGAGGCGCGGGCGCCGGACGCGCCTCACCGGCGTTCGTGCCACCTCCGCGTCACCGGCCGTCGCTAGGGTCGACGCCATGACGCGAACCCCCTCTGCCGTCGACCGGATCGCCGACGACTTCCTGGCCCACTACGTCGTCCTGGACCCCGTCGCCGCCACCGAGATGGGCCTCAAGGGCCACGACCACGAGATGACCGACCTCTCGCCGGCCGGCCACGCGGCGCGCGGCGCGCTCGGGCGCGAGGCGCTGCAGGCGCTGGCGGCCGCCACCCCGGCCGACGACACCGACCGCGTGACGATCGACGCGATGACCGACACGCTGCGCACGCAGCTCGCGCTCGACGACGCCGGCGAGACGCTCGCACCGCTGAACAACCTGGCGTCGCCGCTGCAGGGGCTGCGCGACGTCTTCGACCTCATGGCCACGGACACCGACGAGGACTGGGCGACCATCGCAGCCCGCCTGCGGGCGCTGCCCGCGGCGGCGGCCGGCTATGCCGAGGCGTTGCGGACCGCGGCCGCGGCGGGCCGCGTGCCGGCCGTGCGGCAGGTCGAGGAGGGCATCCGGCAGGCGTCCGAGCTGGCCGACCCCGCCTCGTCCTTCTTCCCCACGTTCGTCGCCGGCGGACCGCAGGCGCTGCGCGCCGAGCTGGACGCCGCCGCCGCCGGTGCCGTCGCCGCGTACGGCGCGCTGGCCGGCGTGCTGCGCGAGCTGGCACCGCGCGCCCCGGAGCGCGACGCCTTCGGCCGGGACCGCTACACGCTGTGGTCGCGGTACTTCATCGGCGCCACCGTCGACCTCGACGAGACCTACGCGTGGGGCCTGGAGCAGCTCGCCGCGATCACCGCCGAGCAGACCACGATCGCCCGGCGCATCGCCGGCCCGGGCGCCACGGTCGAGGAGGCGATCGCCCGGCTGGACGCCGACCCGGCGCGCAAGCTGCACGGCACGCAGGCCCTGCAGCAGTGGATGCAGTCGACCGCGGACGCGGCGATCGCCGCGCTCGACGGCACGCACTTCACCATCGCCGAGCCGCTGCACCGGCTGGAGTGCCGCATCGCCCCGACGCAGACCGGCGGCATCTACTACACCGGTCCCTCGAACGACCTGTCGCGGCCCGGCCGGATGTGGTGGTCCGTGCCGCCGGGCGTCGAGGACTTCGACACGTGGCGCGAGCGGACCACCGTCTACCACGAGGGCGTTCCCGGTCATCACCTGCAGGTGGGCACCGCAGTGGTCAACCGCGACGAGCTCAACGACTTCCGCCGGCTGGCCATGTGGACCTCCGGGCACGGCGAGGGCTGGGCGCTGTACGCCGAGCGCCTCATGGCGGACCTCGGCTTCCTCGACGACGACGGCGACCGGCTCGGCATGCTGGACGGCCAGCGGATGCGCGCCACGCGTGTCGTCTTCGACATCGGCGTCCACCTGGGGCTGCCGGCGCCGGAGGAGTACGGCGGCGGCACGTGGGACGCCGACAAGGCCTGGCGGCTGATGCAGCGCAACGTCCACATGGCCGAGGGCTTCAACCGCTTCGAGTGGCTGCGCTACCTCGGCTGGGCCGGGCAGGCGCCGTCGTACCTCGTCGGCCAGCGGCTGTGGCAGCAGATCCGGGACGAGGCCCGCGCCAGTGCCGAGGGCGCAGGCGAGACGTTCGACCTGGCGGCGTTCCACCAGCGCGTGCTCAACCTCGGCTCGCTGCCGCTGGAGGTGCTGGCCACGGTGGTCTGACCGCAGCCCGGCCGGGTGCGGCGCACGACGAACGCCTCGTCGTGCGCTGCACGGCGCGGTCAGGCCAGCAGCGCCGCGCCGTACCGCAGCACGATGAGCACGACGATCAGCAGGCAGAACGCCCCCGTGACGTACCAGTCGTAGCCCCCCGCGACGAACCGCCGCATGCCCGCAGGTGCGGGCAGGTGCCCGTCGCGCACGTTGATGCGGGTCAGCCCGGCCCACACCAGCGTCGTGGTGAACGTGATGAGCAGGCACCACGGGCACAGCGCGTGGATGACCAGGTACGACTGCGTGAACAGCCACAGCGCGAAGAACAGGCCGATCGAGTACAGGCCGTTCGCGGCGAGCATGATCCAGCGTGGGAACCTGACGCCGGAGAGCATCGAGACCGACAGCACCAGCACGATCGTCTCGAAGAAGATGCCCAAGAACGCGTTGGGGAACCCCAGCAGGTGGGCCTGCCAGGTGCGAGCCACCGCGCCGCAGCTGATGACCTTGTTGATGTCGCAGCTGAAGACGGCACTCCCGTTGCCGGCCAGCTGCCAGGCCTCGATCGAGAGCACGAAGGAGGCGACGAGACCGAGCGTGCCGCTGGCGATCATCTCGATCGCGGTGCGGCGGCGCCAGCGCGGCGACGCGGGGACCAGCAGGTCGGGATCGCCCAGCTCGTCGTCGTCCAGCTCGTCGTCGTCGAGCAGGTCGGGCTCGTCGTCCACGGGGCTGCCCTCCTCGGTCACCTTGCTCATGGCGTCTCCTCCGCGTCGGCCGGCAGAACATTGTGCCCTGCCGTGCCTATGAGGGTTCAGGACGTTGCGTAGGGTGCGAGGGGTGACCCGGCTGCTGCTCGCCTCCGCCTCGCCCGCCCGGCGTGCCACCCTGCGGGCCGCCGGGGTCGAGCCGGTCGTCGCCGTCTCGGACGTCGACGAGCACGACGTGCTCACCGACGCGGTCGCCGCCGCCGGCGCCCTGACCCCGGCCGAGGCCGTGCTGGTGCTCGCGCGGGCCAAGGCCGAGGACGTCGCCGCCAAGCTCGCGCTGCACCCGCGGACGCGCGACGTCGTCGTGCTCGGTTGCGACTCGATGCTGGAGTTCGGGGGCGAGGTCCTCGGCAAGCCGGCCGACGCCGCCCAGGCCGCGGCCCGGTGGCGCGCGATGCGCGGGTCGCACGGCGTGCTGCACACCGGTCACTGGCTCGTCGACGCCCGGCCCGACGACGGCACGGGCCTGGCGGTCGGCGAGACCGCCTCCACGACGGTGTGGTTCGCCGACCTGTCCGACGAGGAGATCGACGCCTACGTCGCGACCGAGGAGCCGCTGCGAGTGGCCGGCGCCTTCACCATCGACGGCCTCGGCGGCCCGTTCATCGAGCGGATCGAGGGCGACCACCACAACGTCGTCGGCCTCTCGCTGCCGCTGCTGCGCCACCTGCTGGCGCTCGTCGGTGTCGGCATCGTCGACCTGTGGGCACGTTAGGTCGTCGGAAACCCACAAAGGCCCGGCCCCGCGGGTGGGCACGGTCGCCAACTGCGACGCGGGGGCGTCGCGTTACGGTGGACCGTGCCCGCCATCACCAAGGTCCTCATCGCCAACCGCGGCGAGATCGCCGTCCGCGTGGTCCGGGCCTGCAAGGACGCCGGTCTGGCCGCGGTCGCGGTGTACGCCGACCAGGACCGCGGCGCGCTGCACGTGACGCTCGCGGACGAGGCCTACGCGCTCGACGGCACGCGGGCCGCCGACACCTACCTGTCGATCGAGAAGTTGTTGGACGTCGCGCGCCGCGCGGGCGCCGACGCCGTGCACCCCGGCTACGGGTTCCTGTCCGAGAACGCCATGTTCGCGCAGGCAGTGCTCGACGCGGGCCTGGTCTGGATCGGCCCGCCGCCGGCGGCCATCGCCGCGCTCGGCGACAAGGTGTCCGCCCGGGCCATCGCCCGGCGGGCCGGTGCGCCGCTGGTCGCCGGGACGGACGCGCCGGTGTCGCTCACGCAGGTGCACGAGTTCGCCGCCGAGCACGGGCTGCCGATCGCCATCAAGGCGGCGTTCGGGGGCGGCGGTCGCGGCCTGAAGGTGGCCCGCTCGCGCGACGAGATCGACGAGGCCTACGAGTCGGCCGTGCGCGAGGCGACGGCCGCGTTCGGACGCGGCGAGTGCTTCGTCGAGCGCTACCTGGACCGGCCGCGGCACGTGGAGACGCAGTGCCTGGCGGACGCCTACGGGACCGTCGTCGTGGTCTCGACGCGGGACTGCTCGCTGCAACGTCGTCACCAGAAGCTCGTCGAGGAGGCCCCGGCGCCCTTCCTGTCGCCGGCGCAGGTGGCGCAGCTCGTCGAGTCGTCCCGCGCGATCCTCACGGAGGCGGGCTACGTCGGCGCGGGCACGTGCGAGTTCCTCGCGGCGGCGGACGGGACGATCTCCTTCCTCGAGGTCAACACGCGGCTGCAGGTGGAGCACCCGGTGACCGAGGAGGTCTCGGGCATCGACCTGGTGCGGGAGCAGCTGCGGATCGCCGCGGGCGAGCCGCTCGGCTACACGTCGGTGGTCACGCGTGGGCACTCCATCGAGTTCCGCATCAACGGCGAGGACCCGGCAGCCGGCTTCCTGCCGGCACCGGGCACGGTGACCCGGCTCCGGCTGCCCTCCGGCCCCGGGGTGCGCGTCGACAGCGGCGTCGTCGAGGGCGACACCATCTCCGGTGCGTTCGACTCCATGCTCGGCAAGCTCGTCGTGACGGGAGCCACCCGCCGCCAGGCGATCGAGCGGGCCCGCCGCGCGCTCGCCGAGCTGGAGATCGCCGGCATCCCGACCGTGGTGCCGTTCCACCGCGCGGTGCTCGAGGAGGAGGCCTTCGCGCCGTCCGACGACCGGCCGTTCTCGGTGCACACGCGCTGGATCGAGACGGATTTCGCCGATCGGCTGCCGGGGCTGACGTCGTCGGGCGCGGCGCCGGGCCAGGCGCCGGAGGACGATCTCGAACGCGTCGTCGTCGAGGTGGGCGGCAAGCGGCTCGAGGTCGTGCTGCCGGCCGGTCTGGCGCTGGCCCGCGGCGGCCGTGGCCGGACGCTCGCGCCGGCGCAGCGCCGGGTCCGGCGGGCGGTCGCCCGCTCGTCGGGCAACGGCACGACGCTCGCGTCGCCCATGCAGGGCACCATCGTCAAGGTCGCCGTCGCCGACGGCGACCTGGTGGCGGAGGGCGACCTGGTCGTGGTGCTCGAGGCGATGAAGATGGAGCAGCCGCTGCTGGCGCACCGCGCCGGCACGGTGGCCGCGCTCACCGCCGACGTCGGCGTCACGGTGGCGTCCGGCACCGCGATCTGCGACATCGTCTGAGCGGCGGCGCCGCGGCCGGTGCGGCGGGGGCTCGGGCGGACAGGACGCGCACCGGCCCGCGGCGTCGGAGGTGTGAACCAGGTCCCGCGCGAACGCCTGCACCACGGCCCGGGCGACGGCCGGGTGACGTGCCGGTGCGGTCGGCGTCACTGGGGACCGGTGGGTGCGGCCGGGCTGAGCCGGCGCGGTCTCACCCGGTGAGAGGGGTTTTTCGCAACACCGGTGTGCTGTAAAGTCCCGGGCGTTAGGTAAGGCTCACCTCACTGGAGCGTCCATGCTCGCGAACTTCCTCATCGGCCTGCGTGAAGGCCTCGAGGCCGCACTCGTCGTCGGCATCCTCGTCGCCTACCTCGTGCGGCTGAACCGCCGCGAGCTGCTGCCCTCGCTGTGGACCGGCATCGGCGTCGCGGTCGCGGTGTCCCTCGGCTTCGGGGCGCTGCTGACGTTCGGGCCGCAGGGCCTCGGCTTCCGGGCGCAGGAGGCGATCGGCGGCACGCTGTCGATCGCGGCCGTGGGCCTGGTCACCTGGATGATCTTCTGGATGGCGCGCACGGCACGGCACCTCAAGGGCGACCTGCAGCACGAGCTGGACGGCGCCGTGGTCGCCGGCCGGCGCGCCGTCCTCGTCGTCGCCCTGCTCGCCGTCGGGCGCGAGGGGCTCGAGACGGCGCTCTTCCTGTGGGCCGGCGCCCAGGCCACCGGCCGGGGCAGCGCCGCTCCCCTGGTGGGCGCCGCCCTCGGCCTCGCGCTCGCCGTCGCGCTGGGATGGGCGCTCTACCAGGGCTCGATCCGCCTCGACCTGCGCCGGTTCTTCGGCTGGACGGGGATGTTCCTGGTCCTCATCGCCGCCGGCGTGCTCGCCTACGGCGTCCACGACCTGCAGGAGGCCGGCGTGCTCCCGGGCCTCGACACCCTGGCCTTCGACGTCTCCCACGTGGTGGCACCGACGAGCTGGTACGGCACGCTGCTCAAGGGCGTCTTCAACTTCTCCCCGGCGACCACCTGGCTGCAGGCCGTCGTGTGGGTGCTCTACGTGGCACCGGTGATGACCGCGTTCGTGCGCATCGCCTGGGCACGGCCGCGCGCCGGTGCGCCGAGCCGTCCGCAGCCCGCCCCCGTCTCGGCCGCCTGAGCACACCGCCCCGCCCTTTCCTGAGGAGACCCATGCCCATCGCTGCCCGCGCCGCCCTGCCCCTCGGCCTCGGACTCGTGGCGCTCGCCGAGGTGGAGGGCATCGGGCCCGGGACGTCCCGGCAGCCCGTCGTGCCGGCAACGGCCGGCTCGTACCTCGCCGCGTGCAAGCCGGGGATGTCCGGGGACGGCATCCGCCGGCCGTTCACCGTCACCGGCTCCGACGCGGCCACCCCGCAGAGCCCGCTGCCCTGACCGTCGGGACGCGCCGCTACCCTCGGCACATGACCGTCGCGCCCGACCTGGACGACCCAGCCACCGACCCGTTCGCCGTCGCCGAGAGCGCGGCACGGACGCTCGCCGCGCGCACCGGCGTGGCACACCACGACGTGGCGCTCGTGCTCGGCTCCGGGTGGGGTGGCGCGGCGGACCTCCTGGGCGAGACCGTCGCGGAGCTGCCCGCCACCGAGGTGCCCGGCTTCTCGGCGCCGGCCGTCGTCGGCCACACCGGGACGCTGCGCTCGGTGCGCTACCAGGCGGCGGACGGCACGACGAGGCACGCCCTGGTGCTCGGCGCGCGCACGCACTTCTACGAGGGACTGGGCGTGCGGCGCGTGGCGCACGGTGTCCGCACCGCCGCCGCGGCCGGCGCCTCGACGCTCGTGCTGACCAACGGCTGCGGCGGCATCGACCCCTCCTGGGGCCCCGGCACGCCCGTGCTCATCAGCGACCACATCAACCTCACCGGCGCCTCCCCGCTCGAGGGCGCGACCTTCGTCGACCTCACCGACCTGTACTCCTCCCGGCTGCGCGCGCTGGCGCGCGAGGTCGACGCCGAGCTGGCGGAAGGCGTGTACGTGCAGTTCCGCGGCCCGCAGTACGAGACCCCGGCCGAGGTGGAGATGGCGCGGCGGATGGGCGGGCACCTGGTCGGCATGTCCACCGCGCTGGAGGCGGTCGCCGCCCGTCAGGCGGGTCTGGAGATCCTCGGCGTCAGCCTGGTGACCAACCACGCGGCCGGCGTCACCGGCGAGAGGTTGTCCCACGCCGAGGTGCTGGCCGCCGGCGCCGCCGCCGGACCACGGATCTCGGCGCTGCTCGCACAGGTGATCCGCCGGATCTGACGGCCGCCTCAGGCAGCCCCGGCCACCTGGCGCCGCTCGACCGTCGGCAGGTCGCCGAACGCGTCACGGGTCACGGCATGCAGGCCGAGCCGCCGGCCCAGCGGCGCCGCGGCGTCGATGACCGTGCGCCACATGACGACCAGCCGGGCGTGCAGGTCGGAGCGGTCCGAAAGCAGCGCCGACAACGTGTGGACGCCCGACAGGTACGGCTGCACGGTGGCACCGAGGTCGGCCGGATCGATGCGGTCGGTGATGTCGCCGGCCTCCTGGGCCCGCGCGAACAGCCCGGTGAGCTGCTCGATCCAGGCCCGGTAGTGCTCGGCGACCACGGGGTCCACCGCGCCGAGCTCCATCGACAGCCGTGACCCGGCCCGCATCAGGGGCTCGGTCACCATCTCGTCGGCGATGGTCCGCGAGCTGTGGATCAGAGCCTCGAGGGGACCGTGGCGCAGCAGCGCGTGATCGAGCTCGGCGACCATCCGGCGGTCCTGCTCGTCGATCACCGCCCGCGCGAGGTCGCGCTTGTGGGGGAAGAGGCTCTTCAGCGCGGGCAGGTCCGTGCCGGCCGCGGCCGCAACCTGGCCGAGCGACGTGCCGGCGTAGCCCACCCGGTCGAACGCCCGCGCCGCGGACGCAACGATCGCCTCACGATGCTCGGCGCCGCGCGGTCGCCGAGGGGTGCGTGCTGCCATGGCCCTGGCCTTTCCGGAGTGCTGCTCGTACCCGTGCGACGCTAGCCGGTTTTGTCCGTTTTGCCCCATACTGACCTGGGACTTCACCCAAGCACGTCCAGGTTGTCACCCGTCCGGCCCAGGGTTCGTCGTCCCGCCGGGTTCTGGCGTGCCGAGGACCACCCTGCGGTCCTCGCACCGGGGCCGGCCACCACAGCCCGGCCCGACGAGCGAGCGCCGCCCGGATCGATAGGTTGACCACCATGACTGGCAAGCACGCATGGGACCCCGACCAGGTCAGGGCATGGATCGCCGACGACCCCGACCCTTCGACGGCCGACGAGCTCTCGAGCCTCCTCACCGCCGCGCAGAACGGCGACGACGCCGCCCGCCGCGATCTCGTCGACCGGTTCACCGGCCTGCTGCAGTTCGGCACGGCCGGCCTGCGGGGCCCGCTCGGCGGCGGGCCGAACCGCATGAACCGCGCCGTGGTCATCCGCGCCGCCGCAGGGCTCGGGGCCTACCTGCGCGGCGTGGTCGACGACCCGGCGGCGCCGCCGAAGGTCGTCATCGGCTACGACGCCCGGCACCGCTCCGCCGACTTCGCGCAGGACTCCGCCGCCGTGCTGTCGGCCGCCGGGCTGGACGTGCTGCTGCTGCCTCGTCCGCTGCCCACGCCGGTGCTGGCGTTCGCGGTGCGGCACCTCGGTGCCGACGCCGGGATCATGGTGACCGCGTCGCACAACCCGGCGGCGGACAACGGCTACAAGGTCTACCTCGGCGGGCGCGCGGTGACCGGCCCCGGCCAGGGCGCGCAGATCGTGCCGCCCCTGGACGCCGACATCGCCGCGGCCATCGCCGCCGTGGCGCCGGTCGCCGCGGTGCCGCGCGCGGAGGCCGGCTGGACCGTCCTCGGCGAGGACGTGCTCGGCGGCTACGTCGCCGCGGTCGCCGCCCTGGCGCCGCACGACGACGAGGCACGCTCGCGGGCCGCCGCGCTGCGGATCGTGCTGACCCCCATGCACGGCGTCGGCGCGGCGACCGCGACGCGGGTGCTCGCGGACGCCGGCTTCACCGACGTCGCCGTGGTGCCGCAGCAGGCCGAGCCGGACCCCGACTTCCCCACCGTCGTGTTCCCCAACCCCGAGGAGCCCGGAGCACTGGACCTGGCCCTCGCCCTCGCCCGGGAGCGCGACGCCGACCTCGTGCTGGCGCTCGACCCGGACGCCGACCGTTGCTCGGTGGCCGTCGTCGACCGCCGCGCGGGTGGTTGGCGTCAGCTGCACGGCGACGAGGTGGGCGCCCTGCTGGGCTCGGACGCCGCCGGGCACGCGAGCGAGGGGACGCTCGCCTCGTCGATCGTGTCCTCGCGGCTGCTGTCACGGATCGCCGATGCCGCCGGCCTGGGGTTCGCCTCGACGCTCACCGGGTTCAAGTGGATCTCGCGCACCGAGGGGCTGGTCTTCGGTTACGAGGAGGCGCTGGGCTACTGCGTCGCACCGGCCCTCGTGCGCGACAAGGACGGCATCTCCGCGTCGGTGCGCGTGGCGACTCTCGCGGCCACGCTCAAGGCGCAGGGCCGGACGCTGGTCGACGAGCTCGACGCCATCGCCCGTCGCCACGGCCTGTACCTCACCGGTCAGGTCGCCGCGCGGTTCGACGACCCCGGCAAGATCACCGCCGTCATCGACCGGTTGCGGGCCGCCGCCCCGACCGTGCTCGCCGGCTCGCCCGTCACCACGGTCACCGACCTGTCGACCGGCGTGGACGGGCTGCTGCCCACCGACGGTTTCCGGCTCTTCACCGCGGCCGACGACCGGGTGGTCGTGCGCCCGAGCGGTACCGAGCCGAAGGTGAAGTGCTACCTCGAGGTCGTCGTCCCGCTCGCACCGGACGCGCCCGACGAGGCCGTCACCACCGCCCGTGCCGCGGCGCACGCACGCCTGGACGCCCTGGCGAGCGACATCCGCGCCGCGCTGGACCTCCCCGAGGCCTGACCGACGCGGGGACGGGGGTGGCCGCGGCCCGGGCGCCCCCGCTCCCCCGCCGGTCAGTAGCTCGCGTCGGCAGTCGTGTCGCTGCCGGGCACCTCGTCGAGGCCGGCCAGCACGGCCGCGGTGGCCGAGATGCCGAGCCGCGTGGCGCCGGCGTTGATCATCGCGATGGCGTCGGCTGCCGTGCGGATGCCGCCGGACGCCTTGATGCCCAGCCGTCCCCCGATGGTCCCGGCCATGATGTCGACGGCCCGCAGCGACGCGCCGCCGGCCGGGTGGAAGCCGGTCGACGTCTTGACGTAGTCCGCGCCGGCCGCCGCGGCCGCCCGGCAGGACTCGATGATCTCGTGGTCGGACAGGGCCGCCGTCTCGAGGATCACCTTGAGCACGGTCGGGCGCGGTGCCGCGGCGCGCACCGCGAGGATGTCCGCCTCCACGTCCGCGAACCGGCGCTCCTTGGCCGCGCCGATGTCGATGACCATGTCGACCTCGTCGGCGCCGTCCGCCACCGCACGGGCGGCCTCGGCGGCCTTGACCTCGGTCGTGTGCTTGCCGGACGGGAAGCCGACGACCGTGGTCACGCGCACCTTGCGCCGGCCGTCCTCGTCGAGCGGGACGTCCAGCGGCAGGAACGACGGCGACACGCACACCGAGTACGCGCCGAGCCGGACCGCCTCCTCGACCGCGTGCTGCACGTCCGAGCGCGTCGCCTCCGGCTTGAGCAGCGTGTGGTCGACGAACGTGGCGAGCGCCGCCGCGTCCAGCGGCCGGTGACCGCTCTCGAAGGTGATGTTGTGGTTCATGCCTGGTGCCTCCCGCCGCCGGCCCGGGCGTACCCGGGCGTGATGATCTCGTCGATGAGTGCGGTCCGTGCGTCCTCGTGGACGAACGCGTGGTGCGCGGCGGTCAGCGTGACCTGCCGCAGGTCCGCCAGGGTCCAGCCGGCCTGCTCGACGAGCGCGGCGAACTCGGCGCTCAGCGACGTGCCGGACTGCAGGCGGTTGTCGGTGTTGACCGTCACGGCGAAGCCGAGGCGGAGCAGGGTCGTCACCGGATGGTCCGCCACCGACGGCACGCCGCCGGTGTGGACGTTGCTCGTCGGGCAGATCTCGAGCGCCACGGGGCGGTCGCGCACCCAGTGCGCGAGCGGACCCAGCCCCTGCGGTCGCACGTCGTCGGCGATGCGCAGGCCGTGCCCCAGCCGGCACGCTCCCACCCGGAGCGCGGCGGCGATCGATGCCAGCCCGTCCGCCTCGCCGGCGTGCACGGTCGCCGGCAGCCACGCGTCCCGGACCAGGTCGAACGCGGCAGCGTGGCGATCCGGCGGGAAGCCCGCCTCCGGGCCCGCCAGGTCGAACCCCGCGACGCCCCGGTCCCGGCCGGCCACCGCGAGCGCGGCGACCTCCTCCCAGCGGTCGTTCTGCCGCATGGCGGTCAGCAGGGCGCGCACGACGATGCCGCGGCCGCCGTCGGCCGCCTCGCGCATCCCCTGGTCGAAACCCTCGAGGACCGCGTCGACGACCTGCTCCGGGCTCAGGCCCCGCTCGGTGTGCAGCTCGGGGGCGAACCGCGACTCGGCGTAGACGACGCCGTCCGCCGCCAGATCCAGCACGGCCTCCCGGGCGACCCGTCGCAGCCCCTCGCTGGTCTGCATCACGCCGGCCGTGTGGGCGAACGTCTCGAGGTACCGCTCGAGCGAGCCGGAGTAGGCCGCCGCGCGGAACCACGCGCCGAGCTCGTCGGGATCGGTCGTGGGCAACGGATGGTCCAGCGCAGCCGCGAGGTCCACCACCGTGGCCGGGCGCACGCCGCCGTCGAGGTGGTCGTGCAGCAGCACCTTCGGCAGCGACGGGATGACGGCCAGCAGGTCCCGCCGCCGCTCGTCGTCGGCGGACGGGACCCCGGAGGAACCCTCGGGCGACTCGCCCGGGTCCGGCTGGCTCGTCATGCGCTCACCGTAGTGCCGTCATCGCGACCGCCGTCACTCGTCGTCGTCCGCGCCGTCGTCGTCCAGCGGAACCTCGATGTCCTGCTCGACGACATCCGCCTCGTCCGCCCGGCCCTCGCGGTCCGCACGCGGGAAGTCCGGGTCGTGGTCCTCCGGGTCGAGCGCCTCCTCGTCGGGCGCCGCCTCCTCGTCACCGAGGCGACGCGGCACGTCAGGCTCGACCGGCGCGAGGCCGGCGTCCCGCCAGGCCTCGGGTCCAGGCACGGTGGTCATGTGCGCCCCTTCCTCCGGCAAGCTCGTCATCGAGCACACCCATCCTCACGCGGACGCCGGGGCGGTGCCACCCCCACAGGTCCCTTGGGCGACCGCGGCCCGAACACCTACACTCCGCGCGCCGGCGTGGCCTGGGCCACGCCTGTTCCCGCCGCGCGGCGGCCTGCCGACACCGTCAGGCGATGCGGCCCAGCACGAGCGGGCGCGGCGCCGGCGCCTCGTCCCGCACGACGAAGGTCTCGGCGAGCGCCTCGGTGGCACGCGCGAACCGGTCCGGGGTGTCGGTGTGCAGCCGGGCCAGCACCTGTCCGGCCGTGACCCGCTGCCCCGGCTTGGCGAACAGCTCCACGCCGGCACCGGCCTGCACCGGGTCCTCCTTGCGGGCACGGCCCGCGCCGAGCCGCCATGCGGCGACGCCGACCGCCATGGCGTCCACCTCGGCGAGCACGCCCGTCGCGGCGGCCCGGATCTCCTCGGTGTGCCTCGCCACCGGCAGCGGAGCCTCGGGATCACCGCCCTGGGCCCGGATCATCGCGCGCCACGAGTCCATCGCCCGGCCGTCGGCGAGGGCGGCCGCGGGATCGGCATCAGGCCGCCCGGCCGCCGCCAGCATCTCCCGGGCGAGCGCCACGGTGAGCTCCACGACGTCTGCCGGTCCGCCGCCGGCGAGCACCTCGAGCGACTCCCGGACCTCGAGCGCGTTGCCGGCGGTCAGGCCGAGCGGGGTGTTCATGTCCGTCAGCAGCGCGACGGTGGTGACGCCGGCGTCCGTGCCGAGCGCGACCATCGTCTCGGCGAGCTCGCGGGCGCGGGCCTCGTCGTGCATGAACGCGCCGGTGCCGACCTTGACGTCGAGCACCAGGGCGCCGGTGCCCTCGGCGATCTTCTTGCTCATGATCGAGCTAGCGATCAGCGGGATCGCCTCGACGGTTCCGGTGACGTCCCGCAGGGCGTACAGCTTGCGGTCCGCCGGCGCCAGGCCGGAGCCGGCCGCGCAGATCACCGCACCCACGCCGCCCAGCTGGGCGAGCATCTCCTCGTTCGTCAGCGCGGCCCGCCAGCCGGGGATCGACTCCAGCTTGTCGAGGGTGCCGCCGGTGTGGCCCAGCCCGCGTCCGGACAGCTGTGGCACCGCCACGCCGAACACCGCGACGAGCGGCGCCAGCGGCAGCGTGATCTTGTCGCCCACCCCGCCCGTCGAGTGCTTGTCCGCGGTGGGACGTCCCAGCCCGGAGAAGTCGAGCCGTTCGCCCGAGGCGATCATCGCCGCGGTCCAGCGCGCGATCTCCGACCGCGACATGCCGTTGAGCAGGATCGCCATCGCCAGGGCCGACATCTGCTCGTCCGCCACCACGCCGCGGGTGTAGGCGTCGACGACCCAGTCGATCTGCGGGTCGCTCAGCCGGCGGCCGTCGCGCTTGGCGACGATGACGTCGACGGCGTCGAACGGCTCGACCGCACGCGCCGCCCCGGCGGCCCCGGCGCCGGTCCCGGTCACCGCGCCTGCCCCAGGTCGTCGGGCCCGAACGCGCCGGGCAGCACCTCGTCCATCGTCGCCACTCCCACCTTCGTCTCGACGAGCAGCGAGCGCCCGCCGTGCTCGAACAACAGCTGCCGGCACCGGCCGCAGGGCGCCAGCACGTCGCCGTGCCCGTCGACGCACGTGAACGCGACGAGCCGGCCGCCGCCGGTGGCGGCCAGCTGCGACACGAGGCCGCACTCGGCGCACAGCGTCACTCCGTAGGACGCGTTCTCGACGTTGCAGCCCGACACCACCCGGCCGTCGTCGACGAGCGCCGCCGCCCCGACCGGGTAGTGCGAGTACGGCACGTAGGCGTGCGCCAGCATGCCCGTGGCGACCGCGCGCAGCGCGGCCCAGTCGACGTCGGTCACGTCACTCCTTGATGTACGGCGTGCCGTCCGCCGCCGGCGCCCGGGAGCGCCCGACGAACCCGGCGACGGCCAGGATCGTCACCACGTACGGCAGCATGAGCATGAACTGGCTGGGCACCGGCGCCCCCACCACGGACAGGGTGCCCTGGAGGTTGGTCGCCGCACCGAAGAGCAGCGCCGCGAGCGCGGCCCGCACCGGGTCCCACTTGCCGAAGATGACCGCGGCGAGCGCGATGTAGCCGGCGCCGGCGGTCATCTCCCGGCCGAAGGACGAGATCGACACCACGGTGTAGAACGCACCGCCGAGCCCCACCACGGCGCCCGCGACGGCCAGCGCGCGGTACCGCACCCGGGCCACCTTGATGCCCACCGTGTCGGCCGCCTGCGGGTGCTCGCCGACGGCACGCAGCCGCAGGCCCCAGCGCGTGCGGTAGAGCGCGAACCAGACCATCGGCACGGCGAGGTACATCGCGTAGACGAGGATCGACTGGCGGAACAGCGCCGGACCGAGCACGGGGATCCGCGACAGCCCGGGGATCGCCACGCCCTCGAAGCGCACCGTCGTGTTGAGCCGCGTCCCGTTCGGGACCAGCACCTGCGAGTACAGGAAGTCGGTGAGGCCGTACACCAGCACGTTGAGGACGACGCCGACGATGATCTGGTCGACCCGGTACGTGATCGCGAACACACCGAGCACGAGCGCGACGAGCACGCCGGCGACGATCGCGGCGAGCGTGCCGACGTACGGGTTGTGGGTGAGGGAGCCGACGATCGCCGCACCGAAGGCGCCGAACAGCAGCTGGCTCTCGATCGCGATGTTGACGACGCCGGCCCGCTCGCCGATCACGCCTCCCAGCGCGCCGAACACGAGCGGCACGGCCAGCACCACCGAACCCCGCACGAGCGACACCACCGGGTACTCGGCCGTCGAGCCCGCGCCGGCCCAGCCGAGGAACCCGATGATCGCGACGAGCGCGAACACCAGCGGTACCCACACCGGGGCCTTGCGCTGCCTGGCGACGAACCCCACCGCCGCGACGACCAGCACGGCGAGCACCACCAGGCTGAGCCACGCGGTGGCCATGCCGTTGACGCTGAGCGTCGGCAGCTGCACCGGGTCGCCGTACTCCGAGAACCGGAAGTGCGTGTATCCGGGGCGCGAGCCGAGCCCGTACAGCAGCGTGGCGAGCGCGGTGATGATCGCCAGCGCGATCGGCGTCTTGCGGCTGACGACGACGACGTGGCGCAGGTCCGCGGAGACCGACGTGGAGTCCGGGGTCGCGGTGACGGCGCTCATGCCGCCACCTCCGCCGCCGTCGCCGCCGCACGGCGCGGCCGCGAGCCGGGTTGCGGCAGCCGGAACACCGCGCGCACCAGCGGCGGCGCCGCGATGAACAGCACGATGAGCGCCTGCACCACCTGGACGATCTCGATCGGCACGCCGACGGCCGCCTGCATGGTCGCCCCGCCGGCGCGGAACGCGCCGAAGAGGATGGCCGCACCGAGCACGCCGAGCGGCGTCGAGCGCCCCAGCAGGGCCACCGTGATGGCGTCGAACCCGACTCCGGCGTCGATCCCGTCGCCGAACCCGGTCGTGGTCGTCCCCAGCACCTGGGTGACACCCGCGAGGCCGACGAGCGCGCCGCCGACGAGCATGACGGCGACCGTGGTCCGCTTGACGTCGATGCCGGCGACCCGTGCCGCGGCGGGGTTCTCCCCGACGGCCCGGAACTCGAAGCCGAGCCGGGAACGCTCCAGCAGCCACCACGTGAAGGCCACCGCGAGCAACGCGAAGATGAAACCCCAGTGCAGCGCGAACTTCGGGCCGAGCAGGAGCGGCATGATCGCGTTCGGCTTCATGGGCGCCGTCTTCGGGTTCGATGAGCCGGGCGCCTGCAGCAGGCCGGGCGTGGCCAGCAGGTAGCCGAGGATGTAGAACGCGACGTAGTTGAGCATGATCGTGACGATCACCTCGTGCGCACCGGTGGTCGCCTTGAGCACGCCGGCGACGCCGGCCCAGATCGCCCCGCCGATGATGCCGGCGGCGATCGCGACGAGCATGTGGATCACGGGCGGCAGGTTGAGGCCGAACCCGATCCAGCCACCGGCCACCGCCGCCATGAGCATCTGGCCACGGCCACCGATGTTGAACTGGCCGGCGCGGAAGCCGACCGCCACGCCGAGCCCGGCGGTGATGAGCGGCGTCGCCTGCGTCAACGAGTCGGTGAGCGGCCGGATCGCGTTGCCGAAGCTCGTGGCGTGGAAGTCCCACACCGCACCCCGGAACAGCGACGAGTAGGCGCCGCCCACCGCGGTGCCGATCGCCGAGAAGGTGTCCTGCGGCCGGGCGCCGAAGTAGCCGATCGCCGTCCGGACCCCCTGGTCGGTGGCGGCGATCATGATCGAGCCGACGAGGATCGCCAGGACCACGGCCCCGAGCGACACCGCCCAGCTGCCGGAGACGATCCGGCGGAGGGCCTCGCGCCAGCGGTCGTCGCCGGCCTCCGGCCCGTGGTGCTGCTGCGGCCGCTCGGCCGCTGCCTGCGCGGCGCTCATGCCGCCACCGTCCCTTCGGGCGCGACGCCCGCCATCATCAGTCCGAGCTGGTCCCACGGCGTGGTCGCCGGCACGATGCCGATGACGCGGCCGCGGTACATCACGAGGATCCGGTCGCCCAGCGCGGCCGCCTCGTCCAGCTCGGTCGCCACGACGACGACGGGTACCCCCGCGTCGCGGGCCGCGACGATCCGCTTGTGGATGAACTCGATCGACCCGACGTCGACGCCGCGCGTCGGCTGCGCCGCGACCAGGAGCTTGAGGTCTCGCGACAGCTCGCGGGCCACCACGACCTTCTGCTGGTTGCCGCCCGACAGCCGGCCGGCGGCCTCACCGATGCCCTGGGTCCGGATGTCGAACTCCTCGACGGCCTTGCGTGCGAACTCGTCGCGCGCGCCCAGCTGCAGCGCGCCGCCCCGCACGAAGGGCGGTCCGGAGACCCGGTCGAGGACCAGGTTCTCGGCCACCGTGAACGAGCCGATGAGGCCGTCGGTCGAACGGTCCTCCGGGACGTAGCCGACCCCGGCGTCCAGCACCTCACGCACCGACCTGCCGAGCAGCTCGACGCCGTCGAGCCGGACGCTGCCGGTGGCCGCGGTCAGGCCGGCGAGCGCCTCGCCGAGCTCGGTCTGGCCGTTGCCCTGCACCCCGGCGACGATGAGCACCTCACCGCCGCGCACGCGGAACGACACGTCGTCGACCAGCACCGCACCGCCGGGGTCGCTCACCGTCAGCCCGGACACCTCGAGCAGCGCGTCCGAGTACCGCGGCGGGTCCTTGTGGACCGTCAGCTCGACGGCCCGGCCCACCATGAGCGACGCCAGCTCCGCGTCCGACGCCCCGGGGTGCGCCTCGCCGACGATCTTGCCGCGGCGCACCACGGTGATGCGGTCCGCCACCTCGCGGACCTCACGCAGCTTGTGCGTGATGAAGACGATCGCCGCCCCGGAGTCCCGCAGCTGGCGCATGATCGCCATGAACTCGTCGGTCTCCTGCGGCGTGAGCACCGCGGTGGGCTCGTCGAACACGAGGATCTTGGCCTCGCGCGACAGCGCCTTGATGATCTCCACGCGTTGCTGCACGCCGACCGGCAGGTCCTCGACGACGGCGTCGGGGTCGACGTGGAACCCGAACCGTGACGCGATCTCGCGCACCTGCGCGCGGGCGGCGTCGAGGTCGAGGCGCACGCCCTTGGTCTGCTCGTGGCCGAGCACGACGTTCTCGGCGACGGTGAAGACGGGGATGAGCATGAAGTGCTGGTGCACCATGCCGATCCCGGCGGCCATGGCGTCGCCCGGGCCGGCGAAGTGCTGCACCGCGTCGTCGATGACGATCTCGCCCTCGTCGGCCTGGTACAGCCCGTAGAGGACGTTCATCAGGGTGGTCTTGCCGGCACCGTTCTCGCCCAGCAGGCAGTGGATCTCGCCGGGCTCGACGGTCAGGTCGATGTGGTCGTTGGCCACCAGGGCGCCGAAGCGCTTGGTGATGCCCCGCAGCTCGAGCTTCATTGTCCCGATCCTCAGCTCCACGGTGGACGCGCGCAGACACGCTGCCGGGGAGGCCGCGGAAGCGGCCTCCCCGGTAGCGGTGGGCTCACTTGGCCAGGTAGGAGGTGACCTTCACCTTGCCGTTGATGATGTCCTGCTTGAGCTGCTGGACCTCGGCGACGAGCGCCGGGTCGACCTTGCTCTGGAAGTTGTGCAGCGGGGCGATGTCCACGCCGCCGTTGGCGAGCGTGCCGACGTAGCGCGTCGGGTCGAAGTCGCCCTTGGCCGCGGCCTTGGTGGTGTCGTACGTCGACACGTCCATCTTCTTCTCGATCGAGGTGAGGATGTACGGGTCCACGTTCGGGTCGGTGACGTACTGGTCGGCGTCGACGCCGATGAGCGCGATGTCCTTGCCCGAGTCCTTGATCGCGGCGAGGGCCGACTGGTAGATCGGGCCACCGACCGGCAGCAGCACGTCGACGCCCTGGTCGATGACCTGCTGGGCGACGCCCTTGGCCGTGTCGTTCGCGGCGAAGCCGCCGGTGAACTGGCCGTTCTTGCCGTCCCAGCCGACGACCTGGACGTTCTTGCTCTTCTGCTGGTCGTAGTACTTCACGCCCTGCAGGAAGCCGTCCATGAAGATCGTGACGGTCGGGTAGGGCTGACCGCCGAACGTGCCGACCTTGCCGGTCTTCGAGTAGCCCGCGGCGAGGTAGCCGGCGAGGAACGCGGCCTGCGCCGTGTCGTAGAGGATGGGCTTGATGTTCGGGGCGTCGGTCTTGCCGTCGTTGTTGTTGTCCGCCGGGTCGTCGACGAGCGCGTAGTGGATGCTCGGGTTCGCCAGGGCAGCCGTGACGGTGTCGGCCGAGAGGTTGAAGCCGACCGAGAAGATGAGGTTGCAGCCCTCGGTCGCCATGGCCTGCAGGTTCGGTCCGTAGTCCGTCGGCGTGTGCGACTGGACGTACTTGAACCCGGCGTTGAGCTCCTTGGTCGCCTTCTGGACCCCCTCGAACGACAGCTGGTTGAAGCTCTTGTCGTCGAACCCGCCCTGGTCGGAGACGATGCACGCCTTGAAGTTCAGCGGGGTGGCGCTCGGCGTGGCCGCGCCGCTCGCGGTGCCACCGGCAGTGCTCCCGGCCGTCGAGGTCGACGAAGGGGCGGCGCCACATGCGGTGAGCGCCAGCGCGGCGATCGCGGCGATCGCCGCTGTGCGCAGAATGTTCTTCACGGACTCTCCTGGTTGTCGTGCCCAGGCCGGAAGGCGGATCCGCCCCACGGCGACGCGTCGTTGAGTCGCCGTGGGGACGGGGGCCGATCGGCCACAATCAATCGGTTGGCAACCCTAGTGAGCCCGGCGTGCCGTGGCGATGACGGAAGGCGTCCCGCGGGGCATCCGTTACCGCATTGGAACATCGGCCTGCAGAGCGGACCGCACCGTGGACACCCCGGCGCGCCGGACGGTGCCGACCACCTGCCGACCACCTGCCGAGGACCCGCCGACGACCCGCCCACGACGCGCCCACCAGGCGCTGACCCCGTGCCGAGACCGGGCACCGCGGACCCGCGCCGGCCGGCTCGACGGGCGTCGGGGCCGGGCCTGGTGGCGCTACAGCAGGTCCGCCCGGCCCGCGGCGCGCCACGCGTCGACGGCCGCCTTGACCGCCTGCGCGTGCGCGCGTGTGGTCACCAGCACCGCATCCGGGGTGTCGACCACCACGGCACCAGGGATCCCGACCACGCTGACGGCGCGGCCGGCGGTGACCACGAGCGCGTCGTCCGCACCGATCCGGAGCACCGCCTGCTCGTCGCCCAACGTCCGGGTGGCCGGCCGGGCGCCTGACGGCGAGGCGAGCAGTGCCGCCAGCGACGCGAAGTCGCCGATGTCGTCCCAGCCGAAGCCGCCCGGGACCACGGCGACGCCGCCGGCCTCCGCCACCGGTTCGGCGATCGCGTGGTCGATGGCGATCTTCGTCAGACCCGGCCAGGTGGCCGCGACCTCGTCGTCCCGCGCCGGGGTGTCCCAGGCCGCGGCGATCCGGCGCACGCCCGCCGCCAGCGCAGGGATCTGCGCGGCGAGGTGGTCGAGGAGGACGCCCGCCTGCACGATGAACATGCCGGCGTTCCAGCGGTACTCCCCCGTCGCGAGGTACTGCGTCGCCGTGGCCGCGTCCGGCTTCTCCGTGAAGCCGACGACGTGCCGGGCGCTCGGCGCCTGCGCGACGCCGAGCGGTTCGCCGGCGTGCACGTAGCCGAAGGCCGTGGACGGCTCGGTCGCCTCGATGCCGATGGTCGCGACGTAGCCGGCGCGGGCCGCCGCGACGCCCTCGCGCACGGCGCGCGCGAACTCCTCGGGCCCGGTGATGACGTGGTCGGCGGCGAACGACCCGAGCACGGCCTCGCCGCCGTGGCGTCGCTCCAGGACGGCGGCC
This sequence comes from Actinomycetes bacterium, assembly GCA_021793675.1. Classification (GTDB taxonomy): domain Bacteria; phylum Actinomycetota; class Actinomycetes; order Actinomycetales; family Cellulomonadaceae; genus Cellulomonas. Next base: position 26,452 of record JAJYSG010000005.1, on the reverse strand, counting down.
GCCAGACCGATCGCGGCCATCGAGTCGCGGGGCGACGGCTCGGGGAGCACGTCGTCCGCACCGACCTCGGGCAGCTGGGCGCGCACCGCGTCGGCGTGGACCGACCCGGTGACCACGAGCACGCCACCCGGGCCGGTGAGGGGCAGCAGCCGGTCGATCGTCGCCTGCAGCAGCGTGCGCCCGGAGCCCGTGAGGTCGAGCAGGAACTTGGGCCGTCCCGCGCGGGACAGCGGCCACAACCGGGTCCCGGCACCACCCGCCGGGACCACCGCGTGGAAGCCGGCGATGGGTGTGACGGCGGGCAGGGGTCCGGGGCGATCGGCCGACATGGCCGACAGGGTACCGGTGACGCCCGGTGCTCCCCGGCCGGCCGTGACGCGCGGGCGTGGTGGGATATCTCGACATCGAGTCACTACAGTGACGTCGGGACGTCGACGTCCATCCGCTCCATTCGCCAGGAGGCCCCGACCGTGGCAGCTGCAGCCCCTGCATCCACGAGGCCGGCCGGAACGCTCTACCGCGGGCGCGAAGGCATGTGGTCTTGGGTCGCGCACCGGGTCACCGGCGTCGCGATCTTCTTCTTCCTGCTGGTCCACGTGCTCGACACCGCGCTGGTCCGCGTGTCGCCGCAGGCGTACAACGAGGTGATCGGGACGTACAAGAACCCGGTCATGGGGCTCGGTGAGGCCGGCCTCGTCGCGGCGATCGTGTTCCACGCGCTCAACGGCCTGCGGATCATCCTCGTGGACTTCTGGGCGAAGGGGCCGAAGTACCAGCGCGTCATGCTCTGGGTGGTCGTCGGCCTGTGGGTGCTGCTCATGGCGGGCTTCCTGCCGGTGCAGCTGGTGCACACGTTCGGGAGCCACTGATGACCACCATCGCCGAGCCCCGCTCGCGGGCCACCCGCAAGACCTCCCGGACCAACGCCGAGATGATCGGCTGGATCTTCATGCGCGCGTCCGGCGTGCTGCTGATCGTGCTGATCTTCGGGCACCTCATCACCAACCTCATCACCGACGGCGGCGTGCACGCGATCGACTTCGGGTTCGTCGCGGGCAAGTGGGCCCAGCCGATCTGGCAGGTGTGGGACCTGCTCATGCTGTGGCTGGCGATGGTCCACGGCACCAACGGCGTGCGGACGATCATCAACGACTACGCCGAGCGCGCCGGCACCCGGCTGGTGCTCAAGTCGCTGCTCTACCTGGCGGCCGTCGTCATCGTCGTGCTCGGCACCTTGGTGATCTTCACCTTCAACCCGTGCCCACCCGGGGCGCCGGCGGACCTGCTGCCCTCCTTCTGCACGGCCTGACGAGGACTGACGAACGATGCAGACACATGAGTACGACGTAGTGATCGTCGGCGCCGGCGGCGCCGGGATGCGTGCCGCCCTCGAGGCGTCGACGCAGGCCCGCACGGCGGTCATCTCCAAGCTGTACCCCACGCGCTCCCACACCGGGGCGGCCCAGGGCGGCATGTGCGCCGCACTGGCCAACGTGGAGGAGGACAACTGGGAGTGGCACACCTTCGACACGGTCAAGGGCGGCGACTACCTCGTCGACCAGGACGCCGCGGAGATCATGGCCAAGGAGGCCATCGACGCGGTCCTCGACCTGGAGAAGATGGGGCTGCCGTTCAACCGGACGCCCGAGGGCAAGATCGACCAGCGCCGGTTCGGCGGTCACACCCGCAACCACGGCGACGCCCCGGTGCGCCGGGCCTGCTACGCCGCGGACCGCACCGGCCACATGATCCTGCAGACGCTGTACCAGAACTGCGTCAAGCAGGACGTCGAGTTCTACAACGAGTTCTACGTCCTCGACCTGCTGGTGGACCACGACCTGGCCGCGACCCACGTCCCCGCGGGGGAAGAGGTGCATGTCTCCGGTGTCGTCGCCTACGAGCTGGCGACCGGCGAGATCCACGTGTTCCACGCCAAGGCCGTCATCCTCGCCACCGGCGGCGCCGGGAAGATCTTCAAGACCACGTCGAACGCCCACACCCTCACCGGTGACGGCATCGCGCTGGCCTACCGGCGCGGCATCCCGCTGGAGGACATGGAGTTCTTCCAGTTCCACCCGACCGGGCTGGCGGGCCTGGGCATCCTGCTGTCCGAGGCGGCCCGCGGCGAGGGCGCGATCCTGCGCAACTCCGAGGGCGAGCGCTTCATGGAGCGCTACGCCCCGACCATCAAGGACCTCGCGCCGCGCGACATCGTCGCGCGCTCGATGGCCAACGAGGTGCGCGAGGGTCGTGGCGCCGGCCCCCACAAGGACTACGTGCTGCTCGACCTCACGCACCTCGAGCCGGCCGTCATCGACGCCAAGCTGCCGGACATCACCGAGTTCGCCCGCACCTACCTCGGTGTGGAGCCGTACACCGAGCCGGTACCGGTCTACCCGACCGCGCACTACATGATGGGCGGGGTGCCGACCAACGTCGAGGGTGAGGTGCTGCGCAACGCCACCGACGTCATCCGCGGTCTGTACGCCGCCGGCGAGTGCGCGTGCGTGTCCGTGCACGGCTCGAACCGGCTGGGCACCAACTCGCTGCTCGACATCAACGTCTTCGGCAAGCGCTCCGGGCGCGCCGCGGCGGCGTACGCCGCCACCGCCGAGCTCGTCCCGCTGCCCGACGACCCGGCGGGGCCCGTCGTCGCCGAGCTCGAGGCGATCCGGACCCGGTCCGACGGGGAGCGCGTCGCGGACATCCGCACCGAGCTGCAGCAGACCATGGACACCAACGCCCAGGTGTTCCGCACGGACGAGTCGCTGCAGCGGGCGCTGCAGGACATCCGGGCGCTGCGCCAGCGGTACGCCGCGGTGGGCGTGCAGGACAGGTCGCGGACGTTCAACACCGACCTCCTGGAGGCCGTGGAGCTGGGCTTCCTGCTCGACGTCGCCGAGACCGTCGTCGTCGGCGCCATCAACCGCAAGGAGTCGCGTGGCGGCCACTTCCGCGAGGACTTCCCGAAGCGGGACGACGCCGGGTACATGCGGCACACGCTGGCCTACCGTCGCCCGCTGTCGGTGAAGCCGGAGGACACCGACGGCGACCCCGACGGCGCCTTCCACTGGGTCACCGCGTTCGACGACTACCAGCTCATGCTGGGCTCCAAGCCCGTCACCGTGACTCGCTACCAGCCGATGGAGCGCAAGTACTGATGACCGCCACCCAGGAAGCGCCCCAGCAGCTGGGCGAGGTGCCGTCCTTCGAGGTGCACCTCAAGATCCGCCGCTACCTGCCTCCCGAGACCGACGGCGCGGCGCCGTACGGCGCACCGGCACCGCAGGCCGAGGCCTACTGGCAGGACTTCACCGTCCGCGTCCACGGCACGGACCGCGTGCTGGACGCGCTCCACAAGGTCAAGTGGGAGCAGGACGGCACGCTGACCTTCCGCCGCTCGTGCGCGCACGGCGTGTGCGGCTCGGACGCGATGCGCATCAACGGCCGCAACCGGCTGGCGTGCAAGACGCTGCTCAAGGACCTCGACCCGTCCAAGCCCATCACCATCGAGCCCATCAAGGGGCTCCAGGTGATCAAGGACCTCGTGGTCGACATGGAGCCGTTCTTCGCGTCCTACCGCGAGGTCATGCCGTTCCTCGTCACCGCCGGGAACGCGCCGACGCGCGAGCGACTGCAGTCGCCCGAGCAGCGCGCCCGGTACGACGACACCACCAAGTGCATCCTGTGCGCCTGCTGCACCTCGAGCTGCCCGGTGTTCTGGAACGACGGCCAGTACTTCGGCCCCGCGGCGATCGTCAACGCGCACCGGTTCATCTTCGACAGCCGGGACAGCGCCGCCGCGCAGCGACTGGAGATCCTCAACGACAAGGAAGGCGTGTGGCGCTGCCGCACCACCTTCAACTGCACGGACGCCTGCCCGCGCGGCATCGAGGTGACCAAGGCGATCGCCGAGGTCAAGCGCGCGATGATCACGCGCGCCTACTGACGCCGGGCCTCGTCGCCGCCGGCCGCCGCGCGGTCCACGTCCGCCGCGCCCTGCCCGGTGGGGGCGGTCGGCGACGCCGGCGGCGGGTTCGCGGTCCAGGCGGCCGCGGTCAGCACGATGCGCGCTATGAGGTTGACCCAGGCCAGCAGCACCACGACGGTGGCGAACGGCGCCAGCACCGGGTAGCTGCGGATGCTGCCCGACACCACGGACGTGCCGAGCAGCCGGAGCGCACCGAGGCCCACGCCGGCGATCGCGGCCCCGACCAGCAGGTCCCGGCGCGGCGGCCGCTGCCCCGCGAGCACCCGAACGACGAGCACGAACGTCGCCGCGTCCACGAGGAACGAGACGACGATGCCGAGCACCCGGACCGCGGGGCCGGCCATCCCGGGGTGGCCGAGCCAGGACGCCAGCCGGTCGGTGATGGTCGACAGCGCGAGCGTCAGCACCGCGGAGACCAGCACCGAGAACGCGATCCCGACGAGGCCCACGAGCTCGTGCAGCTTGCCGACGACGACGTTCGGCCGGTCCTGCGCCCCAAGCATGGCACGCACCGCGGTACGCAGGGCGGACACCGCGGACACGGCGCTGAGCAGCAGGGCCACCACGGCGACGGCGCCCGCGACCGACACTCCGGCCGACAGCCGGATCTGGTCGGTGCTGATCAGCCCGTGGCCGCCCGGGGTCGCGACCAGGCCCGGCAGCGTGGTGTCCAGGGCATCGACGACCTGGGTGCGCAACGCGTGGTGGCCGCCCAGCACCGCGGCGAACACGCTCCAGCCCAGCGTCAGCGCCGCCAGGATCGAGAAGAACGTCGAGTAGGCGATGCCACCGGTCAGCAGACCACCACCGGCCGAGCCGAAGCGCGCCAGTGCGCGAGCGGCCCGCGTCGCTCGCCACCAGGCTGCCACCTTGTCGATGCGTTCCCTCAGCGCACGCACCCTCGTCAGCCTACGAGCGACCGCCGTCCGCCACCCGGCCGCCGTGACCCGTGAGGGCGAAGCTGCGCACCGGACGCCACATGCCGTCCTCGTCGTTCACGTACCGGTCGAGCGTCGTCACGATGAACGTGCCGTCGAAGTCGCCGAGCTGCTTCTCGACGGCGTCCAGGGCGTCCTCGTCGACCTCCTGGGCGACGGTGACGTGCGGGTGGTACGGGAACCGCAGCGGACACTCCAGCGGGCCGCGCCGGGTGGCCAGCTCCAGCTGCTCGCAGTCCGCGATCCCCCGGGCCAGCGCGACGAAGACCACCGGCGACACCGGCCGGAAGGTCCCGGTGCCACGCAGGTGCACGACGAACGGCCGGTGCGTCGCCGCGACCGCCTCGAGGTGGGCATCCACCTCGGGCAGCGCGTGCCGCGGGACGACCACCGGACCGACGAGCGTCACGTGCGGCGGGATCGTCGCCGCCTCCGGGTCGCCGCTGGCCAGCCGGGCCGCGGCCAGCAGGCCGGCGTGCGGCTCCGGCACGGTGACCACCACCCCGATGACCACCTCGTCGGGCCCCGGTGTGGGCAGCGTCATCAGACGCGCCGCCGCGGCAGCAGGCCCGTGCGCTCGTAGACGCGGTCGAGCGTGCCGGCGGCGATCTCCCGGGCGCGCTCGGCACCCCCGGCGAGGATGTCGTCGAGCGTCCCCGGGTCGGCCAGGAGACGGTGCACCCGCTCCTGGAACGGCTCCAGCGCACCGGTCACCACGTCGACCAGGTCCTTCTTCAGGTCGCCGTAGCCGTGGCCCGCGTAGCGAGCCTCGAGCTCTGCGATCGTCGCGCCCGACATCGCGGAGTGGATGGACAGCAGGTTGGACACACCCGGCTTCGTCTCGGGGTCGAACCGGATCTCGCGCTCGGTGTCGGTCACCGCGCTCCTGATGCGCTTGGCGACGACCTTCGGGTCGTCGAGCAGCTCGATGAGGCCGTTGGGGCTCTCCGCCGACTTGCTCATCTTGGCCGTCGGGTCCTGCAGGTCGAAGATCTTCGCGGTGTCCTTGACGATGTAGGGCTCCGGCACCACGAACGTGTCCGCCCCGAGCTGGCCGTTGACCCGCTGCGCGAGGTTGCGCGAGAGCTCGAGGTGCTGGCGCTGGTCCTCGCCGACCGGGACGAACCGGGTGTCGTAGAGCAGGATGTCGGCCGCCATGAGCACCGGGTACGTGAACAGCCCGACGTTCTGCCCCTCGGCGCCGTAGCGCGCCGACTTGTCCTTGAACTGCGTCATCCGGTTGGCCTCGCCGAACCCGGTGTGGCAGGACAGCACCCACGACAGCTCGGCGTGCTCCGGCACGTGCGACTGGACGAACAGGATCGACCGATCGGGGTCGACGCCGGCGGCCAGGTACTGCGCCGCCGTGCGGCGGGTCCGCTCCCGCAGCACCGCCCCGTCCGGGTGCGCGGTCAGCGCATGCAGGTCGACGACGCAGTAGATGGCCTCGTGCCCCTCCTGCAGCGCGACCCAGTGGATGAGCGCGCCGAGGTAGTTGCCCAGGTGCAGCGAGTCCGACGTCGGCTGCATGCCCGAGAACACCCGGGGCAGCCCCGCGTCACCGGTCATCTTCTCCCTCTCCTCAGGTCGCCTCGTCGTCGTACGGCGTCGGGGCGTCCGGCGAGACCTGTCGCGCCGCCGGCTCCCGGCCGTACGTCCCGGCGGCCCCCGGCGGCGGCGGTGCGGCCGGGTCGTCGAGCAACGCCTCACGGACGATGCGCCGGGGATCGTACCGACGCGGGTCCAGCGCCTCCCAATCGAGGCCGGCGTCACCGACCTCGGCGTCGACGCGCCGGCGCGCGTCCTGCAGGTAGCCGCGCATGCGACGCACCCACCTGCCGAGCTGCTCGGCGTAGCCCGGCAGCCGTTCGGGGCCCACGACGAGGGCGACGACGAGGATCAGGATGATCAGCTCGCCCCCGTTGACTCCGATCACCGGGTCAGGCTAGCCCACCCTTCGGGCGCCCCGACGCGGGGGGCGGCGGCGGTCAGGGCGCCGCGAGGGCGTGGGCCACGACCGACCAGCCGCGCGAGATCCGGGCCGGCACCCCGTCGTCGTACGGCGCCGCCGGGAAGGCCGCGACGAGGCTGTCCACGTCGGGTTCCGCGGCCGGCGCCACGACCTCGACCACGACGCCGTCGGCCTGCCACGCGACGTGCCAGGGCTCCGACGAGAGCAGGTAGACGGTCCGGCCGCCCACCTGCTGGGTCGGCTGCCCGGCGAGCGCCGCGACGTCGAGCCGGCCCGGCCGCTCGCTGACGACGGCGGTGGACGTGGCACAGCTGAGGTCGACCTCGACCGCGGAGGCGTGGGACCGCGTCGCCGTGACCGACCAGCCGCTGGGCAGCGTCGGCACCGTCCAGCCCGCCACGGCGGCCGACGTAACCGGCGCCGCGGTGGCGGCCTCGGCCAGCGTGTCGAGGGCGAGCCCGGGGTGCGCCGACGGCACCACGGCGGGGCGCGCACCGAGCGCGAACAGGCTCGCCGCCACCAGCCCGATCCCGGTGACCGAGCCGACGACGACGCGGGACGCGGCGTGGCCGCCACCGGGGACGTCCGCCCGCGTACCGCGCGCACCGGTGCGCAGCACGCCGCGGGAGCGACCGAGCAGGACGCCCGCCGAGCGTCCGGGCAAAGGCGTGGTCGGCACGAACGGGTCGGGGTGCGCGGCCAGGGCGGGCGTGCCGGCGGGCGCGAGCGACAGCAGCCTGGCGGTGAGGTCGGGTGCCGGCTCGATCGGCTCCGACGCGGCCGCGGACAGGGCGCGGTGCGCCGCGCGGGCGGCCGTCAGCTCGTCGGCGCAGCGCGGGCAGGTGGCGACGTGCGCCAGGGCGCGCTCCGTCTCGTCGGGCGGCAGCTGACCGTCCGCGAGCGCGCTGAGCCACGACCCCAGGTGCGTCATCCGCGCGCCTCGTCGTCCGCTCCGGTGCGCGCCGGTTCGGGCCGACGGTGCTCCAGCGACTCGCGCAGCCGCGCGCGTGCGCGGTGGATGCGCGAGCGCACCGTCCCGAGCTTGATGCCGAGCGTGACGGCGATCTCCTCGTAGGACAGCCCCTCGATGTCGCACAGCACCACGGCGGCCCGGTACTCGGGCGGCAACGCGTCCAGCGCCCGCTGCACGTCGGAGTCGAGGTTGCCGTGCTCGTAGGCGCGCTCCGGCGACGACAACGCGTCCACCGACGGCCAGGCCGCCGACTCGTCGCCGGTGACGTCCATCCGGATCCGCTTGCGGCGGCGCACCTGGTCGAGGAACAGGTTGGTGGTGATGCGGTGCAGCCAGCCCTCGAACGTGCCCGGGACGTAGGAGTCGAGCGAGCGGAACACCCGCACGAAGGTCTCCTGCGTGAGGTCCTCCGCGTCGTGGCGGTTGCCCGTCAGCCGGTAGGCGAGCCGGTACACGCGCGCGGAGTGCTCGCGCACGATCTCCTCCCACGTCGGCGCCTGCCACTCGGCGGGCTGCGCGGTCATCGGTTCTCCTGTCCTCGGACGTCTCCGCACCAGTGTCCCAGCACTGCCTGAACGAGCGCTGCACGGCCCCGGTTCCCCGCCGGCCGGCGGGTGCACCGATACCCTGTGACCAGGTCCGATCCCGGGAGGGCGCCATCAGCACCGACAAGGCCCAGTCCTGGGCCTACTGCGAGGACTTCGGCACCGAGGACGGCGTTCTGCTCAGGGCGCGCGAGCGAGCGTCCCAGCTCGGCTGCACCCCCGTCACGCCCGGTGTCGGCGCGGTCCTCTCCGTGCTCGCCGCGACCGTCTCCGCCCGTGCGGTCGCCGAGATCGGCACCGGCGCCGGGGTCAGCGGCCTCTACCTGCTGCGCGGCATGGCCCCGGACGCGGTGCTCACGACGATCGACGTCGAGGTGGAGCACCAGCGCGCGGCGCGCGAGGCCTTCGCCGAGGAGGGGGTGCGCTCCACGCGCACCCGCCTCATCGCCGGCCGGGCGCTGGACGTGCTGCCCCGGCTCACCGACCACGGCTACGACCTGGTCCTCGTCGACGCCGACCCGGAGCACTACCCCGCGTACCTCGAGCAGGCCGTGCGGCTGCTGCGGCCCGGCGGGGTGCTGGCCGTCGACGACGCCCTGTGGCAGGACCGCGTCGCCGACCCGGCCAAGCGCGACGAGGTCACCACGACGATCCGCGAGATCGGCCGCGCCGTGCGCGACGACGACCGCCTGCTCCCGGCGCTGCTGCCCACCGGCGACGGCCTGCTGGTGGCCGTCCGCCGCTGACCGCCGGATCGCCCGCGCTCAGCGCAGGTCGGCGAGGTACTGCAGCAGCAGCCGTGCGCCGAACCCGGTGGCGCCCTCGGTGACCTCGTGCTTGTCGGTGGTGGCGCGGGCGGGACCGGCGATGTCGAGGTGTGCCCAACGGCGCTGCCCCACGAAGTGGCGCAGGAAGAGCGCCGCGAACACCGAGCCGGCGCCGACCTTCGGCTCGTTGGCGGTCTGGCGCACGTCCGCGATCTCGGAGTCGGTGGTGGGCGCGTAGTCCTCGACGAGCGGCATCGGCCACACCCGCTCGCCCGACGCGTCGCCGGCCGCCACCAGGGCCCCGGCGAGCTCGTCGTCCGTGGCGTAGAGCGCGCCGATGCCCGTGCCCAGCCCGATGCGGGCGGCGCCGGTGAGCGTCGCGACGTCGATGAGCACGTCCGGCTCGAGCGTCGCATCGGCGAACGCCAGGCCGTCGGCCAGCACCATGCGCCCCTCGGCGTCGGTGTTCATCACCTCGACCGTGGTGCCGCCGTACGTGGTGACCACGTCGCCCGGGCGGTACGACGAGCCCCCGAAGTGGTTCTCCGCCAGCGGCAGCACCGCGGTGACGCGGTGGATCGACCGGGACTGCGCGGCGCCGACGACCGTGGCCAGCGCGACCGCCGAGCCGGCCATGTCGGTCTTCATCGTCATCATCGACTCGCGCGGCTTGATGTCCAGGCCGCCGGTGTCGTACGTGATGCCCTTCCCGACGATGACGACGTGCTTGCCACCCGGCTCGGGCGGCGTGTGGCGCAGCACGACGAGCCGGGGCGGCGACGCCGAACCGGCACCGACCGCGAGCACCGCGCCGAACCCCTGGGCGGCGAGCTCCGTGGGCCCGAGCACCTCGACCGACAGCCCGGCGTCCCCGCCGAGCCGGCGCGCGCGCTCGGCCATCCACTCCGGCGTCTTGACGTTCGACGGCGTGTTGGCCAGGTCACGCACGAGCCACGTCGCCGCGGCATCGATCTTCGCGGCGACCACGGCGGCGCCCGTCCGCTGGCCGTCGCGGCCGAGCAGCACGAGGTCGGCCGACGGCTTCGGCTCGTCGGACGCCGCGACGGACGGCATCCGGTACGCCGCGAGCAGGTAGCCCTCGACGACGGCGCGCGTCAGGGTGGCCACGGTCGAGGCGTCGGCGCGGGCGTCGTCGCCCAGCGTGGTGGCGACGGCGTTCAGGCCGCGCACCGACCGGGCCAGTGCCGCACCGGCCCGCCGCAGCGCACCCGGCCCGCCGTCGCCGATACCGACCAGCACGATGCGCAGCGGCAGCCCGCTCCACGGCAGCCGGACGGCCGAACCGGCGGGACGCGGCAGGTGGACGACGTGCGCCTCACCGGCGGCGCCGGCCATGCCGGCCCGCTCGGCGAGCTCGGCCAGGTCGATGCCGTAGCGGGCGGCGACCTGGGCGGTCCCCACGCCGGGGACGAGCCCGTCGTCGCCGGGACGAGCAGGCGCCACCGGCACCGCGACCGCCTGCACCGAACCGTCGGTCAGCAGGGGCGTGTCGGCGAGCGGGGCCCCGGAGAGCGTGACGGTGGGCGGCGTGCGGTGCCGCAGCTCGGGTGCGGCCATCCTCGTCAGCCGACGGCAGAGGTGAGGGCCTCGCCGAGCTCGGTGGCCTCGGTGGCGGACAGCTCGACGACCAGGCGGCCACCGCCCTCCAGCGGAACCCGCATGACGATGCCCCGACCCTCCTTGGTCACCTCGAGCGGTCCGTCGCCGGTCCTCGGCTTCATGGCGGCCATGCGGGGCCTCTCCTTCACTGTCGCACCGATGCCCGGGTGGGCGAACGGGGTTCCGCGCAACATTCTAGGTCACAGGGCCGTCACGGGTCCGGGCGTCGGTTCCGGGCACCGGCGCCCCGGCCGTCACGGCGGCCAGTCGCCCTGCGGGTTGAACAGCCACATCTCGCGGATCCAGAGCACCTGGAGCCCGAGCATGAGCAGCAGGACGAACGCCAGCCACGCCGCCCGTCCCCGCCGACTGCGGCCCACGGCACCCGCCGTCGCGGCGCCGAGCGGGAACGCGAGGAGCAGGAACCGTGCCAGGCTGCTGCCGGGCTCGACGACCCCGGCGATGTAGACGACGTACGCGGCGCCCCACGCGTGCATCTCGCGGCCGAGCCGGAAGGCCGAGGGCGCCAGGATCACCGCCGCCGTGAAGGCGAACGCCGGGATGACGACCAACGGCCACGAACCGTGGAACCAGAACTGCGGCACGTACGTCCAGCCGATGAACGGCTGCACGGAGTGCAGGCCGCGCCACGACTCCTGCGTCTGCAGGTAGGCGCTCGGGTCGCCGGTCCACCAGCCGCAGATCGCCGGCCACAGGAAGCCCGAGGCGACGGCCAGCACTGCCAGCAGCGTCAGCGTCACGGCCGTGCGCGGACGCATCTCGTCACGCCCGTGGCGCGCGTCCCACCAGCGCACGCCGGCGTGCACGACGACCACGGCGGCCATCGGCAACGCGACCGCACGGGTCAGCCCCAGCAGCACGATGACGAGCGCCGCCCAGCCGTAGCGCCTCCGGATGATCGCCAGCAGCGCGCCCGCCACCAGCAGCAGCGCGAGCGCCTCGGTGTACGCGGTCTGCAGCACCGGCGCCGTGGGGAAGGCGCAGACCAGCGCGACGGTCGCCAGCGGCAGCCCGGGCCAGCGCTCGACCGCGCGCGGCGCCCCCTCGGCGACCACGCGGTGCACGAGCAGCATCGCGCCGGCCGCCAGGGCGGTGGACAGCAGCGGCGCCGCGACGTCCCACGGCAACCGCGTGACGACCATGACGCCGCGCGCCAGCACCGGGTACAGCGGGAAGAACGCCCAGGCGTTCTGCTGCACGGCGCCGGTGGCGTCGACCGGGACCGTCGCGGGGTAGCCGTGCAGCGCGATCTGCTTGTACCACGACCCGTCGAACATCAACCCGACCCACGGGAAGTACGACGGGTGGGCCGACGTCCAGACGTTCGCCTTCTGGTACCCGGCCACCCAGAGGAAGACGACGGCGGTGAACAGCCGGCTGACGACGTACACCGCGAGCGTGCGGCCCCACCAGGGCCAGGCGCGTGGGTCGAGCCGGCGGCGCGCCGTCACCGCCGGCTCGTCGGTGGCCAGCTCGCTCATGCCAGCCCCCGCACCGCCGCCGCCGGGGCGCGCTCGCCGCGCACGCTGGCCACCATGTCGAGCACGCGCCGGGTCGCCGCCACGTCGTGCGCGCGGAAGACGCGCGCGCCCAGCCACGCGGCGACGGCGGTCGCCGCGAGCGTGCCCTCGAGCCGCTCGTCGACCGGCAGCCCGAGGGTCTCGCCGACGAAGTCCTTGCGCGACAGCGCCATGAGCACCGGGTGGCCGAGGGCGACGAGCGCCTCCGTGCGCCGCAGCAGGTGCAACGAGTGCCAGGTGTTCTTGCCGAAGTCGTGCGTGGGGTCCAGCAGCACGGACGCGGGGTCGATGCCCAGCCCGACCGCCCGGGCCGCGCCGGCGGACAGGGTGGCGACGACGTCGTCGACCACGCCGTCCAGGCTCTCGCCGTACTGCACGCGGAACGGGTCGGTGCGCGGCGCCGCCCCGCCGGTGTGCGACACGACGACGCCGAGACCGCGCTCGGCGGCGACCTCGACGAGCCGTTCGTCGTGCCCGGCCCACGTGTCGTTGATGAGGTCGGCACCCTCGCCGGCCGCCGCCGTCGCCACGTCCGCGCGCCAGGTGTCGACGCTGACGAGCAGGTCGGGATGGGCGGCGCGGACGTGGGCGACGAGCGGCACGATCCGCGCGATCTCCTCCGCCACGCCCACCTCGGGCCCCCGGCCCGCCCGCACGCCGCCCAGGTCGACGAGCTGTGCACCCTCGTCGGCCGCCCGCGCGATCGCGTCCCGCGCGCCCTCCGCGTCGTGCCGCGCCGCCGCGTAGAACGAGTCCGGGGTGCGGTTCACCACGGCCATCACCACCGGGCCGGTCAGCACGCGGCCACGGAGCCGCAGCGGTGGCGCACCGAGGGGGACCCCGTTCAGCACACCGTCACCACCCGGCGCCACCCTCGGTGGAGCGCTCGGACGCGGCCTGCTCCTGCGCGCGCAGCTCGGCGGCCCGCTCGACGACGATCCGCACGGCCTCGTCGGGGTCGTCCGTCAGGTGCAGCAGGTCGATGTCGCCGGCCGCGATGAGGCCACGCTCGGCGACGGTCTCCCGGATCCAGTCGATGAGACCGCCCCAGAACTGCGTGCCGACGAGCACGATGGGAAAGCCCCTGACCTTCTGGGTCTGGACCAGGGTGAGGGACTCGAACAGCTCGTCGAGCGTCCCGAAGCCGCCGGGCAGCACGACGAAGCCCTCGGCGTACTTGACGAACATCGTCTTGCGGGCGAAGAAGTACCGGAAGTGGATGCCCAGGTCCACCCACTTGTTGAGCCCCTGCTCGTGCGGCAGCTCGATGCCCAGGCCGACCGACAGGCCCCCCGCCTCCACGGCACCTCGGTTGGCGGCCTCCATGATCCCCGGTCCGCCGCCCGTGATCACCGCGTAGCCGGCACGGACCAGCCCCGCGGACACCCGCCGCGCCAGCGTGTACTCCGGGTCGCCCTTGCGGATGCGGGCCGAGCCGAACACGCTGACCGCTGGTCCCACCTCGGCCAGTGCCCCGAAGCCCTCGACGAACTCGCTGGTGATCCGCATGACACGCCAGGGGTCGTCGTGCAGCCAGGTCACCTTGTCCACACGCGTCAGCAGGCGCTCGTCGGACGTGGTGGCCGGGACCTGGGCGCCGCGCAGCACCACAGGTCCGCGGCGGTAGCCGTTGCCCTTGCGCCGCCTGGCCACGCCGGGGTCCGGGGTCGGGTCGGTCATGGCCGTCAGCCTAGGGCCGGAACCTGCGGCCGAGCCTGGGATCAGGCCGTGAGCCACGCGAGCAGCGCCGCGTGCACCTGGACGATCTGGGCGACCGGGCAGCGCTCGCCGGCCGTGTGCGCCAGCAGCGGGTCGCCGGGGCCGAAGTTGACGGCCGGGATGCCGAGCGCGGCGAACCGGGCGACGTCCGTCCAGCCGAGCTTCGCGACCGGCGCCCGGCCGGTGGCGCCGAGCACGGCGTCGACGAAGCCACGCGCCGACGGGTCGTCCAGCCCGGGGCGGGCGCCGGCGGCGGCATCCACCACGGTGACGTCGAAGCCCGCCAGGACCTCGCGCACGTGGGCCGTCGCCTCCTCGACCGATCGGGACGGGGCGAAGCGGTAGTTGACGGTGACGACGCATCGGTCAGGGATGACGTTCCCGGCGGTGCCGCCGGAGACGAGGACGGCGTTGAGGCCCTCGCGGTAGTCCAGGCCGTCCACCGTGATCGTCGCCGGCCGGTAGGCGTCGAGGCGCCGCAGCACCTCACCCGCCTTGTGCACGGCGTTGACCCCGGTCCACGCGCGCGCCGAGTGCGCGGCGACTCCGGTGACCACCACCTCGGCACGCAGCGTGCCGTTGCATCCGCCCTCGACCCCGCCGTCCGTGGGCTCCCCCAGCACGGCGAAGTCGGCCGCGAGCCAGTCGGGGTGCGCGGTCGCGACGCGGCCCAGGCCGTTGAGCTCCGCGGCGACCTCCTCGTGGTCGTAGAACACCCAGGTGACGTCCACCGTCGGTGCCCGCAGCTCCGCAGCGAGCGACAGCATCACCGCGACGCCGGCCTTCATGTCGACGGTCCCCCGGCCCCAGACGACATCACCCTCGACGTGGCTGGGCACGTTGCCGGCGATCGGCACGGTGTCCAGGTGGCCGGCGACCACCACGCGCCGGTCGCGGCCGAGCTGCGTGCGGGCGACGACCGTGTCGCCGTCGCGGTCGACCCGCAGGTGCGGGCAGCCGCGCAGCGCCGCCTCGACGAGGTCCGCCAGCGCGGCCTCGTCCCCGGACACGGACGGGACGTCCACCACCGCACGGGTGAGGGCCAGCAGGTCGGCGGACAGGTCGAGGGCCACGGCCCGACCCTAGCGGCGTCGGGTCAGCCGCCGGCCCGGCCGCCTCCGCGCGGTGCTACAACCGCAGGCTGACGGTGCCGGCGGTGATGGGCGCCGGCAGCTCGCTGGTGCCGCCCGAGAGGTACTCGTCGACCGCGCGGGCCGCCGCCCGGCCCTCCGCGATCGCCCAGACGATGAGCGACTGACCCCGACCGGCGTCGCCGGCGACGAAGACACCCGGGACGTCGGTCGCGAACCCGTCGTCGCGCGCGATCGTGCCGCGGGGCGTCACCCCGAGCCCGAGCTGCTCCAGCAGGGGGCCGCGCTCCGGCCCGGTGAAGCCCATCGCGAGCAGCACCAGCTGCGCCGGGATCTCCCGCTCGCTGCCCGGCACCGGCTCGAACCGACCGTCGACCGGGGTCACCTCGACGAGCCGCAACGCGCGCACCGCGCCGTCCTCGTCGCCCAGGATCTCCACCGTCGACACGGCGTACAGCCGCTCGCCGCCCTCCTCGTGCGCGGCGGAGACGCGGAACACCATGGGGTAGGTGGGCCACGGCTGGCCCGCGGGACGTTCGGCGGGCGGCCGAGGCATGATCTCCAGCTGCGTCACCGACCGCGCGCCCTGGCGCAGCGCGGTGCCGAGGCAGTCGGCGCCGGTGTCGCCGCCGCCGATGACGACGACGTCCTTGCCGGTCGCGAGCGGCTGGTCCTCGACCACCTCGCCGCGGGCCGCACGGTTCGCCGGCGGCAGGAACTCCATCGCCTGGAGCACGCCGGCCAGCTCGCGGCCGGGCACCGGCAGGTCACGCGGCGTCGTCGAGCCCACGGCGAGCAGCACCGCGTCGTAGCGCCGTGCCAGCTCGGCGGCGGACACGTCGCGGCCCACCTCGACGCCGAGCGTGAACCGCGTGCCCTCCTCCTTCATGAGCGCCAGGCGGCGGTCCAGGACGGACTTCTCCAGCTTGAACTCGGGGATGCCGTACCGCAGCAGCCCGCCGGCCGCGTCCGCGCGCTCGTAGACCGCGACCGTGTGACCGGCGCGCGTCAGCTGCTGCGCGGCGGCGAGCCCGGCCGGGCCGGAGCCGACGACCGCGACGGTGTGCCCGGTGTACCAGCGCGGCACGTGGGGCGTCACGAACCCCCGCGAGAACGCCTCCTCGACGATCGACACCTCGACGTTCTTGATGGTCACGGGTGGCTGGTTGATGCCCAGCACGCACCCGGTCTCGCACGGTGCGGGGCAGAGCCGCCCGGTGAACTCGGGGAAGTTGTTCGTCTGGAACAACCGGTCCGCCGCGTCCGCCCACTGGCCGCGCCACACGAGGTCGTTCCACTCCGGCACGAGGTTGCCGAGCGGGCACGAGAAGTGGCAGAACGGGACGCCGCAGTTCATGCACCGGCTGGACTGCTCGTGCAGCAGCGCGAGGGCCTCGGGGTCGCCGGGGTGCGGCGCGTGGACCTCGCACCAGTCGGTGACCCGCTCGGCGACGGGGCGGTCCGGCGACAGCGCGCGGTGCCGGACGGTGAGGAAACCACGGGGGTCGGCCACGGTGCACACCTTAGGCAGTCGGCGCCCCGGCGGCGGGCGACCGACGTCCTGATGAGACGGACCCACACCGTACGCTGGCCATCATGACGGAACGCATGGCCTGGGGCCACGGACTGGCCACGGTGACCGACGGCGGGACCGTCCTCGACACCTGGTACCCCGCCCCGGCGCTCGGCCGCCGGCCCGAGGACGCACCGGCCCCGGCGGCCCTGGCCGCCGCCGCGGGGCATGACGAGGCCCGCGGCGTGCGCACCGAGCCGGTGGTCACGCAGATCGACCTCGACGAGCCGCCGCGCACGACGCCCGACGGGTACCTGCGGCTGCACGTGCTGTCGCACCGCCTGGCGGCGCCCAACACCGTGAACCTCGAGGGCATCTTCGCCGTGCTGCCCATCGTGGTGTGGACCTCGGCCGGCCCGTGCGCGACGGACGACTTCGAGACGACGCGCGCGCGACTGCGGGCCCGCGGCCCGGTCACCGTCCTCGGCGTGGACCGGTTCCCCCGGATGGTCGACTACGTCGTGCCGCCGCAGGTGCGCATCGCCGACGCCGACCGGGTGCGCCTCGGTGCGTACCTGTCCCCCGGCACCACGGTGATGCACGCCGGGTTCGTCAACTACAACGCGGGCACGCTCGGCGTCGCGATGATCGAGGGCCGGGTGTCGCAGGGCGTCGTCATCGGCGACGGCTCGGACGTGGGCGGCGGCGCCTCCATCATGGGCACGCTGTCCGGCGGTGGGACGGTGCGGGTGTCGATCGGGCAGCGCACGCTGCTCGGCGCCAACTCCGGCCTGGGCATCCCGCTGGGCGACGACTGCGTCGTCGAGGCGGGCCTGTACCTCACGGCGGGCACGAAGGTGACGCTGCGCGGCATCGGCGGGCAGGAGGGCCGGGTGGTCGCGGCCCGGGAGCTTGCCGGCAGCGACGGGGTGCTGTTCCGGCGCAACTCGCTGACGGGCGCGGTCGAGGCGTCGGCGCGCTCCGGCATCGGGATCCGGCTCAACTCGGCGCTGCACACCAACTGATCGGCGGACGAGCCGATGGCCCCGACCCGCAGGCGGCCGACCCGGCGCCGGGCGCGCCGCAGGTGGGCCGCGGTCGCCGCGGTGACGGTGAGCGTGGCGCTCGTCGGGGCCGCGGCCGTGTGGGCGGTGGTGGCGTGGCTGGACCGCAGCATGAGCGTCCCGGTCGTCGCGGCCTGCACGGCGACCACCGGTGCAGGCGCCGCGCAGCTGGCTCCGGCCCAGGCGGACAACGCCGCGCTGATCGCCGCCGTGGCAGTCCGGCGCGGCCTGCCGGCCCGCGCCGCGACGATCGCGCTGGCGACCGCGCAGCAGGAGTCCGGCCTGGTCAACCTCGCCGGCGGAGACCGGGACTCGCTCGGCCTGTTCCAGCAGCGGCCGTCGCAGGGCTGGGGCACGCCGGCGCAGATCATGGACCCGGTGCACGCGACCAACACCTTCTACGACCGGCTGGTCAAGGTCCCGGACTACACCTCGCTGCCCATCACGCAGGCCGCACAGGCGGTGCAGCACTCGGCCTTCCCCGACGCCTACGCGGACGACGAGCCGATGGCGCGGGCCTTCGCCTCCGCGCTGACGGGCTGGTCGCCCGCTGCGCTGACGTGCACCCTGCCCACGGCGACCACGGCGGGCTCGTCGGCCGCCGTGCTGGCCCGGGTCACGCGCGACCTGGGTGCGCTGCCCTCGTCGTCCACGCCGGCCGACCCGGCCGCGAGGACGAAGGCCACGGTGACGCTCGACGGCACCGCGCTGACGCCGGGCGACCCCGCGCACGGCACGTGGGCGGTCGCGCAGTGGTCGGTCGCCGTGGCCAGCACGCTGCAGATCGACAAGGTGCAGGTGGCCGACCGGGTGTGGACCCGCGGTGCGACGAGCTGGACGGCGAACGACCCGGCCCCCGTCGCGGCGGGCCGGGTCGTCATCACGCTGGCGGACGGCGCCTCCTGACGGTCAGCGCTCCGCGGCCGGCACGTAGTCCCGCTCGGTCGCGCCGGTGTAGATCTGGCGCGGGCGCCCGATCTTGGTCTGCGGGTCGAGCATCATCTCGCGCCACTGGGCGATCCAGCCGGGCATGCGCCCGAGCGCGAACAGCGGCGTGAACATCGACTCGTCGAAGCCCATCGCCTTGTAGATGATGCCGGTGTAGAAGTCGACGTTCGGGTACAGCTTGCGCGAGATGAAGTAGTCGTCGTGCAGCGCGATGTCCTCGAGCGTCATCGCGATGTCCAGCAGCGGGTCGTCGGTACCCAACGCGTGCAGCACGTCGGTGGTCAGCCGCTTGACGATCGCGGCGCGCGGGTCGTAGTTCTTGTAGACCCGGTGGCCGAAGCCCATGAGGCGGACGCCCGACTCCTTGTTCTTCACGCGCCGCATGAAGTCCGTGGCGTCGCCGCCGTTGTCCCGGATCTCGGCGAGCATCTTGAGCACGGCCTCGTTGGCGCCGCCGTGCGCCGGCCCGGACAGCGCGTTGATCCCGGCGGCGACCGACGCGTAGATGTTGGCGTGGCTCGAGCCGACGATCCGCACGGTCGAGGTGGAGCAGTTCTGCTCGTGGTCGGCATGCAGGATGAGCAGCTTGTCGAGCGCCTGCACCGCGACCGGGTTCGGCGCCCAGACCTGGTAGGGCACCGCGAACGCCATCCGCAGGAAGTCCTCGACGTAGCCGCGCGCGTAGTCCGGGTAGAGCAGGGGCTCGCCCTTGAGCGAGCGCATGACGTACGACGTGATGGTGCGCGTCTTGGCGAGGATCAGCACCGTGGCCAGCTCGACGGCCTCCGGGTCGAACGGGTCGAGCGACTCGGGGTAGAACGTGGCGAGCGCGTTGACGGCCGACGCCAGCACGGCCATCGGGTGCGCACCGCGGGGGAACGTCCCCATGAAGGTGCGGAAGTCCTCGTGCACCAGCGTGTGCCGGTTGACCCGCTCGCTGAACGCGTCCAGCGTCGCGGCGTCCGGCAGCTCGCCGTTGATGAGCAGGTAGGCGACCTCGAGGAACGTCGAGTGCTCGGCCAGCTGGTCGATGGGGTACCCGCGATAGCGCAGGATGCCGGCGTCGCCGTCGATGTACGTGATGGCCGACTCGCACGACGCGGTGTTCATGAAGCCGGGGTCCACGGTCACCATGCCCGTGTCCCGCAGCAACGAGGAGACGACGATGCCGTCGTTGCCCTCCGTGGCATGGACGATGGGCAGCTCCATGGCCCGGCCGTCGACGACGAGCTGGACCGGCGTCTGCGCCGTGAGGGTGTCCGTCATGGGAAGGTCCTTCCTGCGCCGTCCGGGGGGCGGGACCGCATCGTTGCGTCGCTCTGGTATTCGCCAGACCAAAGGTTTGGCGAGACGTTACCTGCACCGGGGTGGCGTCGTCACGTTCTTGGTCGAGATTTTATCTCGATGTCAAGGCAGTTGCGCCGGCACCATCATGCACCCGCCAGCCGAGTGCTCGCTTCGACGACGCGTTCGTCGGACGCCGTGAGGGCGACGCGGACGTGCCCGTCCCCTGCGCTGCCGTAGAACACCCCGGGCGCCACGAGGATCCCCAGCCCCGCCAGGTCCTCCACGGTGGCCCGGGAGTCCTGCGGCCGGGCCGGACGCACCCACAGGTACAAGCCCGCGTGCGAGCCGTCGACGACGTACCCGGCCTCCTGGAACGCCCCGACCAGCAGCCGGCGGCGGCGTGCGTATCGGGCCCGCTGGGCGGCGACGTGCTCGTCGTCGCCGAGCGCGGCCACCATGGCGGCCTGCACCGGAGCGGGGACGATGAAGCCCGCATGCTTGCGGACCTCCAGCAGGCGTCCGACGAGCAGCCGGTCCCCCGCGACGAACGCCGCGCGGTACCCGGCGAGGTTCGACTGCTTGGACAGCGAGTACGCCACCAGCAGGCCCGCGTGGTCGCCGCCGGCCACCCGGGGATCCAGCAGGCTCGGCACCCCGTGCGTGGCCCACGGCTCGTCCCACGCCAGCTCGGCGTAGCACTCGTCGGAGGCGACGACGACCGGGTGGCCGTGCCGGGCCTGGGCCGCACGCGCCGCGAGGACCACGGCGCGCAGCTCGTCGGCCGAGAGGACGGAGCCGTCGGGGTTCCCCGGGGAGTTCAGCCAGACGAGCCGCACCGCGCCCTCGTCGTCGGCCGCGAGCCGCGCCGCCGGGTCCGCGCACGGCTCCGGGGTGGCACCCGCGAGCCGGGCCCCGACGTCGTACGTCGGGTACGCCACCTGGGGGTGCAGCACGACGTCCCCCGCCCCCAGGCCGAGCAGGGACGGCAGCAGCGCGACGAGCTCCTTCGACCCCAGGGTCGGCAGCACGCCGTCCGCATCCAGGTCCGGCACGTGGCGGCGGCGGGCGAACCAGCGGACCACCGCGTCCCGCAGCTGCGGGGTGCCCGCGGTCTGCGGGTAGCCCGGCGCGTCGGCGGCGGCGGTCAGCGCCTGCCGGACCAGCTCCGGCGTGGGGTCCACCGGTGTGCCCACCGACAGGTCGACGATCCCGCCGGGGTGCGCCCGCGCGCGCGCCGTGGCACCCGCGAGGGTGTCCCAGGGGAAGTCGGGCAGCCGGTCGGTGAGCAGACCCATGCCGGGCTACTGGCCGTTGCGCAGCGGCAGGGCGTCGACGACGGGGTGGTCGTGGTCGATCTGGCCCATCTTCGCCGCGCCGCCCGGCGAGCCGACGCCGTCGAAGAACTCGACGTTGGCCTGGTAGTAGCTGGACCACTGGGCCGGCAGGTCGTCCTCGTAGAAGATCGCCTCGACCGGGCACACCGGCTCGCACGCACCGCAGTCGACGCACTCGTCGGGGTGGATGTACAGCGAACGGCGACCCTCGTAGATGCAGTCGACAGGGCATTCCTCGATGCACGCCTTGTCCTTGACGTCCACACACGGTTCGGCGATCACGTACGTCACGGCTGGTCCTTCCCTTGGTCGCCCTAGTATCCCCCTTGTGCCCGCACCCTCCACCGCGCCGTGGCGGTCGTGGTCGCCCGGCATCCGGGTCGTCGTGCGCCGCGTGCTGGACGGCGTGCCGCCGGACGCACCACCGCCCCACCACACCGACGTCGTCGGGGACCTGCTGGCGGTCGACGACGCCGGCGTGCTCATCCGCACGCGGCGCCACGGTGACGTGCACGTGCCCGCCGCGGCCATCCGTCTGACGAAGGTGGTGCCGCCCGCGCAGCCACGCCGGCCCGCACCCTGACGGGCTACGGTCCGGTGGTCGGCGCCGGGCCGCAGATGACCTGGTTCTGCGGCTTGTAGGTGGTGCGCCAGGTCGACGTGCTGGACAGCACGGTGCCCAGGTAGACCTTGCGGGTCACGGAGACGGTGAACCCGGGGTTGCCCTTGCCCGCCGGCTCGCACGTCGGCGACTGGTCGTACAGCGTCGTCGCGGGCTGGACGTTGGACCGCGGGCTGGTCGTCGACTGGACGGTCCAGTACTTGGTGCCCCAGATGCGCACGTGCAGGTGGTCGTCCGCGCCGATCCACGACTGCAGCAGCGCGCCGTAGGGGGTGTTGTTCTTCCACTTCAGGTCGATCACGCCCGTGAAGATCGTCGCCTCGCGACCCTCGGGGTAGCGCGAGAACCACTCCGAGTGGGGCGTGTGCTCGACGATCTCGAAACCGGCGAAGTAGGCCGCGTTGTACGTGGTCGTCGACACCTGCGACAGCCCACCGCCCATGGCCGCGACGTGCTGACCATCGACGATCGCACCGGCGTCGACGAAGCCGTGCGCGGCATCGAGGGGACGCAGCGAGTCGGTGAGGCTGAAGGTCTGCCCGGGCCGCACCAGCACCCCGTTGATGCGCGCCGCGCCCTGCCGGATGTTGATGTCGCGGATGTGGTCGCTGGTCAGCGGCGTGTCGAACTCCGACACGATCTCGGTGACACCGAGGGCCTGCAGCGCGGCGGTGGACTGCGCCGGGTCGGTGGGCACCAGCTTGAGCGTCGCGGTCCGGCCCGTCGCCTGGGACGCTGCGGCGGCGACCGCCGACGCCACCTGCGACGGGTCGAGCGTCGTGCCCGGCTGGCCGGGCACGATCACCGGGGCGTCGTTCTGGAACGCGAAGTGCGCGTCGGCGGCCGGGGTCAGCAGGCCGGGCAGCTGTGACACGAGCGCGTCGGTGAGCGCCGTCCCGTTCATCTGCAGCACCAGCGCGCCACCCTGCGACACGAACGTGGCGTTCGCGGTCAGCGTCGGCGCCGCGAGGGTGGTGGTCTGGCCACCGACGGTGACCGTCACCGGGCCGCTGGCGACGGGCTGGGCGACGTCCGTCAGCGCCTGGTCCGTCGCGGCCTGGGTGATGGCCGGCGACACGGTCCGCGTCGGCAGTGCCAGGGGCCGCGCCGCCACCAGCCACGTGGCGGCGATCTGCTGCTCCGCCGCCTTCTCGTCGATCGCCCAGCCGTCCCGCGCCGCGGTCGCGTGCGGGGCGCCGTCGACGAAGAGGATGGCGCCGTCCACCGGGTCGCCGCTCAGCGTCCCCGACAGCCCGGCGACCGCTGTCGTCAGCGCGGTCTGGTCGACGTGCGTGACCGGGCTGACCGCGCCCAGGCCGACGATCTGGCGCCACAGCCGGCGCGGGTCGGCCAGGTCGAGGCCGGTCAGGCCACGCACGGTCGCCTGCGGGTCGAAGCTCAGGCCCGCCGCGGCCGGGTCGATCTGCATCTGGACGTCGTGCGCGGTCACGGTCAACGGCGCGCCGGTCGCAGAGGCGAGCTGCGCCGCCAGGCGCTGCACGGCGGCCGACGAGGTCAGTCCGCCGATCGGGACGCCGGCCACCGTCGCGCCGTGCGGCACCCGGTCGCGCAGGGCATAGCTCATGGCGGCGTAGGCCCCGGCGAGCACGACGAGGATGCCGGCCGCGATCGCCAGGCGCAGCGGCCAACGGCGCCGGTGCTGCTCCTCGGGGAACGTGTCGAGCAGCGACGGCGTGCGATCCGCTGCGGTGCCGTGCGGCACCGGGCCGGCCGTCACCCGGATGCCCTCGGCCGCCGGCGTCGATGTCGATGTCGATGTCGCAGGGAACACGCTCACCCGGGGCGGCGCCACGGGGTTGTCGGTCGGTGCGCCGTCACCCGACGGTCCGACGGGCTCCGGGCCCGGCCACGCCGGTGCGACGAGGGGCGGCATGACGACCGTGGCGTCGTCGGCCGTCGGCGGTGCCGGCAGGACAGGCTGCGACATGACGACCGTCGCGTCGTCTGCCAGCGTCGCGTCGTCGTCGTCGGCCGCCGCACCGCCGGCCGCGGTGTCGTCGCCTGCGGCTGGGACCGTCGCAGCAGGGCCGGGTGCGGCAGGATCTCGCGCGCCGTCCTCGACCACAGCCGGGGCGATGTCGCCGTCGTGCCTCTCACCAGGGGCGACCTCATCGGTCCCGGCGTCGGTCGCGGCCCGCCCGGCAGCCTCGTCGGCCGCCAGGGACCCGTGCGCCGCACCGGCCACCGGTCCCGGCGCCGCCAACGGCAACAGCCCGGGCTCCGGCAGCGGTTGCGGCTCCGGCAGCGGCTCGGGTTCGGGCAGCGGCTCGGGTTCGGGCTCCGGCTCCGGCTCCGGCTCCGGCAGCGGCTCCGGCTCCGGCAGCGGCTCGGGTTCGGGCAGCGGCTCGGGCTCCGGCAGCGGCTCAGGCTCCGGCAGCGGCAGCGGCAGCGGCTCAGGCTCCGGCAGCGGCTCGGGTTCCGGCAACGGCTCGGCAAAGGTGCCATCGACGTCGGGGATCTGGTGGAGCCGCGCGATGTCGTCCCACGAGGGCCAGCGCATCTCGCCGTCGACCGGTGCGGCGCCGTCTCCGGCGGCCGCGGCCGGCTGCTCACCGTCGGCCTGACGCGCCATCCGGTCTCTCCCCCTCTGTCCGCTGCGCCCGGGAGTCTACGACCCGCAGCCCTCTCCGCCGGGACCATCGGGCTCGCGTCCCGCCGCCGTCCGGCGTCACACCACGGACCGCAACCGGCCACGCAGGTGGACGAGCGCACCGGACATGGGGTCGCCGACCTCGGCGCCCAGCACGTCGCCGACGACGATGAGGTGGTCGCCCGACGGGTGCGTCGCCGCCGTGCGGCAGTCGAACCAGGCCGCGGCGCCGTCGACCGCCATGGCACCCGTGACGTCGGACACCGCGTGCGGCACGCGATCGAGCTGACCGATCGTCGGCCTGCCCGGCGCGGCGAGCCAGTCCGCCACCGGCGCCTGGTCACCCGCCAGCACGGAGACGGTCCACAGGTCGACGTCCGCGAGCGCGTCGGCGAGACGCGCGTCGACGTGCACGCAGAACAGCAGCTGTGGCGGCTCGAGCGACACCGACGCGACGGAGCTGACCGTGGTGGCGTGCACGGAGCCGCGCCAGCGGACCGCGACCACGCACACCGCGCCGGGCAGCTGCCCGGCGACCGCCCGGTACCTGCCGGGCTCGACCGTCATCTCCCGGGCTCGCCGGCCCCGGCCGGGAGGTCGCCCCCTGCGGGGCCTGCCGTCGATGAGGGCGCCGCCATGCCGCTGCCCAGCCCCACCGCCGGCTCCGGCTCCCGGCCGGTGGCGGGGCCGTCGCGGAACAGGCGGGCCGGCAGCGCCCCGGTCGCCAGGGCCAGGCCGATCGACCCGATGACCCACACCCAGCCGATCGCACGGCCGGCCGGGATCAGCACGTCGCCCCCGGGACCGCTCTGCGACAGCGCCTGGACCGCGAAGAACACCCCGCCGGCATACGTCACCCAGGCCGGCCACAGGCCCCACGCCCGGGAGGTCAGGGACCCGGTGACCACCATGACCAGGCAGAGCACGACACCCCAGGGCTCGTGCCACCGGTGCTGCACCGTGCCCACCACACCGACGAGCACACCGAGCACGAACGTCGCCACGGCCTTGCCCAGCACGGTTGCCGTCAGAGGTCGCATCCCGTCAGGGTAGCTGCCGCACCTTGGCAGGAACCGTGAGTCGCGGGCCGGAGACGTGGCGGTAGCCCTCGGCGGGCAGCAGCGGCTGCAGCACCCCGTCGGAGAGGGCGTAGCAGCCGACGAGCGCGGGCTCGCCGTCCACGGCGCGGACCGCCTGCACCTGGGTCGCGTGCGCCCGCAACGCGGCCAGCACGCGGTCACGCACCGGGGCCAGCTCGACCCGCACGTCAAGCGTGTCGTCGTCCACCGCGACCGCGGGGTACGGCCCGTCCGGGTCCGGCAGCACCAGGTCGTCGTACCGCCGACCCAGCGCGGACCGCACCGCGTCACCGCGCAACGCCCGGTACCCGGACGCCAGCGCGGACCGGCCGGTCCGCCGCCACCACACGGTGGGCGGTCGCTCGGCGCCGGCCGTCATCTGCAACGCGCGGGTCACCACCTCGTGGACGCGGACGTGGTCGGGGTGACCGTAGCCGCCCTCCGGGTCATAGGTCACGACAAGCGCCGGGCGGCGGGCGCGCAGCACCGCGGCGAGCCGGCGGGCGGCCTCGTCGAGCGGCACTCCGACGAATGCCCCGGCCGGGACGTGCTCGCCGGTGCCGGCGCGGGCCGTGCCGAGCCACACCATGCCCGAGTCCTGGTAGCTCGCGGCGACCGGTCCCTCGGGAACGGTGTCGAGGAACACCCGGTCGCCGACCCCGAGCGCGGCCAGCGCCGCCGCCAACTCGCGGGTGCGGTGCGCCGCAAGAGCGGCGCCGTCACCCTCGAGGTGGTGCAGCGCCGGCGGGATCACCTCGCCCCGCTCCCCGCGGGTCGCGGTGACGACGGTCACCGGCAGGCCGGCGGCGGCCCAGGCCGCCAGCAGCGCGCCGGTCG
>JAJYSG010000088.1 GCA_021793675.1 Actinomycetes bacterium | reverse complement strand
GCCTTCCTCGGCCACGACGCCGCGCACCAGCAGGTCTTCACCTCGGGAAGGCGCAACGAGCAGCTCTCCCGGGTCGTCGCCAACCTCGTCGTCGGCCTGAGCCACGGCTGGTGGACGCGTAAGCACGGCAGGCACCACGCGCACCCGAACACGCTCGGCAAGGACGGGGACATCGCCACGGGCGCGCTCGTGTTCGACCCCACCGACGTCCCCGCGCGCACCGGCGCCCTGGGCTGGGTGACCCGGCGCCAGGGGTGGCTGTTCTTCCCCATGCTCACGCTGGAGGGGCTCAGCCTCCACGTCAGCGCGGTGCGGACGGTCGCCGGCGGGCGTGACCTGCCCGGCCGCACGCTGGAGGCGGTGCTGCTGGCCGTGCGGCTGCTCGGCTTCCCCGCACTGCTCGTCACCGTGCTCGGCCCTGCGCTCGCGGCCGGCTTCCTCGCGGTCCAGCTCGTGGTCTTCGGGGTGTACCTGGGTGCCACGTTCGCGCCCAACCACAAGGGCATGCCACTGATCGGCGAGCGCGAGACGGTCGACTTCCTCCGCCGTCAGGTCCTCACCTCCCGCAACATCCGCGGCGGACGGGTGACCACCTGGGCGATGGGAGGCCTCAACCACCAGATCGAGCACCATCTGTTCCCCCGCATGCCCAGCGTCAACCTGCGCCATGCCCGGCCCCTGGTGCGCGAGTTCTGCGCCGAGCGGGGTATCCCGTACACCGAGACGGGGCTCGTCGAGGCCTACGGGATCGTCGTGCGGTACCTCAACCGCGTGGGCCTCGGCGAGGCCGACCCCTTCCAGTGCCCCGTCGTCGCGCGGTACCGGCCGCGCTGAGCGCCGGGAAGACGACGGTCCGCAGGAGCGGGGCGACGTCGTCCGGCGGGGCGGTGGGGTCGGTCCAGCGCAGCGTCTCGATCTCCGCCCGCGGCTCCGTGACGGCGACGTACGGGTGGGTGTAGACGGTCGCGTGGACGGTGTGGCCCGGCTCGTTGGCGGCCGGTGCGGTGTGGACGCCGAGAAGGGTGAGGCCGGCGGGGTCGAGGTGGACGCCGAGCTCCTCGGCGACCTCCCGCACGACGGCGCGGTCCGGCGACTCGCCGGCCTCGGGTTTGCCGCCCGGCAGCATGAAGCGGTGCGTGCCCCGCTTGCGAACCGTGAGCACCTGGCCGTGGTCGTTGCGGATGACGAGCGCCGCGATGGTGATGACGTCGCGCATGGTCCGGATCCTGCCAGGTGACGGCGGGCCGGACCGGTACGGCCGGCGGGTCAGCGCCCCATCCTGCGGAGCCGGGCCAGCGCCACCGGCGCACAGACGGCCGTGATGGCGAGCGGCCAGCCCACCGCGAGGACGAGCGCGTGCTCGGCGGCCCACGAGCCGGCGGGGCCGGAGAGTCCACCGAACAGCTCCCGGACCGCGACGGCCGTGACGGACAGGGGGTTCCACTCGGCCGGGCCGCTCAGCCAGCCGGGCATGAGGTGGGTGGGCACGACGGTGTCGGCGACCAGTGCGAGGGGGAAGACGAGCGCGAAGTACTTCATCGCCGCCTCCGGCCCGCTGACGAGCAGGCCGAGGACGATGCCGAGCCAGGAGAACGCCAGGCGGAGCAGGAGCAGCAGCCCGACCCCGGCCGCCACGGCGGCGGGGCCGCCGTGCCACCCCCACCCGAGGGCGGTCCCGAGTGCGGTGAGGATGCCGAGCTCCACGACGGCGGTGGCGAGGTCGGCCAGCGACCGTCCGGCGAGCAACGTCCCTGACGGCGCGGGCAGGGACCGCATCCGGTCCAGGACGCCGTCCTGGACATCCGCGGCGACGGCGATGGTCGTGCTGCCGATCCCGAACGCCATGGTGAGGGCGAGGACACCCGGCAGCAGGAACTGGCGGTACGCGTCCGAGGGCACGGCCATGGCAGCCCCGAGGGCGTCACCGAAGACCAGCCCGAACATGACGATGGCCATGACGGGGATGAGGAGGGTACCGAGCAGCTCGTCGGGCCGGCGGGTCAGGCGGAGGAGGTGGCGGCGGGCCACCACCCACGTGTCGAGGGTGGCCCAGGCCGCCCGTGACACGGCGGTCGGGTGGGTGGTGCTCATCGGGATCGTCCTCCCGTTGGTGCGGTCTCGGTCAGGTGCAGGAAGACCTCGTCGAGGTCGGGGCGGCGCAGTGCGATGTCCTCGGTCCGGAGGCCGGCACGGTCGACCGCGTGGGCGAGCCGGACGAGGGTCCGCTTCCCGTCCCGTACGGGGACCGCGACCCGGCGCGTCGCCGGGTCGACCTGGGCGACGGCGTCGAGGGCGCGGGCGATCGTCGCCGCCGTCGTCGTGACGTCCCAGCGCTCGGGCACGGTGACCTCCACCCGGCTCTGCCCGACCCGCGACTTGAGCGCTGCCGGTGTGCCCTCGGCGATGACCCGCCCCGCGTCGACGAGCGAGATCCGCGCGCACAGGCGGTCGGCCTCCTCGAGGTACTGGGTGGTGAGCAGCACTGTGGTGCCGGTGGCGGCAAGCTCACGGACGGCGTCCCAGACGCGGTTGCGGCTCCGCGGGTCCAGGCCGGTGGTCGGCTCGTCGAGGAAGAGCACACGAGGGCTGCGGAGCAGGCTCACCGCGAGGTCGAGCCGGCGGCGCATGCCGCCGGAGTACTGGCGGACCGGCCGGTCCGCGGCCCCCTCGAGGGCGAACCGCTCGAGCAGCTCCGCCGCCCGCCGC
>JAJYSG010000087.1 GCA_021793675.1 Actinomycetes bacterium | reverse complement strand
GGCACGCGCCGCGCGGGTGGACGAGCTGGTCGCGCTGCTCGGCATCGAGCACTGCCGCGACCGTCGCCCGGACCAGATGAGCGGCGGTGAGCAGCAGCGCACCGCCATCGCCGTGGCGCTCGCCAACTCCCCCCGGGTGCTCCTCGCCGACGAGCCGACCGGTGAGCTGGACGACGCGACCAGCGCCGACGTGCTCGAGGCGCTGCGCTCGGCCTCCGAGAGCCTCGGGGTGACGGTGCTCATCGTGACGCACGACCCGACCGTCTCCGAGCACGTGCGCCGCACCGTGCAGATCCGCGACGGCCGCACGTCCACCGAGGTGCTGCGCCGTACCGAGCGGGACGACTCCGGTGCCGAGGTGCACGTCGCCGAGGAGTTCGCGGTGCTCGACCGCACCGGCCGGCTCCAGCTGCCCGAGGACTTCGTCACCGCCCTCGACCTGCGCGACCGGGTCCGGCTGGCGCTGGAGACGGACCACGTCGGCGTGTGGCCCGACGGCGTGCGCCCCGGCAACAACGGCGCCACGACGACGGCCGACACCGGAACGCAGACCGACCCGCCAGGCACGGCGGAGCCGGACCGCCCGGTGGAGCAGGCGGCGTCGTCCCGACCGAGCCGACGCGAGCTGCGTGACCGCAAGGAGGGCGAGGATGGCTGAGCCGCTGCTGACCGCGGAGGCGGTGAGCCGCATCTTCACCACCGGCGCCGGCGACGTCCACGCCCTCACCGACGTGAGCATGGACGTCCGCCCCGGGGAGCTCGTCGTCGTCCGCGGGCCGTCCGGGTCGGGCAAGACGACGCTGCTCAACCTGCTCGGCGGGCTGGACCGGCCGACGCGCGGGCGCGTGCTGCTGGGCGACGGACGCGAGCTGTCGGCGCTGCCCGAGAGGGATGTCCTCGAGGTCCGGCGGACCCAGATCGGCTACGTCTTCCAGTCCTTCGGGCTCATCCCGGTGCTGTCCGCGGCGGAGAACGTCGAGGTTCCGCTGCGGCTGCTCGAGACCGAGCCGGCGGAGCGCGAGGAGAGGGTGGGGGCCGCGCTGGAGCTCGTCGGCCTCGCGGGTCACGCCAAGCAGCGCCCCTACGAGCTCTCCGGCGGGCAGCAGCAGCGCGTGGGCATCGCCCGGGCGCTCGTCTCCGAGCCGCAGATCCTCATCGCCGACGAGCCGACCGGCCAGCTCGACTCCAAGACCGCCGCGACGATCATGGAGCTCATCCAGGATCTCACCCACGCCCGCGACCTCGCCGCCGTGGTGTCCACGCACGACCCGGTCCTCATGCAGCGCGCGGACCGCGTCGTCGAGCTCCACGACGGCGCCCTCGTCCCGGCCTGACCAGACCCGCCCCGGCCGGGTCGTGCGTCGGGCAGTGCGCCGGCCTTCCGCGCGAGTCGCCCTGCTCGATCATGGTTCGCCCCGCCGCCCGGCTCTTTCTGAGTGGAAGGGGCGAGACACCGAGGAGGGAGACGTCAGCCCGCGCCTGCCGGTCGCCGCCGGGCTCGTGGTGCGGCGCAGCCGAGCAGCTCTGGGACCGGTCGGAGGCCTGTGGCGTAGGCGGCGGGCAGTCGTTCGCAGAGACGTCGGAAGGTCTGCTCGTCGCGGTATGCGTCGCGTCGGTCGAAGCGCACCATGACCGTGTCGGGCATCGAGCGCAGATCGTCCTCGCGCCGCTTCTCTGCGATCACCCGCTGGGCGGCAGCATGAGCGGTGGCTGCGGCGCCGGCCGCGCCGTCGGCGCCGTACTTGCGCTCGCCGTCGTACTCGACGAGGAGGAGCAGCCGGAACGGTCTGCCGTCGACCGTGAGCTCGAACAGCCAGCAGAGGTCGACGTAGTAGGTGTTCCCGCGGATGCGGAACCGCGCCTGGAGCACGGGGCCGGGTAGGCCGCGCGAGACCGCGACCCACCTGATCACCGACTCGTACGGCGACTCCGAGAAGGGGTCGGCGTGAGCGATCACCGCGCGCGCCTGCCGCCTGCCGTGGCGTGCGCCGGACTCCACCATCGCGCGCAACCGGAGGCGCAGCTCCTCGGCTCGCTGCTCGACGTCGTCCCGCCGGCGGCGGTGTGGCTGGAGGAGGAGCCGCATCCCGCTGTCGGCGACGACGAGGGCGTCGCGCGGGTGCATGCTCTTGGCGCAGTCGACAAGCGTGCGCTCGACGTTCGAGGCGCGCAGCCCGTTCACCTCCGTGAGGACGTCCGCCTGCACAGCGCCGGTGTGTCGTCTCAGCCCTGCGGCCTGGCGCCGTGGTCTCGACTGCTGGGTGACGTGGACCAGGTCCGGCGCGTGGAGCAGCCAGAGCCCGTGCAGGAGTGCCGCCGACTCGTGGGTGAAGACGGCTCCGTTCGTGAGCCTGCGACCGACCGCCGCGACGGCGGCCGCCGCGAGGTGCTCCGCCTCGGCCCGCTCCGACGCGCCATCGAGCGGCTCGACAAACGCGCCGCGTCGCACGGGGGTCAGCCCCGCCCTGTGTGCCTCACGGACCGCGTTCGCGCCCAAGTCGGAGCTGAGGAGGACGCGTGGTAGCGGCCGTGGGCCGACGGCGACAGCCATGGCCAAAGGGTGCGGGCACCGCTCACCTGAGGCCGGCCGGGCAAGGCCTCACGGGGGACGAAGGTGGCGGTAGCGAAGATGGTGGAGCACGTCTGCCATCCGTTGGTTCGCCCATCTCGCTCAGTTCTGCATGCTCGCGAGGGCGACCCATGAGCGAGAGGGGCGACCCAACGGGTTCGGCGTGGCGGGGCACTGAGGCAGCGGGGCGGCGGGGCGGCGGGGCAGCGGGGCAGCGG
>JAJYSG010000086.1 GCA_021793675.1 Actinomycetes bacterium | reverse complement strand
TGTTCGCCATCGACACCGACGCCCACGCGCCGGGCCAGCTCGAGTTCCTCGCCTACGGCTGCGCCCGCGCCGAGGAGGCCGGCATCCCGCGCGAGCGGATCCTCAACGCCCTCCCGCTCGCCGACCTGCTCGCCCGGACCACGCGCCTCCCCAGCACCGACCACTGACCAGCGCCGACAGCCGAGTTCCTTGCATCGCTGTGGACGGCGGTCCGGTCCACAGGCGCAGGTCGGCGTGTCGGTGGTCGCTGGTTGGCTCTCGCCAAGGAGGGCAGACCAATGTCGACCGAGACCCTGTCATCGCTCAACACGAACACGCTCATCGGCCACACGCTCCACCGTGGGACCGCCTGGCACTACCGCGCCGAGGAGCAGGGCAAGGAGCCCAACCACTATCCCGGGCCCGTCCCGCCCGAGGACGTCGCACGCCGACTCTTCGGCTGGGAGGCGCTGGCGCTCCCGGTGGCCGTCGAGCGGCCCGCCGACATCCTCACCATGACCCACCGCGGCGCCGACGGGATGCCGCGCCAGTGGGTGCAGATCGAGGGCCGCCAGGCCATTGCGCGCAGCGACGAGGACGACGGCCACGTCCTCGGCGTGTTCACCGACGCCTACGAGGCCCACCAGTACACCGAGTACCTGCTCACCGCGGTCACCAACATCCTCGACGACTCCCTGTCGATCAGCTCAGCGGGTGTGTTGCGCAAGGGTGCCGTCGCCTGGGTGGAGGTCAGCGTGCCGGAGTCCATCACCACCCCGGAGGGAGTGGAGTTCCGGCCGAACCTGCTGGCCACCACCGCCCTGGACGGGTCGCTGGCCACCACCTACAAGTGCACGGTGACCGACGTCGTGTGCGACAACACGCGGGCGGCGGCGCTCCGGGAGGAGGGGCAGGAGCTCAAGATCCGCCACCTGCGCCACTCCCGGCTCCGGCTGGCCGACGCCCGCAGCGCCCTCAACATCGTGCACGGGCTGGCGGACGCCTTTGCGGCGGAGGTCGCCGAGCTGTGTCGCATCGACGTCGACGCCCGGATCTGGGACCGCTTCCTCGACTCCTGGGTCCCCCTCACCGGCTTCGACGGCGAGCCGCTGCCGCCCCGCAAGCGCAGGCTCGCCGAGGCCAAGCGGGAGACCCTCGCCGCCGCCTACGTCCACGACAAGCGGGTGGCGCCCTGGGCCCGCACCGCGCACGCCGTGCTGCAGGCGGTCAACACCTTCGAGCACCACCACAGCCCCGCATCCACGCCTCGGCCGGACCGCAACATGATGCGCGCGGTCACCGGTGCCTACGAGCGGCTCGACCGGCGCGCGTGGGAGGTGCTGGAGCGGGTGCTGGCGGAGGCGAGGTAATGCAGCCGGCCCCGCGCCGTCGTGCACTCCTCGCCCAGCGCCGCCGCCGCGACGGTGCCGGCGTCGCGCAGCTCACGCAGGCGGGGGAGAAGGCGGTCGCGCAGCTGGTGCGGGGAGACGGTGTTGACGTTGATCTTCGTGCTGCCCTCGAACCCGGCGAGGGTCGAGATCCGCAGCTTGATGCTCACGTGCCACGGCATGGCCACGTCCACGCCGCGCGGCCGGTGGTACCACTCCTCGTTGCACGCCACCGTCGCGCCCACCGCGGCGTGGCAGGCGTGGAGCAGGTCCGAGACCGCCCGCAGCTCGTCGGGGCCGTGCTCCCACGGGGTGCCCGCCGCGGCGGTGGAGAAGACCTCGACGGTGGGGTAGCGGTGCCCGAACCCGGCGAACGCGACGGCGTGCTCGTTCTCGGCGAGGATCAGCCCGTGCTCGACGGCGACGTCGAGGACCTCCCGGTTGAACGCGTCGGGTGAGCGCTCGAGGTGGGCGACCTCCCGATGCCCCCAGCTACCGATCTCGTCGATAGCGACGAGCTGCTTGTGCAGGTGGTCGAAGGACGCGCCGGCGGGCCGCAGCCAGTTCTGGAAGGTCGCCACGTACCGCGCCTGTGAGAAGCGCGCGTACAGGTCCACCATCGCCTCGACCGTGAAGGCGACGTAGGCGGCGTGCTCCTCCGGGGTCAGCGTCCCGGAGGAGGCGAGCTGGTCCTGCCGCACCGCGCCGTCGACGTAGTGGCGCCGGGCGATGACGACGTCGTGGCCGCCGGCGAAGAAGCTCTCCATCCACCTGCGCCGCTCCGCCACGTCAAGCGCCGCCCAGGCGGCGTTGTCGAGCCCGGAGGCCAGCGCCTTCGCCCGCGCCACCGCCGCGGCGTGGGAGTACCCGTCCGGGTCGGCGAGGTAGGCCTCCATCCAGGCGGTGAGGTCGGGCGGCACCCGGTACCCGTGGTTGAGCCGCCAGTAGTCCAGCGAGAGGATCTCGAAGAGGTTCGGCACCCGCCGGAACTCCGCGACCGTCCGGTCGAGCTCGCGGGCGGGAACGCGGGAGAGACGGCGCCACCCCGTGTCGTCGCGCACGAGACGCGCCTTCTCCGGGGGGGTCTCGCGGTACCGACGCGGACAGAAAGCGCAGTGGCTGTCGTGTAGCCCGGGGGCGAGCGGCTCCATTGGCAGGGCCGCGGCGCGAAGCGGCCGGTTGCCGCGCCCGGGCACGGTCCACACCTGGGTCCCGGAGAGCGGGTTGACCTGCTTGACGGTGCCGTCCGGCAGGACGCGGACCGGGTCGTCCCCGGCGCTCGGCGTCGTGGCGGAGCCACCTCCCGGTTCCTCGGGCGTTCGTGCGGACGACGTCGTAGGCCACCCTGCGCTGTGTGGCGAGCGGTCACCTGGGCCCGGTCCGGACGGCGGCATGGCCCGAGCATCCCACCCCCGACGATCGCGTCCCGTGGCG
>JAJYSG010000085.1 GCA_021793675.1 Actinomycetes bacterium | reverse complement strand
ATCTCGCGTAACATTGCGGAGGAACGGGATCACGTCATCCTGCCCCTCGGGTCCGCCGAAACCGATGAGCAGCACCGCGTCGTAGGCGACGGGAGTCTCGACATACGGCGCGCCCGAGCGGGCAGCGGAAGAGGCGAACGGGACGGCGGAATCAGCGGGCACACTCATCACGCGAACATCTTCTCACCTGTGTAGAACTCGAGCCTGAGGGTTCGCGCAGTTGGCGACACCGCACGCGATGTCATCCGCGTCCCATGCGGGCGACGTAGGCTGTACCAGCTGCCCGGGGCGCCGACCGCGCCGGGGCCGACGCCGAAGAACGCAATGGGAGCATGACAAGTGCCTGGAGAGAACCTCACACGCGCCGAGGCAGAAGAGCGCCGTGCGATCGTCGAGACCCGAAGCTACGAGGTCACGCTGGACCTGACCAAGGGTGCCGAGGTGTTCGGATCGCGCAGCGTCGTGCGCTTCGACGCAACTCCCGGAGCGGCGACGTTCATCGATCTCATCGCCCGAGATGTCCGCGAGGTGACCCTCAACGGTCGGGAGCTCGCACCGTCGGACGTGTGGGCGGATTCGCGCATCGCGCTGGACGGACTCGAGGAGAGCAACGAGCTCATCATCGACGCCGACTGCGAGTACACCAACACGGGCGAGGGCATGCACCGCTTCGTCGACCCGGTCGACGGGGAGGTGTACCTCTATACGCAGTTCGAGGTTCCCGACGCGCGCCGCGTGTTCGCGGTGTTCGAGCAGCCGGATCTGAAGGCGACGTTCCAGTTCACCGTGTCGGCTCCGACCGAATGGAAGGTCATCTCGAACCAGCCGACACCCGAGCCGATCCCGCACGAGGGCGGCGAGTCGGCCACGTGGGGGTTCGAGCCGACGCCGCGCATCTCCTCCTACATCACGGCGCTCGTCGCCGGCCCGTACGAAGAGTTCCGTGACGAGCTCGTGAACAGCGAGGGGCGCGTCATTCCGCTCGGCGTGTTCGCCCGTAAGAGCCTCTGGGGCGACCTCGACGTCGACGACATCGTCAGGACGACCAAACAGGGCTTCGCCTATTACGAAGAGAAGTTCGGCGTCCCCTACCCGTTCGCCAAGTACGACCAGCTGTTCGTGCCCGAGTTCAATGCGGGCGCCATGGAGAACGCTGGCTGCGTGACGTTCACCGAGGTGTACGTCTTCCGCAGCAAGGTCACCGACGCCGTGCGCGAGCGCCGCGTCGTGACGATCCTGCACGAGCTCGCCCACATGTGGTTCGGCGACCTCGTCACGATGAAGTGGTGGAACGACCTGTGGCTCAACGAGTCGTTCGCTGAGTGGGCGTCGACGATGGCGACCGCCGAGGCGACCGAGTGGACATCCGCGTGGACGACGTTCAACGCGATGGAGAAGACGTGGGCCTACCGGCAGGACCAGCTGCCGTCGACGCACCCCGTCGTCGCGGAGATCCGCGACCTCGACGACGTCCTCGTCAACTTCGACGGCATCACCTACGCCAAGGGCGGATCCGTTCTCAAGCAGCTCGCCGCCTACGTCGGGATCGACGAGTTCTTCGCGGGCGTCGGCGCATACTTCCGCAAGCACGCCTATCAGAACACGACCGTCGACGACCTCCTCACGGAGCTCGAAGCGACGAGCGGCCGCGACCTGCAGGCGTGGTCCGCGAAGTGGCTCGAGACCGCGGGCGTGAACACGCTCACCCCCGTCATCGACACGGACGTCGACGGCGTCATCCGGCGCTTCGCGGTGACTCAGACGGCTCCCGCTGACTATCCGACGATCCGTCCGCATCGACTCGGCATCGGCTTCTACTCGCTGCAGGACGGCGCGCTCGTGCGCACCGAGTCGGTCGAGACCGACATCGACGGCGATCTCACCGAAGTGCCGGAGCTCGTGGGCCGCAACCGCGGCGATCTCGTCCTCCTCAACGACGGCGACCTGACGTACGCGAAGATCCGTCTCGACGCGGCGAGCCTCGCCACCGCCATCGAGCACATCGCAGACGTCGCGGATCCGCTCGCGCGGTCGCTCATCTGGGGCGCCGCCTGGGACATGACGCGCGACGGCGAGATGGCTGCGCGCGACTACATCGAGCTCGTCCTGCGCGGGATCGGATCCGAGACCGAGTCGACGACGATCCGGACGACCCTCGGGCAGGTGCGCCTCGCCGCGGCCTCGTACGTCGCGCCGGAGACGCGCGACGCGCAGCGGCGCCGCGTCGCCGACGGACTGTGGCAGCTGCTGGAGCACGCCGACGCCGGAAGCGACCTGCAGCTGCAGCTCGCGACCGCCTTCGCGCTCGCGGCGTCGACCGACGAGCACTGGGATCGCGTCGCACAGCTGCGCCGTGGCGACGTCATCCTCGACGGCCTCGACATCGACCACGACCTGTCGTGGCAGCTGCTCGTGTCACTCGCCGCCGGTGGCAAGGTCGATCGCCTGCTTCACGCGCTCGGCGCCGTGCTTGGTCCGCACGAACACCACGCTCGCGCCGGCGTCGCCGATCAGCTCGGCGCACAGCGCCGCCCGCCCCGCCGCGTCGACGGCGTGGCACCGGCGCTGGCCACCGACGGGCGATAAGCGTTTTTCCGATCCGCTCAATGGCGCTGCGGCTCCGGTGGCGAGGATGCGGCCGCGCGGCTTGACGCCGGCCCGTTCACCGGCCTGCAGGGAACCGATCAGCAGCGCTCCGGCGCCGTCGTTGACGCCCGAGGCATTGCCGGCGGTGACCACGCCGCCCTCGAACAGGGTGGACAGCCCCGCCAGCTTTTCGACGGTGGTGCCGGGGCGCGGATGCTCGTCGGCGTCGACGGTCACGGTCTGCTTGCGGCCCAGCGGCGCCTCGATGGGC
>JAJYSG010000084.1 GCA_021793675.1 Actinomycetes bacterium | reverse complement strand
CCGATCTTCCCGCACTACCCGGCAACCTCCGACGGCGGGTTCGCGGTGGCCGACCACCTCGCCGTCGACCCGCCGCTGGGGACGTGGGAGGACGTCGAGCGGCTCGCCGACCGGTTCCGGCTCATGCTCGACGCCGTCCTCAACCACACGTCGTCCGCGCACCCGTGGTTCCGAGGGTTCCTCGACGGCGACCCCCGGTATGCCGGCTTCTACGTCACCGCGGACCCGGAGGTCGACGCTGCACAGCTTGCGCGGGTGACCCGGCCGCGGACCACGCCGCTGCTCACCCGCTTCACCGGGAAGGCGGGGGAGCGGTGGGTGTGGACGACGTTCAGCGCCGACCAGGTCGACCTCGACTTCCGCAACCCGGCGGTGCTGCTCGCCGCGACCGAGGTGCTCCTCACCTACGTCGCCCGCGGCGCGACGTGGATCCGGCTCGACGCGATCGCGTTCCTCTGGAAGACCCTCGGCACGACGTGCATACACCTGCCGCAGACCCACGAGGTGGTGCGGCTGTGGCGCACCCTCGTCGACGACGTCGCACCGGGTACCGTCCTGCTCACCGAGACGAATGTCCCGCATGAGGAGAACATCTCCTACCTCGCCGACGGGCAGGAGGCCCACGCGGTCTACCAGTTCGCGCTGCCGCCGCTCACGCTCGCGGCCTTCCACCGGCGGGAGGCGACGGTGCTGGCGTCGTGGCTCCGCGGCCTGGAGCCGCCGCCGGAGGGGACGACCTTCTTCACCTTCCTCGCCAGCCACGACGGCATCGGGCTGCGCCCGCTCGAAGGCATCGTGGCGCCGGACGAGGTCGCCCGACTGGCCGAGACGGTGGCCGACCACGGGGGCCTGGTCTCCTGGCGTACCACGCCCGAGGGCGGACGAGCGCCCTACGAGATCAACGCCGTGTACTACGACGCGCTGCGTCCGCCCGGGACGGAGGAGGACGAGGACGTCGACGTCGCCCGCTTCCTCGCCGCCCACGCGATCCTCCTCGTCGTCCCGGGCGTGCCGGCGCTCTACCTTCACTCCCTGCTCGGCTCGCGCAGCTGGCACGAGGGCGCCGAGCGCAGCGGCCACGCCCGCGACATCAACCGCGAGCGGCTCGACCTGCACCGGCTGACGTGGGAGCTCGCCGACACCGGTGGACGGCGCGCCCGGGTGCTCGAGGGGCTGCGTGCGCTGCTCGCGGTGCGTGCCGCGGAGGCGGCCTTCCACCCCTTCGCGCCCATGGATGTGCTCGATGCCCCCGCCGGGCAGCTCGTCGTGCTGCGTACCCCGCTCGACGGGGAGGGGCCCACGGGCAGCGTGCTTTGCGCGCAGGATGTCAGCGGTACCGGCGTGACGCTGCGGGTGGACGTCCCGCTGCCCGAGGGCACCCGCCTGCGCGACCTCCTCGACGGCGGCGGGCGCGGTGTCACGGTGCGCGGGGGCGGCGTCGACCTGTCGCTGGAGCCGTACGGCGTGCGCTGGCTGCGCGCCGACTGACTGCGCGACGGCCGTCCCGCACCTCGCCGGCACCGTCACTCGGTCGAGGACACACCTGTCCCCTGGTCGGTGGTGCGCGCTTCGATGAGCCAGCCGTGGCGGTCGTAGAAGAACCACCGGCTCTTCGACCGGACGATGGTGATGCCGTGCGCATGGACCCAGTCGTGGTGGTGCCAGCACAGCAGGATGCCGAGCTCGACGCTCGTCGGACCACCGTCCCGGTACCACTGGAGGGAGTGGTGGATCTCCCCGAAGCCGGGGGGTTCGTCGCAGCCGGGGTACTGGCACGTCCGGTCCCGGGCGATGATCGCCTTGACCATGTTCGCCGGGAAGATCCGCTGCTCCCGACCGACGTCGAGCACGGTCGAGTCAGGCCCGAAGATCACGCGGGAGAGCCCGGAGCAACAGGCGAGGCGGGCGAGGAGGGCAGGTGGGACCGGCGTCCCGTCCTCCAGGGTGGCCGGCTCGACGCCGGTCATCGACTCCGGGTCGACCGCCGCCGAGATGGCGTGCTCGTCGCCAGGACTCCACCGTCGGAGCCATGCGCGGGCTTCCGGAGACAGCTCGAAGGCGTCCTCCTGCCGGCCGGGGTCCCGCGGCCCGCCGGCCTGCTGGAACGTCGACTCGGCGGGGAACCCGAACGCTGCACCCGCACGATGCGGCGTGCCGTCGGACCGCTGGGGCGGCTGGGCCGAGCCCATCGCGGCGGCCAGCGCCCGCAGCGTCTCCATCGTCATGGTGACGGTGAGGTGGGGGCGGATACGCGAGTGACCACCCTGCGCGCCGGAGTCGAGCGACTGGCGGGCGAGGGAGGTCAGGGCGGCGGCGCGGCGCTGCGCGGGGGTGCGTTCGTCGTCCTTGCCCTTGCGGCCCATGTGGGCCCGAAGCGCGGTGTCGACCACCTGCCCGGAGACCTCGTCGAGCCACCCCGCAAGGTGGTAGCCGTCGAGGGTGCGGGAGAGTGTCAGCTGCTCCTTGGTGCCGGCGTCACGCCATGCACGGTCCGCGCCTTCCGGGTCCGCGGCAACCGCCCAGTGCTTGACGAGCTTGGCGAAGGTTCCGGCGTCCATCTCCTGGGCCTGCCCGACGAGGAAGCCCTCGCCCAGCTCCTCGTCCGCGAGCTGGGCCCGGAGCCGGTGCGTGGTGATCGCCTCGCGGACGAGGATGCCGACGTGCTCGTGGCTGATCCTCCCGCTCTCGAGGGCCTTGCGCGCGAGCGGCAGGTGGTCCCGCAGCGCGCGGGCGTGCCGGACCTGGCGGGAGGCGGCAGCGGGTGTGCTTCCCGTGCGGTCGCGGAGCCACGTCCTGAACGTGCGCCGGCCGTCGAGTGCCCACAGCCCGTTCGCCTCGATCGTGCCCAGGACGTCGGCGCGTACACCGGTGAGACGGCGGTCGAGCTGCTCGAGGACCAGATCGGAA
>JAJYSG010000083.1 GCA_021793675.1 Actinomycetes bacterium | reverse complement strand
TTCCGATCTCAGGGAGTTGGCCGCCTTGAGCTCGATGCCCTTGGCGAGGCGCTCCGGGTTGGTGACGAACAGGTCGTCACCCACGATCTGCGTGCGGTCGCCGACCGCGGCGACGAGCTGGGCCCAGCTGTCCCACTCGTCCTCGCTGAGCGGGTCCTCGATGGACACGAGCGGGTAGTCCGCGACGAGCTTCT
Organism: Actinomycetes bacterium; assembly: GCA_021793675.1. GTDB lineage: Bacteria > Actinomycetota > Actinomycetes > Actinomycetales > Cellulomonadaceae > Cellulomonas. The sequence goes on along the minus strand of JAJYSG010000083.1, from coordinate 2,715 downwards.
CGTAGTACGCGACCATCTCCTCGGGCGTCGTGGCCTTGCCCTCGAACTGGTAGGCGCCGTCCGTGAAGAACTCCGTGGCCGCGACGTCGAGCGCCAGGGCGATGTCCTCCCCCGGCTTGTACCCGGCCTTCTCGATCGCCTCGATGATGAGGTCGAGCGCGGCGCGGTTGGTCTCCAGGTTCGGGGCGAACCCGCCCTCGTCGCCCAGTCCGGTGGCCAGGCCACGGCTCTGGAGCACGGACTTCAGGGCGTGGTAGGTCTCCGTGCCCCAGCGCAGCGCCTCCTTGTAGGTAGCAGCACCCACGGGGGCGATCATGAACTCCTGGATGTCGACGTTGGAGTCCGCGTGCGAGCCACCGTTGAGGATGTTCATCATCGGCACGGGCAGCACGTGGGCGTTGGGGCCGCCAACGTAGCGGAAGAGCGAGAGACCGGCGCTGTCCGCGGCGGCGCGGGCGACGGCGAGGGAGACGCCGAGGATCGCGTTCGCGCCGAGCTTGCCCTTGTTCGGGGTCCCGTCGAGCTCGATGAGGGTCTGGTCGATGATCCGCTGCTCGCTGGCCTCCAGGCCCAGGATCTCGGCGGCGATGTCGTCGACGACGGCGTTCACGGCGTCCTGCACGCCCTTGCCGAGGTAGCGGGCCTTGTCGCCGTCCCGGCGCTCGACGGCCTCGAACGCGCCCGTCGAGGCACCCGAGGGGACCTCGGCGCGGGCGACGGTGCCGTCGTCCAGCGCCACCTCGACCTCGACGGTGGGGTTGCCGCGCGAGTCGAGGATCTCGCGTGCTCCTACGGCCTCGATGCTGGCCACGGATGTCTCCTTCATGTCGACGTAAGTCTGTCGCGGACCACGATAGTCGCGTCGCGTCCGGAGGCGTCGGGACCTCCGTCAGATGGGCAGCGACTCGAGCCGGCGCAGGTGGGCGCGCAGCGCCGCCTCGGCGTCCAGCCCGGCCGCCTCCGCACGGAGGACGAGCGCCATGAGCTCGCGGCCCAGCGTCCGCTCCGCGTCGGTTCCGTCGCCGCGGGCCGTGCCTCCGCCGGCGTCCGGAGCATCGGCCACGGCGCCGTCGTCGCTCGCGGCGGTGGGTGCGCCGGCGTCCGGCTCCCCGGCTACGGTGCCGCCGTCGCCCGCGGCGAGGAGGACGTCGTCGGGCACTGCCTCCCGGCGCAGCCGGCGGGCGAACTTCTGCGCTCTGGCCAGCGCCGGCAGCGCACGCGGCACCCCCGCGAGGACGCCCTCGTCGCCGCGCTCACGCTTCTTGATCTCGTGCCAGGCGGTCTCCACCTCGGCTGCCGACGTGACGGCCGCGTCGCCGAAGACGTGCGGGTGACGGCGGAGGAGCTTGTCGTGCAGCACCCGGGCGACGTCGTCGAGGGAGAACGGGTCCTCGGGGTGCTTCTCGGCCACCCGGGCGTGGAAGACGACCTGGAGGAGCAGGTCTCCCAGCTCGCCGCGCAGTGCGGCACGGTCGTCCGACTCGGCCGCCTCGGCGAGCTCGTAGGCCTCCTCGATCGCGTAGGGCGCGAGCGTGCGGTGGGTCTGCTCCGCGTCCCACGGGCAGCCGCCCGGGGAGCGCAGCCGGTCCATCGCCGCGACGACCGCCGCGACCGCCTCACCGGGACGGGCCTGGGTCACTGCCCGGAGACGATCCAGGGCAGCTCGTCCGCGAGCACCTCGCCGGTGGTGGGGTCGAACTCCCCGTACCGGGGGCTGACCTCGATGTCGGCCTCGGCGATCCGGGTGTTGACCTCCTCGACCGCGATGGTCGCGTCCGGTGCCATCGACATCTCCTGGTTGACGATGACGACCTTCGCCACCTGGAGGAGGCCGTCGCTGTACCCCTCCTCGGGAGCGGTCTGACCGGAGGCCTCGAGCTGGGCGTCGAGCAGCTGGGCGGCCTCGTCGTCGGAGGCGGCGACGCCGTAGTCGGCGGCCACGTCGAGGATCATGGGGGCGACGATGAGGGTGCCGAGGAGCTGGCGGGCCTCCACCGGCTGCCCGACGACCGCGGAGAAGTCGGAGACCGTGCGGGAGAGCTCCCCCTCGGAGATCCGCTGCCCGTCCACGACGGCAGCGGCCCCGGGCTGGGCCGAGCAGCCTCCCAGGGCGAGCCCGGCCAGCAGGGCGGCTGCGGCGATGCCGCGGCTCAGCCTCGTCGATGTCACCGTGTTACCTCCCTCGTCACGCCGGCGGCGCACCGGCCCCGCCCATCGTACGGGAGCCGACGGCTACCGCAGGAACCCCGGCGACGTGCCGCGCACGTCCACAGGCCGGTGCACCTTCCCGGCGCCCCGGGTGCGTGGCCGGCGCCCGGCGGCCATCCTGGAGGCGCAGGGCGGACCGGAGGTCGCCGGAGGGGGGTTGCGTGGGTCGCACGTCAGCAGGACCCGCCGTGCGGGTGCGGCCCGCGACGCCGGATCGCTGGTCGGACGTCGTCGCCGTCATGGGCACCCGGGGCGACCCGTCGTCGTGCTGGTGCCAGTACTACCGGCTCAGCCCCGAGGGGTGGCGCCGCTCGACGGTGCCGGCGAACCGGGACGCTCTGCAGGATCAGGTGGACTCCGGCCCGGTCCCGCCCGGCGTCGTCGCCTACGTCGAGGACGAGCCGGTGGGGTGGTGCGCCATCGGGCCCAAGGAGGCGTACCCCCGGGTCGTGGCCTCGCGCACGAGCGGCGCGGACGTCGCGGACATCTGGTCGGTGAGCTGCTTCG
>JAJYSG010000082.1 GCA_021793675.1 Actinomycetes bacterium | reverse complement strand
GGTGCACCTCCGGTGAGGCAGCGGGCACCGCCGGCCACCGCGGCACGCACGTGCTTGTCGACGACGGCGAGCTGGTCCCGGTCCACGAGCGGACCGAGCGTCGTGGCCGGGTCTGCTGGGTTCCCGACGACGAGGCCCTCGGCGACCGTGACAAGTTCGGCCAGCACGGCGTCGGCGACGTCGTCGGGAAGGTACACCCGCTCCACCGAGGTGCAGATCTGCCCCGTGTTGGTGAAGGCCCCGAGCGCGACCTGCTCCGCGACCCAACGCGGGTCCAGCCCGGAGTCGACGACGACGGCGTCGGCGCCGCCGTTCTCTCGGAGCACCTTCGCACCGCGCGCGCCCGCCACGGCGGCGATGCGTCGTCCGGCCGCCGTCGAGCCGACATGGGCGACGAGCGCGACCCGTTCGTCGGCGACCAGTGCGGCACCGGTCTCGCCGTCACCGGTGAGGACGTTGAGCACGCCGGGCGGCAGCGCTTCGGCAACGAGCCGGGCCAGCTCCCACCCCGGCACGGCGGACCGCTCCGAGGGCTTGTGGACGACGGTGTTCCCGGTGACGAGCGCGGCGGCGAGCAGCCCAGCGGCCGTCGGGAAGGGGTCGTTCCACGGCGTGATGACGGCGACGACACCGCGCGGCTCCCGTCGGACGACGTCGAGGCCGGCCGGTGCTCCCGCGAGCACCCGCCCGGCGTTCCCCAGCCCGGTCGTGGCCGCCTCGTCGAGCAGGTCGGCGGCGACGGCCGCCGACTCACGCGACTGACCGACGAGCCGGCCCGTCGTAGCGGTGAGCAGGTCCCCGAGCCGGTCCGCGTTTGCCCGGAGGGCGGCCGCTGCGGCGCGGAGGCACGCGGCGCGCTCGGCGGGGGCGGTGCGGCGCCACTCCCGACGGGCGGCCCAGGCGGCGTCGACGGCAGCGGTGACCTCCGCGGTCGTCGCCGGGACCACCGTCGTCCCGCGCCCGGAGCCGGCCGGGTCGATGCGGTGGAGCCGGCGCCCCCCGGTGGCCGCAACCGCGCGGCCTCCGACGAGGTGGACGGCGTGCTCGGCGGCGTCGGTCCTTGTTGTCGTCACGTGCTGCCTCACTTCGAGATGCGAGAAGCGGTTCTGTCCTGCACCGTCGAGAAGCGAATCACCTATAGGTGACCTGGACCACTCGGGAGGGACCGTGCGCGTGCTCGGCGTCAACGCCCTGTTCCACGACCCGTCGGCCACGCTCGTCATCGACGGTGCGGTCGTCGCCGCCGCGGAGGAGGAGCGGTTCAGCCGCCGAAAGCACGGCAAACGGCCCGTCCCGTTCGCCGCCTGGGAGCTGCCCGAGCTATCCATGCGGTGGTGCCTGCGGTACGCCGGGCTCGAGCCGAAGGACCTCGACGCCGTCGCCTACTCCTTCGACCCGGGCCTCGCCCGACCCGCGCAGGAAATGGGTCTGGACGACCCGTGGGACCACCTCCGGCTCACCTACGCCGAGCGGGCGCCGCAGTTCCTCGCCGCCGCGCTGCCCGGGCTCGACCCGGAGAAGGTCGTCTTCGTCCCCCACCACGTCGCCCACGCCGCCTCCGGTGCGCTCGCCTCCCCGCACGAGAGCTCCAGCGTGCTCGTGCTCGACGGCCGTGGGGAGCACGCCTCCCACCTCGCCGGGCGCTACACCCGCGGCTCGCTCGAGACGCTCGCCGGGCAGCACCTGCCGCACTCGCTCGGGCTGCTCTACGAGTCGCTCACCGAGCACCTCGGGTTCCTCCGCTCCTCCGACGAGTACAAGGTCATGGCGCTCGCGTCCTACGGCCGGCCCCGCTTCCTCGAGGAGCTGCGCGAGACCATCCACGCCACCGACGACGGCGGCTTCGTCGCCCCCGTCCCCGACTGGTCGCGCTGGGTCGAGCCGCGCGTCGACGACGGCACGTGGGGCGGGCTGCACGCCGACCTCGCGTGCTCGGTCCAGGCGCGCCTGGAGGAGGTGCTCGTCGACCTGGCGAACTGGCTGCACGCCCAGACCGGCGACACGGCTCTGACCATGGCCGGCGGCACCGCGCTCAACTGCGTGGCCAACTCCCGGATCTGGCGCGAGACCCCGTTCGAGGACGTGTGGGTGCAGCCCGCCGCCGGCGACGCCGGCACCTCCCTCGGCGCGGCGCTCCAGGTGGCCGCCGACCGCGCCGACGAGCCTCGCCCCATCGCGGGTGCGGACCTGGGCCGCTCGTGGACCGACGACGAGCTGGCCGGGTGGCTGCGCCGGGCCAAGGTGCCCTTCACCACCCCGGAGGACCTCCCCGACCAGGTGGCCGCGGTGCTCGCGGACAACGACGTCGTCGCCTGGTTCGACGGGCGCAGCGAGTTCGGCCCCCGCGCGCTGGGGCACCGCTCACTGCTCGCCCATCCCGGGCTGGTGGAGAACCTCGAGCGGCTCAACGACGTCAAGGGCCGGGAGCAGTTCCGGCCCGTGGCGCCGATGGTGCTCGCCGACCGGGCGGCCGAGATCTTCACCGACGGCCCGATCCCGAGCCCGTACATGCTCTTCGTCCACACTGTCCGCCCCGAGTGGCGCGACCGGATCCCGGCCGCGGTCCACGTCGACGGCACCGCCCGCATCCAGACGGTCGACCCGGCGCGGCAGCCACGGCTCGGTGCGACGATCGAGCACTTCGCCGGCCGCACGGGCCTGCCCGTCGTCATCAACACGAGCCTCAACACCGCGGGCCGCCCGATGGTCGACGACCCGCGAGACGCGCTCGAGCTCTTCGGCTCCGCCCCGGTCGACCTCCTGGTCCTGGGGCCGCACCTGATCCGCCGGGCGCACCTCTTCGGCACCTCCGCCTCCGCGGCCGAGCGCAGCGCCGCGCAGGACGACACCCGGGTGGCGGCCAGGTGAGCACCTACTCGGTCGTCCTACCCACCGTGGGCCGCCCCTCGCTCACCGACGTCC
>JAJYSG010000004.1 GCA_021793675.1 Actinomycetes bacterium | reverse complement strand
GGCTTGCCGACCGTGAGCTCGAAGCCCTCGCGGCGCATCTGCTCGACCAGGATGGCCAGGGCCAGCTCGCCGCGGCCCTGCACCTCCCAGGCGTCGGGCCGGTCGGTGGGCAGCACCCGCAGCGACACGTTGCCCACCAGCTCCCGCTCCAGCCGGTCCTTGACCTGGCGGGCGGTGACCTTGTGGCCCTTGCCGCCCCGGCCGGCCAGCGGCGACGTGTTGATGCCGATGGTCACGGAGATCGCCGGGTCGTCGACCGTGATGAGCGGCAGCGGCCGCGGGTCGTCGGGGTCGGTGAGCGTCTCGCCGATGGTGATGTCCTCGATGCCGGCGACCGCGACGATGTCGCCCGGTCCGGCCTCGTCCGTCGGGACGCGCTCGAGCGCCCGGGTCTCGAGCAGCTCGGTGATCTTCACGGTCTGCGTGGTGCCGCCGTGCCGCACCCAGGCCACCGTCTGCCCCTTGCTCAGGGTGCCGTTGAAGATGCGCAGCAGCGCGAGGCGCCCGAGGAACGGCGACGCGTCGAGGTTGGTGACGTGCGCCTGCAGCGGCGCGCCCTCGTCGTACGTCGGCGCGGGGATCTTCTCGAGGATGGTGGCGAAGAGCGGCTCGAGGTCCGGGCCGTCCGGCTGGCCGCCGTCGGCCGGCTGCGTGAGCGACGAGCGGCCCGACTTGGCGCTGGCGTAGACCACGGGGACGTCGAGGACGGCGTCCAGGTCGAGGTCCGGGTTGTCCTCGTGGAGGTCCGCCGCGAGCCCGAGCAGCAGGTCGGTGGTCTCGGCGACCACCTCGGCGATGCGCGCGTCCGGCCGGTCCACCTTGTTCACGACGAGGATCACCGGCAGCTGCGCCGCGAGCGCCTTGCGCAGCACGAACCGCGTCTGCGGCAGCGGCCCCTCCGACGCGTCGACCAGGAGCACCACGCCGTCGACCATGGACAGCCCTCGCTCCACCTCGCCGCCGAAGTCGGCGTGACCCGGGGTGTCGACGACGTTGATGGTGATGCCGTCGGGCTGGCTGTGCGCCGCCGCCGACGGCCCCGTGTACCGGACCGCGGTGTTCTTGGCGAGGATCGTGATCCCCTTCTCGCGCTCGAGCTCGCCCGAGTCGAGCGCGCGGCGCTCCACGTGGTCGTGCTCGCCGAACGCGCCCGTCTGCCAGAGCATCGCGTCGACGAGGGTGGTCTTGCCATGGTCGACGTGCGCGACGATCGCGACGTTGCGCAGGTCCGGACGCACGGCAGACATACGGGGGCTCAGCTTTCGACGGGGGAATCGCGCCACGGCGGCGGGCGCGGCCTCGATTCTACCGGCCCGGCTCAGCTGCCCGGCTGGACCGCCCAGGACCACCACGACGACAGGTCGGCGGCCCCCCAGGGGACCGCCGGGACGGTGCCCACGTCCGGCAGCCCGGATCCCGCGGCGCGCGCCACGGTGGCGGTCACGCTGGGCTGGCGGGCCAGGGGTGCCACGACGTGCGCGTCGCGCACCATGGCCGCCACGCGGTCGAGGTCGGCAGCCACCGCGGCGCGGTCCGGGGTGACGGCCATCTGGTCGAGCAGCGCGTCCAGGGCCGGGTCGGCCAGGCCGGTCGCGTTCGTCGCGCCGTGGGAGCGCCAGGCGTCGACGACGCCGGCGGCCGGTAGCTCCGCCTGCGGCACCGGCACCAGCGCCGCGTCCCACGCGCCCGGGTCCGCCCACAGGGCCGTCGCCGGGTCGGCGGGGTGCGCGACGGTGACGTCGAAGCCGGCCGCACGGACGGCGGACGTCAGCGCGGCGAGCATCGCCGCGCGCACCGGGTCACCCGTAGCGACGAGCACGCGCACCGCGACGGGCGCACCCGGCGTCAGGTCGCGCGGCGACGGGGTGGCCGTGGCGGCGGGCGTGGCGGCGGGCGTGGTGGCAGGCGTGCCGGCAGCCGTGCCGGCCGCCGTCGGCGTCGGAGCCACCGCGCCCCGCGCACCCACCGTGGCGAGCACCACGTCGGAGGGCTGGGCGCCGCCGGCGGCCGCGAGCGCCGTCGCGGGCGCCGCGCCCAGGAAGTCGGCGCGCAGCCGTGCCGCGGCGGCCTCGCCACCCGCCCGCGCGGCGGAGAAGGGCCCCGCGGCCGTGTTGAGCTGGAGCTGCAGCACCGCGCCGCCGCCCGTCGCCACCCGTACGCCCGGCACGCGGCCCAGCGCCGCGGTGACGTCGGGCGTGACGACGGGCGCGACGACGTCGACCGTCCCGGCGCGCAGGGCATCGACCGCCGCGAGCGGGTCCAGGTTCCAGCGCACGACGACGTGGTCACGCGCCGCGGGACGGGCACCGCGGTAGGCGGTGCTGCGGGCCAGGGTCACGCTGCCAGCGGGGTCCACCGCGGTGATCCGGTACGGGCCGGTGGTCACGGCGCGGCTCGGGTCGGCGGCCAGCGCGGCGGCGTCGAAGCCGGTGCGCCACACGCGGGAGATGCGTGCGAGCGCCGCGTGGTCGTTGCCGACGATCGCGGTGGCCACCGCCTGTGCCCAGTCGTCCTGCGCCCACCGACCGCCCGCGGCGGCCGTCGCCGGCGGGGCCGCCGTCGCCGATCCGGCGGGGGTCGGCGCCCCGAGCGCGGCGAGCCTGCCGACGACGTGGGCCGGGAGGTCGACGTCGAGGTCCACCTGCCAGTCCGCGACCGGGTGCGCGTAGACCACCGTCATGCCGTGCGCGTCGAGCGTCGGCGTCGCGCTCGCCGCCAACGCGGCGGCGGACGTCGCACCGAAGCGGACGACGTCGCCGCCCGCGCCCGGCGTCGCGCTCGCCGACGGCGCACCGGCTGCGGTGGGGGCCGAGCCCGGCGTCGGCGCCACGGCCGCGGCACGGGGCGCACCCTCGTCGAACCGCCCCGAGCGTGCCGCCCAGTCCAGCAGCAGGTCAGCCGGGCTCACAGCCACGCCGTCCGACCACCGCGCGTCGGGGGCCAGCGTGTAGCGGACGGTCAGCGGCGAGTCGGACACCTTCTCCACGGTGCCGAGCCGCGGGTCGGCCACCGGGGCACCCGCGTCGTCCAGCCCGACGAGCTGGTCCTGCACCAGCCCCCGCACCAGCGTGCTGCCGGCGGTGCGCCCCTCGGGCAGCCCCGCGTTGAGAGAAGTGCACGGGGAGTCGACCGCGACGACGACCGTACCGGCCCGGTCGGGGTCGACGGTGTGCGACGTGCATGCGGCCAGGGGTGCGACGAGGGCCGCCGTCAGGACGACGGCGGCCCTCGCACGCAGGCGGGAGGCCGTCACGAGGCCGTCCGGGCGTGCTCCTCCAGCAGCAGGGCGCGCAACTCACGCCGCTCGCGCTGCTTCTCCGGGTTGGGCAGCGGGACGGCGGCGATGAGCCGCTGCGTGTAGGCCTCCTGCGGGCTGCGCAGGATGGCGTCGCGCGTGCCCTGCTCCACGATGTGCCCGCGCTCCATCACGGCGATGCGGTGCGCCAGCAGGTCGACGACAGCCAGGTCGTGCGTGACGAACAGGCACGCGAACTTCAGCTCCGCCTGCAGCTGCTGCAGCAGGTCGAGCACGTGCGCCTGCACCGACACGTCCAGGGCGGACGTCGGCTCGTCGGCCACCAGCAGCTCCGGCGACAGCGACAGCGCACGCGCGATGCCGACGCGCTGCTTCTGGCCGCCGGACAGCTCGTGCGGGAAGCGGTTGCGGTAGTTGCGCGGCAGCTCGACCTGGTCGAGCAGGTCCTCGATCTTCCGCTGCAGTGCGGCGCCCTTCGCCACCCCGGCGAGGAACATCGGCTCGCCGATGGACTCGCCGATGGGCAGGCGCGGGTTGAGCGAGGAGGCCGGGTCCTGGAACACCATGCCGACCTTGCGGCGCAGCTGGCCCATGGCGCGGCGGTCGTGCTTGGACATGTCGACACCGGCCACCGTGAGCTTGCCCGCCGCGATGGGCAGCAGGCCGACCGCGGCACGCCCGATCGTCGTCTTGCCCGAGCCGGACTCGCCCACCAGGCCGACGACCTCGCCGGGCCGCACCACGAGGTGGGCGCCCTCGACCGCGCGGAACGCCGGCATCCGGCCCTGCTTCGGGTACTCGATCGCCACGTCGACGAGCTCGAGGATCGGCGTCTCGCGGGAGGCCGCCATCGCCTCCTCGCGCTCCTTGCGCTGCGTGATCTCCGCGCGGCGTGCGTTCTCCAGCTCGCGCTGCTTGAGCGCCTCGGCCGTCACGTCGTGGACGAGGCTCTCCGCGCCGGTCGCCTGGACCAGCGCGGCCGTGATGTCGATCTCGGCGCCGCCCAGGTGCGGCACGGCCGCCAGCAGCTCCTGCGTGTACGCGTGGCGCGGGTTGCCGAAGATGTCCTGCGACGTGCCCATCTCCACGACCACGCCGCGCCGCATCACCGCGATGCGGTCCGCGAGGTCGGCCACCACGCCCATGTCGTGCGTGATGAGGATGACCGCCGAGTTGAGGCTGTCGCGCAGGTTGCGCATGAGGTCGAGGATCTCGGCCTGCACCGTGACGTCCAGGGCGGTGGTCGGCTCGTCCGCGATGAGCAGCGCCGGGTCGCACGCCAGCGACTGCGCGATCATCGCGCGCTGGCGCTGGCCGCCGGACAGCTGGTGCGGGTACGAGCGGTACGCCTTGGCGGGGTCCGGCAGCTCCACCATCTCGAGCAGCTCGAGCGCACGCTGCTTGGCCTGGTCGGGCGAGAGCGCTGAGTGCAGCCGCAGCGTCTCGACGATCTGGAACCCGATCGTGTAGACGGGGTTCAGGGCCGTCATCGGCTCCTGGAAGATCATGGCGATGTCGTTGCCGCGGATGTGCCGGAGCCGGGACGCCGACGCGCCGCGCAGCTCCTCGCCCTTGAGCCGCACGGAGCCTGTGATCCGCGCGTTCTTCGGCAGCAGGTCGAGGATCGCCATCGACGTGACGGACTTGCCGGAGCCGGACTCGCCCACGATCGCGAGCACCTCGCCCGCGGCGACGTCGAAGTTCAGCCCCACCGCAGCGGGCACCCACTTCTTGTTGACGGCAAAGTCCACGCCCAGGTCGCGGACCTGCAGCACCGGGGCGCCGAGGGGCGTCGTGGTCATCGAGCAACTCCTGGGATCATGACGGCGTGCCGACAAGCGACAACGACTGGACGTACCGCCCCCGCAGCTCCGTGCCGGCCTTCGTGGCGACCGCCGTGGTGGCGGCTGGCCTGGCGTTCGCACAGCTGGTGGACGGCGGGACGAGGAGCCTGGTGCAGGCGCTGCCCTTCGCGCTCGCCGGCGCTCTCGCCGGCTGGCTGGTGTTCGCCAAGCCTCGTGTGCACGTGCGCGACGACGGCATCGACGTGGAGAACCCGCTGGCCAGCTACCACGTGCCGTGGGCCGCACTCGTCCTGGTGCGCACGCGTTTCGCCTGCACCTTCGTGACGCCCCACCGCGCGGTGCAGGCCTTCGCCGCACCGGGACCGGGCCGGCACGCCAGCGCGATGGCCAGCGCCGTGGACCTGCGCGCGGTCGGCCGCGACCCCAAGGTCGGTGCCGACATCGGCGAGCTGCCGTCCGCACCCAGCGGTCAGGTGGCCCGCGTGGTCCGGCAGCGCTGGGAGGCCCTGTCGGAGTCGGGTGCCCTCGCACTCGGAGAGGCGGACGAGACTCCCGTGACGCGCCGTGTCGACGTGCGTGGGCTCGTGGTGCTCGCGTTGCTCCTGGCCCTGGGCGTCGCGCTGCAGCTCGCGCTCTGAGGCCGCCCGGCCGGTCACCGGCCGCCTTCGTCGAGGTCGATCGTCGTGGTGGAGCCGCCCGCTGCGGTGGGTGGGGCGACGATCTCGCTCAGCGGCATCCCCGGCAGCGCGCTGGCCTGCGTCGCCTCGAGCAGGGGGTCGTGGTCCGGCTCCTTGACGCGCTTGAGCACCAGCTTCTTCTGGCGCGGGTCGAACGCGTCGCGCAAGCCGTCGCCGACGAAGTTGATGCACAGGCAGATGATCACGATGAACAGCCCGGGCCACCAGAACAGCCACGGCCGGGTGGAGAACGCCGCCTGGTTGTCGCTGATGAGCCGGCCGAGCGACGTGTCCGGCGGCCGCACGCCCATGCCGAGGTACGACAGCGACGTCTCCAGCAGGATCGCCGAGCTCATGAGCAGCGTCGTGTTGACCGTGATGACGCCGATCGCGTTCGGCAGGATGTGCTTGAAGATGATCCGGCCGTTGGAGGCTCCGGCCAGCCGTGCGGCGTCCACGAACTCACGCTCGCGCAGCGACAGGAAGTCGCCGCGCACCAGCCGTGCCATGCCGGTCCACGCGGTCAGGCCGAGCAACCCACCGAGCACGAAGACGTTGGCCTTGGAGTTGTAGGCGACGACGCCGCCCAGCAGCAGCAGCGGGATGATGATGACGATGTCGGTGAACCGCATGAGCACCGACTCGAGCCAGCCGCGGAAGAAGCCGGACAGCGCGCCGATGACGACGCCGACGAAGCCGGAGATCACGCCGACCATCACGGTGACCAGCAGCGAGATCTGTGCACCGCGCATCGTCATGGCGAAGTAGTCGCGCCCGACGGTGTCCTGGCCGAACGGGTGGTCGCCCAGCGACGGCGGGAACAGCTTGAGGGTCGGGTGGCCCCCGTTGACGATGTCCGGCGTCTGCCGCCAGTTGTACTTCCACCAGCCGTGGAAGCCGACACCCACCGACGTGATCGCCAGGATGACGACCAGGGCGAGCAGGACGAGCGAGACGATCGCGCCGGTGTGCCCGAGGAACCGCTTGCGGACCAACGCGCCCTGCGACAGGCCCTTGACGTCCTCCGGGACCTCACGGCTGTCCAGCGTGTCGGTGAGACGGTCCGGCTGCTGGCTGCTCATGCGGTCACCCTCACACGCGGGTCGAGCGCCGAGTACGCGAGGTCGGCGATGAGGTTGAAGGAGACGGCGCTGATGGCCACGACGAGGAACGTGCCCATGACCGGGTTCGGGTCCTGCCGCTGCAGCCCTTGGATGAACAGCTGCCCCATGCCCTTGATGGAGAACACGTTCTCGGTGATGACCGCGCCGCCGAGCAGCTGGCCGATGTCGAACGCGACGACCGTGGCCAGCGGGATGAGTGCGTTGCGGAACGCGTGCCGCGTCACGACCACCCGCTCGGACAGGCCCTTGGCGCGTGCGGTCCGGACGTAGTCCTGACCCATGACCTCGAGCATCGAGGCGCGTGAGTACCGGGTGTACGACGCGAGCGAGATGAGCAGCAGCGCGGTCGTCGGCAGCACCAGGTGGCTGAACTTGTCCAGGCCGGTGATCCAGAAGTCGCCCTGCAGGTTCGGGGTGGCGGCGCCGATGGTGCCGATCGGCCGTCCGTTCGCCAGGTTGACGTACTGCGGCCAGCTGATCATGAACCGGTCGAGCAGCACGAGGGCCGCCACCAGGAAGCTCGTCAGCGCCGCCGCCTTCATCGACTGCCCCCGGTCGTAGCCCCCCAGGAGCCAGCCGACGACGAGCCCGGCAGCGATCGCGGCGAGGCCGAGCAGCACGATGGTCCAGAACGAGGCCTGGTTGAGCACCGGCCGCAACGCGTACATGGCGATGACGCCCAGCGCCACCGTGATGAGCGAGGCGTACAGCGCCCGCCGGTGCTGCAGGCCCGCGAGCAGCACGGTGACACCGACTGCGATCGCCACGCCGAACACCACGATGAGCACCACGCCCAGCCCGGGGTAGAGGAACCACTTGCTGACGCTCAGGTACTCGGTGACCGCGGCGGCCGCGGCCGCGGCGATGACGAACGTCACCCCCCGGCGCTTCCAGGTGCCGCCGATGATGAGCGCCCACACCACGCCGCTGAGCAGGGCGATGACGAGGAGCGCGGTCAGCCCGATCGTCGGGTGGCCGAGGAAGGTGTTGAACCGGATCGCGCCGAACTCCTTGAGCAGCACGGCGACCCAGAAGCTCGGCAGCGAGAAGAAGAGGAAGGTGACGAACGTCACCGTGTAGTCGAAGCCCGAGTACTGGCGCAGCGCGGTGACGATGCCGATCGCGATGCCGATGATGATCGCGAGCAGGATGGCCGCGGTCACCAGCTGCAACGTCGACGGGATGGCCGATGCCAGCGCCGCCGTGACGGGCTGGCCGGAGATCGCCTTGCCGAGGTCGCACTTGCCCGGCACGACGCACTTGACGGCGCCGGACAGCCAGATGAAGTACCGCGCGGGTGCCGGGATGTTCAGGTGCAGCAGCGCGATGCGCGCCTGCATCAGCTGTTCCTTGTTCGGCTTGTTCGACGCCCGATACTCCATGAGCGGGTCACCGCTGACGGAGACCAGCATGTACACGAGGAACGACGCCCCGAGCAGGATGAGCAGCGACACACCGAGGCGTCGCAGCAGGTATGAGGCCATCAACTTCTCGCTCTCGCGCGACGGCACGCCGTTGTGCGGCGCGACCGCGCGGGGGGTCGCGGTTCACCGCGACCGGGTGGACAGGGGAACCCGCCGGGCACCAGGGCGCTCGGCGAACTGGGACACGACTCTAGCGTCTCGATGCGTGGACCCGGACCAGAAGGACGGACGGCGTCGGGAGGGCGAGCCCTCCCGACGCCGTCCTAGGTCACACAGCAGAAGCCGTCAGCACAGCGTCACTGGCTGATCGTCCACTCCCACGTGTTCCACCACACGCCGGACTGCGTGGAGTTGTACTGGTCCATGCCCCCGACCTTGTCGGAGACGGCCACGACACCCGGGGACTGGAACAGCGGCAGGCCGTAGGCGTCGGGGAACAGCAGCGAGTCGATCTGCGTCTGCAGCTGGGTCTGCTTGGCCGGGTCGAGCTCGACGGTCAGCTGGTCGCACAGCTGGTCCACCTGCGGGTTCGAGTAGCCGTTGTAGTTGCCGCCACCGTTGGTCTTGTACAGCTGCGGCGTGCCCGAGACGCCGACGCCCGGCTGGACCCAGCCGAAGATCGACGCGTCGTACGAGCCGTCACCCAGGATGCCGCCCCACTTGTCCTTCGGCTGGGCGTCGTCGACGACCTTGAAGCCGGCCTTGGACGCGGACTCCGCGATGAGCGTGTAGGCGTTCAGGCGGTTCGGGTTGTCGACGTTGTACATGATGCGCACGGTCGGGCTGGTGACCCCGGCCTCCTGCAGCAGCTGCTTGGCGCCCGGGATGTCGACGCTGGCGTACGCGGCCGAGCCGTTGTTGGCGACATCGGGAGCGTAAGCGGCCTGCGCCGGCACGAAGATCTGCGAGTTGAGCACCTTCGCGTTCGGGTTCTGCGGCGTGACGACGGCGTCGAGGATCTGCTGACGCGGGATCGTCTTGAGGAACGCCTGGCGGACCTTGAGAGCCTTGGCGGCGTCCCCACCGTACGTGGCCGGGTCGAACGGACCCTTGTTGTTGAACGTCAGGTCGATGTGGTCGAACGCCAGCTGGTCGCCCGTGATGACCTTGATGCCACTGAGCGCCTTGAGCGCGGTCATCGTGTCGGCCGTCGACTGCGGCGCCACGACGTCGACCTCGCCGTTCTGCAGGGCCTGGATCGCGGCGGTCGCGTCGGGGATGGTCCGCATGACGATCTGCGAGACGTGCGGCTTGAGGTCACCCGTGTACTTCGGGTTCGGGATCAGCGTGACGGACTGGTTCTCCTGGATGTCCGAGACGACGAAGGGGCCGGACGACAGGTACAGCGACGGGTCGCTCGGGAGCGTCGTGGTGTCGAAGCCCTTGTTCCAGAAGTCCGCGACCTTCTTGAGCTCGGGGTCCGGCGCGGTCGCCTTGGGCGCCGTGTCCGCGAGCTTCTTGAACAGGTCGTCCAGGGCCTGGGTGTCGGCAAGGCCGGCGTGCTTGGCCACGACGTGCGCGGGCTCGTCGGCCTGCAGCGCGATCTCCCAGTCGGCGGCGGGCTTGGAGTAGGTCAGCGTCATCGACATGTTGTCGGCGCTGATCTCGGGGAACGACGTCAGGCCCAGCGTGGTGGTGTCACCCGCGTAGTCGAAGTAGTTGACGTCGTCCTTGGTGCCGGACTTGCCGTCGGCACCCGGCGAGTTGTAGTGACCGGAGTCGACCGCCCACGCCAGCAGCAGGTCGGAGGCGTCCACCTGGACACCGTCGGACCAGGTCACGCCCTTGTTGACCGTGTACTTGACCGTGAGCGGGTCCTTGCTCAGCACCTGGTAGGTGCCGAACGACGGGTCCTTGACGATCTTGAGGGTGGGGCCCTCGACGTAGTTGAACCACGCCCGGGTCGGGTACTCGACGACCTTGTTGTTGATGTCGGTGTTGCCCGAGCTGGTCAGGGGGTTGAACGTCGTGAAGGCGTTCGTCTCCGCGACGCGGATGGTGCCGCCGATGGCCGTGCCCGCGGTCGCGCCGCTGGTGCCGGACGCCGACGGCGTGGTGTTCCCGGGCGCGTTCGAGCACGCCGCGAGGACGACCGCGCCAACGGCCACGAAGGCGGCCGCCGCGCTGATTCGCCTGATCTTCAAGGTTCCTCCAGGGAAGGGAGCTGGCGGGTCCGGCCGATCGCCCCGCAGGGGGGTGAGGGGCAGGCACTGGTCCGCCACAGGTTGTAGAAACCGTAGTCGTGTCCAGATAGGACGAATCGGGCAGGCCGGACACGGCCATCGAATCGTTACTAAGTCGATACCGGTGAGTACGGATTCCTCCGACCGCGAGGCCTCCCGGCGAGTTTCCCGTAACGCACTGGAAACACGGTGGTCAGCGCCCTGCTGGAACCAGCACCGTGACGGCGAGCCGCGCGTCACGGCGCGGTCGGTGCGGCCCAGCTCTCCTCGCTCGTCGCGCTCAGCCGCTCGAGGAAGTCGATGACGACCTCCCGCTCGGCGGGGCGCAGCGCTGCGGCGACCTGGAACCGGCGCGCGTGCTCGCGGCCGACCGTCTCCTCGGCGGCGCGCCGGGTCTGCGGGGTGACCACCACCGCGATCGCGCGACGGTCGGACGGGTGCGGCGTGCGGCGGATGTGGCCACCGTGCTCCAGCCGGTCCAGCAGCTTCGTCGTCGACGCGCTGGAGATCCCGAGGTGCTCGGCGATGTCGCGCGCGGTGACGGTCCGGCCCTGGTCGGTGCGGACGATGACGAAGCGCAGCGCCTTCATGTCGGTCTCGCCGAGCTGCATGTAGCGGCGGGACGCCGCGCTGGCCCGCTGCTCGGCGGTGCGCCACCGGAACAGCGCGTCCATGACCCGCACCACCTCGGCGACCTCGGCCTCGTCGAGCCCCTCGGTGGCGACCAGCCGGCCGGCGCGGTCGACGACCCGCGGGTCGTGGAAACCCTGGGCGATCTCGGGGATCTCCGCCTCGGTTGGCATGGCAGAACGCTACCCCTTCTCGCATAGTTGCCTTCCGGAGGCTACTATCCTGGCTAGCGAAACTACGGAGGTGAGTCATGGACCATGTCGTCCTGGTCTCGGACGCGGGCGAACCGATCGGCACGGCGCCCAAGGCGGACGTGCACGGCCTCGCGACCCCGCTGCACCTCGCCTTCTCCTGCTACCTGTACGACGACGCCGGCCGGCTGCTCGTCACGCGGCGCGCGCTGACCAAGCGCACCTGGCCCGGCGTATGGACCAACTCCTTCTGCGGCCACCCCCGCCCGGACGAGCCGACCGACGACGCGGTGCGCCGCCACGCGCGGCGCGAGCTGGGTGTCGAGCTGACCGACCTGGCGCCGCTGCTGCCCGACTTCCGGTACCGGGCGGTCGACCCCTCGGGCGTGGTGGAGAACGAGGTGTGCCCGGTGTTCCGCGCCCGTCCCCTGGGCGACCCGGACCCGGCGCCCGACGAGGTGCTGGAGCACGCGTGGGTGGCGCCGGCCGACCTGGCCCGCGCGGCGCGCCTGGCGCCGTGGGCGTTCAGCCCGTGGCTGGTGCGGCAGCTCGCCGAGCTCGACCCGGCGGTCGCCGGCCCCGCACGGAGCGCCGCATGAGCGCCGAGACCGCCCCGGGCCTCGGCCCGCGGGAGCCGGCGGGTCCGGAGCTGCCGACCGGGCGGCGCCGGCCCGCGAGCGACGCGGCACGACCCCGCCACGCCGGCCCGGTGGTGCTGCCGACGCTGTCCGCGGCACTCGTCGAGACCGAACGGCGGCTCGACAGGTTCTTCGACGAGCAGGTGACCCGGGCCGGCCGGCACGCCGGGCCCTACTCGCAGCTGTGGGGCGCGTTGCAGGCCGCGACGCACGGCGGCAAGCGGCTGCGCCCGCGGCTGCTGCTCGGCGCCTTCCTGCACCTGGGCGGCACCCGGCTGGAGCCCGCGATCGAGCTCGCGGTGGCGGTCGAGCTGCTGCACACGGCCCTCCTGGTGCACGACGACGTCATCGACGGCGACGTGCAGCGCCGCGGCGCACCCAACGTGGTGGGCACGTTCGCGGCCGTCGGCGCCGCCGGCGGCCTGCCCGCGCACCCGGCGCGGCGGTGGGGCGAGCACGCCGCGCTGCTCGCCGGGGACCTCATGCTCACGTCGGCGCTGGGCATCGCCGCTCGCCTGGACGTCGACGCGGCGCGTCGGGCGCAGCTCGTGGAGCTGGTCGACGAGAGCGTGTTCCGCGCAGCCGCCGGTGAGCTCGCCGACGTCGCCTACGCCGCCGGCCTGGTGATCCCGACGCCGGCGCAGATCAGGGACACGATGGCGGACAAGACGGCGTACTACTCCCTGGAGCTGCCGCTGCGTGCCGCGGCGATCCTCGCGGGCTCGCCCGCCGCGCTCGTCGACCGGCTCGGGGACGTCGGACGGTCCCTCGGCGTCGTGTTCCAGATGCGCGACGACCTGCTCGGGGTGTTCGGCCGGAGCGCCGAGACCGGCAAGAGCGCGTCCAACGACCTGCGAGAGGGCAAGCAGACGCTCCTCGTGGCGGCGGCCCGCGGCACCGGGCCGTGGCAGGCGGTCGAGCACCTGTTCGGACGCCCCGACCTGGACGAGCAGGACGCCGACCGGCTGCGCCACGCCCTGGAGGGCTCCGGCGCGCGGCGGCGGGCCGAGCAGGAGCTGCACGACGAACGGGACGCCGCGCTGCGTCTCGTCGAGCGGGCCGGCCTGCCGACGGGGCTGGCGCGGCTGCTCGCCCGTGAGGCGGACCGGGCCGCGGAGCGCCGGTCATGAGCCGCGCGACCGGGCTCGCGCTGTACAGCGGCACCGCGCACCTGGCCGCCGCCCCGGTGATCCGCCGGTACTCCACGTCGTTCCGGCTGGCGACCGGCCTGTTCCCGCGCCGCTGCCGGGGAGCCATCGCGTCGATCTACGCCCTGGTGCGGATCGCCGATGAGGTCGTCGACGGCACGGCCGCGGAGGCCGGGCTCGACCGGACGGCGCAGCGCCGGCTGCTCGACGACCTCGAGGCCGAGACCGGGCGCGCCGTCGCCACCGGTTTCTCCGCGAACCTCGTCGTCCACGCGTTCGCCGCGGTGGTCCGCGGCTGCGCCATCGAACCCGCCCTGACCAGGGCGTTCTTCGCGTCGATGCGGCGGGACCTGGACGAGGTGGCGTTCGACGACGACGCGTACCGCAGCTACGTGCACGGCTCGGCGGAGGTCGTCGGGCTGATGTGCCTGCGGGTGTTCCTCGCGGGACGGCCGGTGGACCCGGCGGTCGGCGCGGCGCTCGACGAGGGGGCGGCGCGCCTGGGCGCAGCGTTCCAGAAGGTGAACTTCCTGCGCGACGTCGGCGACGACCGGCAGCGGCTCGGCCGTGCCTACCTGCCCGGCTCCCGCCCCGGGCTGACCGAGCAGGCCAAGGCGGCCGTCGTCGCGGACATCCGGGCGGACCTGCGGGCCGCCCGGGGCGCGGTGCGGCACCTGCCGGCGGACTGCCGCCGCGCGGTGCTCGTCGCCACCGCGATCTTCGGCGAGCTGCTGCGGCGCATCGACCGGCTGCCGGCCGACCGGCTCGCCCACGTGCGGGTCTCGGTGCCGGCGCCGGTGAAGGTCGCGCTGGCGGTGCGGTGGTCGCTCGCGCCGGGGGTCGCGGCGTGAGCCGGCCGCTGGAGACCGTCGTCATCGGCGGGGGTGTCGCGGGCCTGGCCGCCGCCGCCCTGCTCGCCGCGGACGGTCACCGGGTCACGCTGCTCGAGGCGCTGCCGCGGCTCGGCGGCCGGGCCGGGTCCTGGGAGCAGGGCGGGTTCCGGTTCGACACCGGGCCCTCGTGGTACCTCATGCCCGAGGTGTTCGACCACTTCTACCGGCTGCTGGGCACGTCCGCCGACGAACAGCTGGTGCTGCGCACCCTCGACCCGGGCTACCGCGCCTACTTCGAGGGCGATCCCGAGCCGTTCGACCTGCCGGCGGGCGGCCCCGCGGCGCGGGCGGCGCTGCTGGGCCTCGACCCCGGCTCCGCCGCCGGCCTGGAGCGCTACCTCGACTCCGCCTCGGCGACCTACCGGCTGGCGATCGACCGGTTCCTCTACAGCTCGTTCGACTCCCTGGGCCCGTTCCTCGACCGGCAGCTGCTGGCCCGGCTCCCCCGCCTGGTCGGGCTGCTCGGCCGCTCGCTGGACGCCGAGATCCGCGCCCACACCCGCGACCCCCGGCTGCGCCGGCTGCTCGGCTACCCCGCGGTGTTCCTCGGCGGGTCCCCCATGCGGGTGCCGGCGATGTACCACCTCATGAGCCACCTCGACGTGGACGACGCGGTGCGGTACCCGGACGGCGGGTTCGCGCGCGTGGTCGAGTCCGTCGCCGAGCTGGCGACCGCCGCCGGGGCGCGGCTGGTCACAGGCGCGCCCGTGCACCGCATCCTCGTCGAGCGCGGAGCCGCCCGGGGCGTGCTGTACCAGGACGAGCACGGGGCCGAGCACCGGCTGGACGCCGAGCTCGTCGTCGCCGCCGGCGACCTGCACCACGCCCAGACCACCCTGCTGGCCCCCGAGCACCGGGACCTCGACGAGCGGTGGTGGCGGCGGCGCGACCCGGGCCCGGGCGCCGTGCTGGCGATGCTCGGGGTCCGCGGCCGGGTGCCGCAGCTGGCGCACCACACGCTGCTGCTCGCCGACGACTGGGACGGCGGCTTCGCCGCGCTGCGCCGCGGCCGCGGGCTGCCCGCCTCGCCGTCCCTCTACATCGGCCGGCCGAGCGCGACCGACCCCACCGTGGCGCCACAGGGCGACGAGAACCTCTTCGTCCTGGTGCCGGTGCCGGCGGACCCGGGGCTCGGGCACGGCGGCGTCGACGGCGCGGGCGACGCGCCCGTCGAGGCGTTCGTCGACCGCACGATCGAGCGGATCGCGGCGTGGACCGGCGCGGGCGACCTGGCCGAACGCGTCGTCGTGCGGCGGACCGTCGCGCCCGGCGACTTCGCCGACGACCTGCGGTCGTGGTCCGGCAGCGCGCTCGGCCCTGCCCACACCCTGCGCCAGAGCGCGGTGCTGCGAGCGCCCAACGCGTCGCGCCGCGTGCGGGGCCTGCTGTACGCGGGCGGCAGCACCATCCCCGGCATCGGCGTGCCGATGTGCCTCATCAGCGCCGAGCTGGTGGCCAAGCGCGTCCGCGGGGACCGCAGCGCGTCGCCGCTGCCGGAGCGCGTCGGGAGCCTGGCGTGAGGGCGGCCTACCTGACGGCCCTGCTCGTCTCCGGCGGCGGCCTGGTGCTGGTCGACCGGCGGTGGCGGCTGCTGTTCTGGCACGACGCGCTGCGGGCGGCGGTCGTCGCCGCCGTCGGGGTCGCGGTGCTGCTCGCCGCCGACCTCGTCGGGATCTCGCACGGGCTGTTCTTCCGCGTCCCGAGCCGCGTGATGACCGGCGTGCTGCTGGCGCCGGAGCTGCCGCTCGAGGAGCCGGTGTTCCTCGCCTTCCTCTGCTGCTTGACGGTGCTGCTGGTGCGCGGCGCGCAGCGCGCACTGCCGCGCAAGGTGTCGCCATGAGCTACCCGACGCTCGCGCTCGGCCTGGTCGCCGTCGCCGCCGCCGTGCGCCTGCTGGCCGCGGTCGTGGCCCGACGACGCGGCCGGCCCATCGGGATCGCGCCCACCGCGGTGGCGCTCGCGGTGCTGCTGGTGATGACGGCGGTGGTCGACAACGTCATGCTGGCGGTGGGCGTCGACGACTTCGCGCGCGCCCACGCGTCCGGGCTGCACCTCGGGCGCGCGCCGCTCGAGGACTTCTCCTATCCCCTGGCCACCGCCCTGCTGCTGCCGGGCGTGTGGGAGCTGACCCGCCGGAGGAAGCATGCCGAGCACGACGCCGGCCACGACGACGTCCACCACGCCGGGCGTGGGGCGAGCCGTGGCGGGTAGTGCCCTGGCGCGGCGGCTGCTGGCCGCCTCCCGGCCGCTGAGCTGGGTGAACACCGCCTACCCGTTCGCCGCCGCCTACCTGCTCGCCGGCGGCGGCGTGACGTGGGTGCTCGCACTCGGCACCGCCTTCTTCCTGGTGCCGTACAACCTCGCGATGTATGGGATCAACGACGTGTTCGACTACGCGTCCGACGCGGCGAACCCGCGCAAGGGCGGCGTCGAAGGTGCCCTGCTCGAGCCGGGTGTGCACCGGCAGGTGCTCGTCGCAGCGGTGGCCGCCTGCGTCCCGTTCGTCGCGGTGCTCGTCGCGCTCGGGGGACCGGCGTCGTGGGCGGTGCTGGCGGTGTCGCTGCTCGCCGTCGCCGCCTACTCGGTTCCGGGGCTGCGGTTCAAGGAGCGGCCCGTGCTCGACTCGCGGACCTCGAGCACGCACTTCACCGGCCCCGCCGTCTACGGCCTGGTCCTCGCGGGGGGTGTCTGGAGCCGGCCGGCGGTGCTCGCGCTCGTCGCGTTCTTCCTGTGGGGCGTCGCCGCGCAGGCGTTCGGTGCGGTGCAGGACGTGGTGCCGGACCGCCAGGCGGGGCTCGCCTCGGTCGCGACGGCGCTCGGGGCCGCCCGCACCGTGCGGCTCGCCCTGACGCTCTGGGCGGCCGCGGGCGTGCTGCTGCTCGCGGAGCCCTTCCCCGGGCTGCTCGCGGCGCCGCTCGTCGTGCCCTACCTGGCCCTGGCCTGGCCGTACCGGTCGGTGGCCGACGAGAGCTCCGCCGCCGCGCACGGCGGCTGGCGCCGCTTCCTGGCCGTCAACTACGTCGTCGGCTTCCTCGTCACCCTGATCCTCATCACGATGGGACGCTCATGACCCGCCTGGACCCGCCGCCCACCCGGACGCCGTCCGCGCGCCACCGCACCGCACGGGTGCTGCGCGCGGTGCTGCCGGCGCTGATCGTGCTCGTCTGGCTCGCCGTCGCCGGCGTCGGTGGTCCGTACTTCGGACGGGTCGGCGAGGTCTCGTCGAACGACCCGACCGCCTACCTGCCGACGAGCGCCCAGGCCACCCAGGTGCAGCGGCGGCTGCCCGCGTTCCTCGGCGGGGACACGATCCCGGCGGTGGTGCTGGTGACGTCCGGCTCGCCGCTGACCACCGCACAGCGGGCCCAGCTGGACCGGGTCCCGGCCGCGCTGGCGGCCATCCCGGGCGTCAGCCAGCCGAGCCCGCCGATCCTGTCGCAGGACGGCACGGCGGCCCAGGTGTTCGTCCCGGTGTCGGCGTCGGTCTCCACCGGCGACGCGGTGGCGGCGATGCGTACCGCGCTGCCGCACCTGGTGCCGCCCGGCACCAGCGTCTACGTCACCGGGCCGGCCGGGTTCACCGCCGACCTGGTGACGGCGTTCGGCGGGATCGACGGCATCCTGCTGCTGGTCGCCGTGCTGGCCGTGCTGGTGATCCTCGTGGTGGTGTACCGGTCGCCGCTGCTGCCGTTCGTCGTGCTGCTCACCAGCACGTTCGCGCTGACGGCCGCCCTGCTGACGGTGTGGTGGCTGGCCAAGGCCGGCGTGTTCCCGCTCAGCGGCCAGACGCAGGGCATCCTCTTCATCCTGGTGATCGGCGCGGCGACCGACTACTCGCTGCTCTACGTCGCGCGGTACCGCGAGGCGCTGCGGGCGCACGAGCACCGCTGGGACGCGACGCGCGCGGCGCTGCGCGGCGCGGTCGGGCCCATCCTCGCCTCGGGCGGCACGGTCGTCGCCGGCCTGCTCATGCTGCTGCTCAGCGAGCTGCAGTCGAACCGCGCGCTCGGGCCGATCGCGGCCGTCGGCATCGTGTTCGCGATGCTCGCCGCGCTGACGCTGCTGCCGTCGCTGCTCCTGCTGCTGGGCCGGGCGGCGTTCTGGCCGCGGCGGCCCCGCTTCGCGCCCGACGAGGCCGGCGCGGACCCCGTGCCGACCACCGGCCTGTGGGCGCGCGTACCGCGGTTCGTGGCACGGCGGTCGCGCCCGGTGTGGCTGCTGGGCGTCGTCGTGCTGCTCGTCGCCAGCGCGGGCCTGCTGCAGCTGCGTGCCAGCGGCGTGCCTGCCAGCGACCTGGTGCTGGGCGGCTCGCAGGCGCGCACCGGTCAGCAGCAGCTCGCCGAGCACTTCCCCGGGGGCTCCGGCAGCCCCGTGCAGGTGATCGTCCCCGCGGACCGGCTGCAGGCCGCGGCCGGGACCTTGCTGGCGTCGCACGGCGTGACGTCGGTCGCCGTGGTGGCGGCCGGCTCCCCCAGCGGTCAGGCGCCGGTGACCGCCGCCGGGGTGCAGCCGCTGGTCCCCGGGACGCCCGTGCCGGCACCGACCGTCTCGCACGGTGACGTGCTGCTCGAGGCGACCCTCGCTCAGGCGCCGGACTCGGCCGCCGCGGAGAGCACCGTGCGCCAGCTGCGCAGCCAGCTCGGTTCCGGCGCCCTGGTGGGCGGGGTGACCGCCACGGCGGTGGACTCCGACCACGCCTCGGTGCACGACCGGAACCTCATCATCCCGTTGGTGCTGCTGGTGATCCTCGTGATCCTCGTGCTGCTGCTCCGGGCGCTCGTCGCCCCGGTGCTGCTGGTCGGCACCGTGGTGCTGTCGTTCGGAGCGACGCTGGGGATCTCCGCCGTCGTGTTCAACCACGTGCTGCACCTGCCGGGGGCGGACCCAGCGGTGCCGCTGTTCGGCTTCGTCTTCCTCGTCGCGCTGGGGATCGACTACAACATCTTCCTCATGACGCGGGTGCGGGAGGAGGCGCTGCGCACCGGCGCCCGTGCGGGCATGTCCCGGGGCCTCGGCATCACCGGCGGCGTCATCACCTCGGCGGGCGTGGTGCTCGCCGCGACGTTCGCGGCCCTGGCGGTGATCCCCATCCTCTTCCTGCTGCAGCTGGCGTTCATCGTGGCGTTCGGCGTGCTGCTCGACACGGTGCTGGTGCGCTCGCTGCTGGTGCCCGCGCTCGGGCAGGAGCTCGGGCGCGCGATGTGGTGGCCGTCGCGGCGGATCGCGGGCTGACGGCTCAGTCGCGCAGCGGCGCGCCGACGACCTCGACGCGGAACCCGGGGATCCGGGCGCGGGGCCGTCGGCGCGACGCCGGGTGGACTTTTGCCGACACGGTGTTGTTATAGTTCCCGACATGGTGTCGACAAAACTTGCGGCGAGGTACTGAGATGTTCCTCGCCCCCCGCGAACTGATCTTCGCCCGGGGACGCTTCGCGTTGATGGGCTCCGTCGTCGTTCTCATCGCCATGCTCATGGTGCTGCTCAGCGGGCTGTCGGTGGGCCTGGCCAACGACGGCGTCTCCGGGCTGCAGCGACTGCCCGTGACGTCACTGGCGTTCCAGCAGCACGTCACGAAGGACTCCGCGTTCTCACGCAGCGTGGTCTCCACCGACGCGGTGCCGGCCTGGGCGCACCAGAACGGCGTCGCCGCGGCGGCGCCGTTCGGGAACACCCTGGTCAACACCCGGACCAACCGCGGCCTCGAGATCGACCTGGCGCTGTTCGGCGTCGAACCGGGGTCGTTCATCGACCCCGCGGTGGCCAGCGGCTCCCGGCTGACCGGCGCCCCGGACGAGGTGGTGATCAGCGCGACTGCGGCCAGGCAGGGCATCCACCTCGGCGACGTGGTGACGCTCGAGCCGCTCGGCACGGCGCTGCACGTGGTCGGCATCCTGCCCACCCAGCAGACCTTCGGTCACGTCGAGGTGGGCTACGTGCCGCTGCGCACCTGGCAGGAGATCCATGCCGGGGTCCGTCCGGGCGACCCGGTCCCGCCGCGGGTCTACCACGAGGTGACCGCGGTGGCGGTGAAGGCCCAGGCGGGCGCCGGTCCGGACCTCGCGGCGGCCGACCGTGCCACGGGCACGTCCTCGCTGACGAAGGCGCAGTCCTACGGTGCGTCACCCGGGTACACCGCCGAGACCTCGACCCTGCAGATGATCGAGGCCTTCCTCTACGTCATCTCAGCCCTGGTGGTCGGCGCCTTCTTCACCGTGCTGACGATCCAGCGCCAGCAGGAGATCGCCGTCATGCGGGCGATGGGCGCCAGCACGAGCTACCTGCTGCGCGACAGCCTGATGCAGTCCGCGGTGCTGCTGGGGACGGCCACGGCGCTCGGCATCGGGCTGGGCCTGGCGGCCGGGGCGGCGATCTCCACCACCCCCATGCCGTTCGCCCTCGAGGCCGGACCCATCGCGGCCGCCACCGTCCTCACCGTGGCCCTGGGCATGGTGGGCGCGGCCGTCGCCGTCGTCCGCATCGCCCGGATCGACCCCCTCAACGCCCTGGGAGGCAACCGATGACGCCCGCGCTCGCCCTCACCGGCGTGACCCTGGTCCACGGCGACGGCGAGGAGACCGTCCGGGCGCTCGACGACGTGACCCTGCACGTCGAGCCCGGTCAGATGGTGGCCATCGTCGGGCCGTCGGGGGCCGGCAAGTCCAGCCTGCTGGCGGTGGCCGGAGCCCTCGTCGCGCCCACCCGCGGCGACGTGCGGCTGGCCGGCGTCGACCTGGTCGCCGCGAGCCGCCGCGAGCTCAGCCGCATCCGGCGCGAGCACCTCGGGTTCGTGTTCCAGAGCGGCAACCTCATCCCCGCGCTCACGGCGCTGGACCAGGTCCGCCTGCCGTTGACCTTCGGCGACGTCGCGCAGCCGCGCGACCCACGGGCGCTGCTCGACGAGGTCGGGATGGCCCACAAGGCCGGCCGCCGGCCGCACCAGCTGTCCGGTGGCGAGCGGCAGCGCGTCGGCATCGCCCGGGCGCTCGTCACCCGACCGCAGGTGCTGCTCGTCGACGAGCCGACCGCCGCCCTGGACCGCCATCGCAGCCAGGAGGTGGTGGCCCTGCTCGCCCGCGAGACGCACGACCACGGCGTGGCGACCATCATGGTCACCCACGACCACGACGTGCTGCACCACTGCGACCTGGTCTACGAGATGGCCGACGGGAGGCTCTCTCCGGTGGGCGTGTGACGACGTCGCGCGGTCGGTGCGGGGACCACCCCGTGAGGTGACGGCCTCCCCCCACCGCCGGTGCGCCTGATCACGGCTCCCGCCGGCGCGCCTCGGCGGCGGCCCGGTCCAGGCCGCCGTGCTCGAGGCCGGCCAGGCCGCTCGTCCCCTCCCAGACGAGCCGGCCGTGGTGCCGCACGCGGACGTCCAGCGTCGCGCCCAGGTGCTCCAGCGCCCCGGGGACCGCCCGGCGCTCCGCCACCAGGGGCACCGGCAGCACCAGCGCATCGCCCGGGTGGCCATGGCCGACCAGCTGCACGTGCCAGGCGCGGGTGCGGCCGGCGATCAGCCAGCTGCCGTCACTGGTCGTCGCGCGCACCGGGGAGGTCCCCGGGTTGCCCAGGCGGAGCAGCGGGCCGCCGGGCAGCCGGACCACCACGGCGGTGACGGTGGTCCGCAGCGGGCCGGCCGACACCTCGCCGCCGGCGAACGCGACGCACGCGTCCCGCTCTGCGAAGCCGTGCGCCTGCCCCCACCACCAGGCGTCCGGGAACCCGTCCGATCCCCAGTTCTTCTCGGCGTACACCTGGGCGTCGTCGAGCCGCCACGTCGCCCCGTCGATCGTCGCCGTGCCGGTGGCCCGGCCGCCGAGCAGCCATGGATGCCAGTACTGGTTCAGCCCCGGGACCATCTGGAACCAGCTCGACCCACCGAAGGGGCGGTTCCGCGGCCAGAGGTCGAGATCGGCGAGGGTGACGTCCAGGCGGGCGTCCGGACCGAGGTCGACGAGGATCCGCCGGTCGTCGGCGACGAAGGCCGACCCTGCCCGGGCACCCGGACCGTGCGACCTGGCCTGCGCGTCCATCAGCACGTCCTGCCGCCAGAACCGTCCCGGATGGGCGCCCAGCCCGACGAGGGCCCACGGCCCCTGGCGCGATCGCTGCACGCCGATCAGCGCCGTCACGACCCGCCCCGCCGCAGGGTCCGTCAGGCGCCAGAAGTACCCCTCCATCGCCACGCCGTGCCGGGACGTGAGGGAGCCGAACGGCAGGTCGGCCCCGCTCGCGCGGTACCGCGCCGCGACCTGCCTCATCGGACGTCCGTGCCTCGGGTCATGCCGCAGTCTCACCGACGCGGCCCGGCGGCGCCTCGCGAACACCGCGTCGCATCCGACCGCTCCCGGCCGGGCCGGCCTCCGCCCACCCGGCTACTGTCCAAGCATGACCATCGCCGACATCGGTCCCCGTCCCCAGGCCTTCGACCTGGAGGCCGAGACGCTCGCGAACCCGAACTACCGCACCGTGGCCTGGAGCGGCAGGTACCTGCAGGTCACGCTCATGTCCATCCCGGTCGGCGACGACATCGGGCTGGAGCGGCACCCGGACACCGACCAGTTCATCCGGCTCGAGCGCGGCCACGGCCGCGCGCAGATGGGACCGGCCAAGGACGAGCTCACCTTCGACGAGGAGGTGACCGACGGCTGGTGCGTCACCGTCCCGGCGGGCAGCTGGCACAACATCACCAACGTCGGCGACGAGCCGATGCAGGTCTACACGGTCTACGCCCCGCAGCACCACTCACCGGGCAAGGTGCAGCCGACCAAGGCGATCGCCGACGCCGACACCGACGACGAGCCCGCCGACTGGTCCGTGCAGCCGGAGCAGGCCCCCGACCAGCACGCCTGAGCCGGACCGGCCTGCCCGGCCGTCGTCACAGGTGGTCGGCGCGCTCGCTGAGCCGCCGCGTCTCGTCCCACGTCCGCAGCCGGTCGGCGTAGACGGCCTCGACCCGCTCGACCGCGCCGTGCCCGAACAGGACGCGCAGCGGAGGCTCCTCCATGTCGACGATCTCGAGGATCACACGACCGGTCGCCTCGGGCTGCCCCTGCGGCACGGTGGTCGGATGCTCCGCGAGCCAGGCGCGGAAGTCGTCGTACGCCGGGTTCGTGGCCGACCGGTGCGCTGAGACACTGGACCAGTCGGTGGCGTAGCCCTGCGGTTCGATGAGCGTGACCTTGATCCCGAGATCACGCACCTCCTGCGACAACGCATCGGAGAAGGCCTCGAGGGCGAACTTGGACGCGTTGTAGATGCCCAGGTTGGGCACCGCCTGGACCCCCATCCGCGACGAGGTCTGCAGCAGGTGGCCCGACCGCTGCGCCCGCAGCACCGGGAGGACGGCCTGGGTGACCCACAGCGCACCGAAGACGTTCGTCTCGAACTGGGCGCGAACCTCCTCCTCGGTGGCCTCCTCGACCATGCCGAAGTGGCCGAAGCCGGCGTTGTTCGCCGCGACGTCGATCCGCCCGAAGTGGTCGACCACCTCCTGCACGGCCGCGAACACGCGCTCGCGGTCGGTGACGTCGAGCCGCACGGCCAGGGCGGTGTCCGGATAGGCGTCGACAAGGTCCTGGACCGCCGCAGGGCGCCGTGCCGCGAGCGCGACGCTGTCGCCTCGTTGCAGGGCGGCGGTGGCCCACACCCGTCCGAAGCCTCTCGAGGCGCCCGTGACGAACCAGACCTTGCTCATGGCGCTCCCTCCCTCTCGCCGGTGCTAGGGCGTGTCTCTCATTTGCGTGGCCAGGTGATGCAGACAGCTGGGGCGGCGGCGGTCACGCAGATGCGGTCAGGTGGGCGACGATGTCACGGTCTCGCCACTGCAGCTCCAGGTCGGCGGGCAGGTCCCCGAGGTCTTCGCGGTGCAGGAGGACTTGGGCGAGCTCGGGCAGCGGGCTGTTCAGTGGCGAGACGGTCGGTTCTGCCCGGCGACTCGGGAACAGCCCCGGGCAGAACCGACTCAGGCCGGGTAGCGCGTCAGTAGGTCAGCTTGACGGACTTCGTCCGGTCGTTCATCGCGGCACCGACCCAGGCCGAGTAGGAGAGTGGGCCGAGTTGTGCGCCGGTCTGGTACGTCCCCTCGTAGATGGTGACGTTGCAGTTCGAATACCCCTGGAACGAACTCACCCGGCCGTACCATGCGGATCCGACGTCGTTGAGATACCACGTTGGGGTGCCGGAAGCGCATGGTCCACTGGCGAGAATCTCGTAGGAACCGCCGCCGTAGTTGATGTCGTCGAAGAGCTTGCCAATGATGAAACTGTTCGAGGCCGGGCTTACGGTCATGCCCGATGACGCTTGCTTTGATTCGGGCGCAGTCAGCGCTGTGACGCCGTTTGCCGACATCTCGACGACCGTCTTGCCTGTCTGCGCGTAGATTGCCCCGTTGAGGTCAGCGCCGTGGGGCACGCACACCGTTGCGCCCGTCTCGATGAAGTACCCGCAATCCTGCCCGGGTGAACCACCCGTTGCGGCGGCCGAAGCCGGTGTGGCGGCGGCCGCCCCGATTCCCACTGCAAGTGCGACCGCGAGCAGGGCGCGCGGCAGTCTCGTGCTCTTCATGTGCTCATCTCCCCAGATGACATCCCCTCCACGATGAGGGAATCGTCCGGCATCGTCCTCCCCTCGGCGCGGACCAGCAAGAGCAGCCGACGAGGTCGCGCGAGACGAATCAGAGGTCGAGGACACTACGAAGCGTGACCGTCGACCGCGAGGAGCGTGCAGTGGCGTCCGGGTGGCCGGACGTCGAGGAGCTGGACGGGGTCCTTCTCGATCGCGTGCGCGCCGGCGACCGGTCCGCGTTCGGCACGCTGTACGACCGGCATGTCAGGACGGTGTACCGCTACGCGGTGCGCCTTTGCGCGACGCCACGGGACGCCGAGGACGCCACACAGGATGTCTTCGTCCTCGCGTTCGAGAAGGCACGTTCCATCACTCTCGTGGGCGACTCGGCTCTCCCGTGGCTTCTCGTCGCCTGCCGCAACATCAGCCTTGCGAAGCGACGCAAGGCTCTGCGCGATTCGCGGCAACTCATGGATCTCGACGCCGACGCCGTGGTCGAGGAAGAAACGACGGACGTCGCGGCCGAGCGCAGAATGCTCGGAGTCGCAATCGATCAGGCCATCGCTCAGCTGTCGGATATCGATCGACGGTTGTTCATTCTCTGCACCGAGATGGGCCGCTCCTACCAGCAGGCGGCCGCCGAGCTGGGTGTCAGTCACGCCTCAGTGCGCAATCGGCTTGCGCGGCTTCGTTCACGCCTGCAAGCCAGTCTCGCCGATCACAAGGAGGTCGGAGCATGAGTGTTCCGCTGGACTTCGTCCCCACGGACGGTCAGATCGCAACGATGCGGCGCGAGATCGCCGCCACCATCGAGACACGCAAGCATCGCAGGCGTGTCACCTGGGCGCTGGCCGGTGCCGGGTCGGCGCTCGTCATCGCCGGCGCGACCACGGCTGCCGCGATCTACGTCAATGCGGCCCCCACGGACGCGCTGAACACGAGCTTCGACTGCTACACGACGACCGACCTCTCAGCACCCCATGCCACCACGGTCTGGGTCGATGACGGACACCAGACCACACGGCTGATTCCGATGGCCGAGCGCGTCCAGCAGGCGATCGACTCGTGCGTTACGGGATGGACTGCCATCCCTACCGGCTCCGTGAAGGTGGATATCCCCAACGTCCCGAACCCGACTGCGTGTGAGCTGCGCGACGGGCGCCTCGCGGTCCTGCCGAACGCGGACGGGGCGGACGTGGGCACGTTCTGCGCAGCGCTGGGCCTGGTAGCCCCGCAGGAATGACCGGCCTGGCTCAAAAGAGCGGGGCACCCGGCACCTCACGGCTCTGGGGAGATGACCGGGTGCCGGGTGCCCCGACCGGCTCGACGACGACGCCTGTGCCGGTGAGCCGAGGATCCCACCGGCCGCCAGTGCGTGTCTCTCTCAGATGCGGGTCCAGATGATGCAGGCGGCCAGGACGACGGCGGCGCGGTAGGTGGTGGCGAGTTTGTCGTAGCGGGTGGCCAGGGCGCGCCACTGCTTGGTGAGCGCGAAGTGGCGTTCGACGACGTTGCGGTCCTTGTAGGTGTCGGCGTCAAAGGTGGGTGGCCGCCCGCCGCGTGAGCCTCGCCGCTGGCGGGCGGTGATCTGGTCGACCTTCTCGGGGATGACGACCTTGATGCCGCGGCGGCGAAGCTCACGGCGGATGACGCCGGAGGCGTAGGCCCGGTCGGCCAGGACAGCATCGGGACGGGTGCGTGCACGGCCGCGACCGAGTCGGGGAACACGGATGTCGGCGAGCACTTCGGTCAGCATCGCGCCGTCGTTGCGCTGCCCGCCGGTCACCACGATCGCCAGTGGTCGTCCGTGCCCGTCGACACCGGCATGGATCTTGGTGGTCAACCCACCACGGGAGCGTCCGATGCCGTGACCTGCAGGTTCACACGCCGTCAGCGGCAGATTCTTGTGATTCGCACGAGCCCCCTGTGTCCTGCTCCGGGCGCGTGGTGTTCGTCGCGTGCTGATGGGCCCGGTTGATCGTGGCGTCCACGCTCACCGTCCAGTCAACCTGCCCTGCCGCGTCGGCCTCGGCCAACAACCGAGCCAGCACTCGGTCCCACGTCCCGTTCGCGGCATAGCGGCGGTGCCGCTTCCACACCGTCTGCCACGGCCCGAACTCCCCGCGCGGCAGGTCCCGCCACGGGATCCCGGTCCGGTAGCGGTAGACGATCCCCTCGACCACCCGCCGGTTGTCCTCGAACGGATGCCCACGACGGCCTGCGTTGCTCGGCAACAACGGCTCAATCCGCGCCCACTGCTCGTCAGCGAACACCGCGAACCGCGAAGAAGCCGTCGTCACCCGCACAGGCTGCCGCCAGCCCCACCGAACCTATGGGAGACACGCCCTAGACGTTGAAGCGGAACTCCACCACGTCGCCGTCGGCCATGACGTAGTCCTTGCCCTCGATCCGGGCCCGGCCCGCGGCGCGCACGGCAGCGACGGTGCCCGCCTCGACGAGGTCGGCGTACGAGATGACCTCCGCCTTGATGAAGCCCTTCTGGAAGTCGGTGTGGATGACTCCGGCGGCCTGCGGGGCGGTCCAGCCCTGGTGGATGGTCCAGGCGCGGGACTCCTTCGGGCCCGCCGTCAGGTAGGTCTGCAGGCCGAGGGTGTGGAAGCCGACACGGGCCAGCTGGTCCAACCCGGACTCCTCCTGACCGGTCTCGGCGAGCATCTCGCGGGCCTCGTCGGGCGCCAGCTCGACGAGCTCGGCCTCGAACTTGGCGTCGAGGAAGATCGCGTCCGCCGGGGCCACCGCCGCCCGCAGCGACGCCTGCATCTCGGCGTCCGCGAGACCGGCGTCGTCCGTGTTGAACACGTAGATGAACGGCTTCGTCGTGAGCAGGAAGAAGGGCGCGAGCGCCTCGACGTCGACGCCCGAGCCGTGCAGCACCCGGCCCTCCGAGAGGACCGCCTGCGCGGCCTGCGCCGCGGCGAGCTCGACGGGGTCGGCTTTCTTGGCCCGGACCTCCTTCTCCAGCCGCGGCACCACCTTCTCCAGCGTCTGCAGGTCAGCGAGCGCCAGCTCGGTGTGGATGGTCGCGATGTCGTCGAGCGGGTCCACCCGGCCGGTGACGTGCACCACGTCGGGGTCGGCGAACGCCCTGGTCACCACGCAGATCGCGTCGGCCTCGCGGATGTTGGCGAGGAACTTGTTGCCCAGCCCCTCGCCCTCCGAGGCGCCCTTGACGATGCCGGCGATGTCGACGAAGGACACCGTGGCGGGCACGATCCGCTCGGAGTCGAAGAGCCGCGACAGGACGTCGAGGCGCGGGTCCGGCAGCGGGACCACGCCCACGTTGGGCTCGATCGTCGCGAACGGGTAGTTCGCCGCCAGCACCTGAGCCCGGGTCAGCGCGTTGAAGAGGGTCGACTTGCCGACGTTCGGGAGCCCGACGATGCCGATGGTGAGAGCCACGTCGGACGAGTCTACGGGCGGGCGGTCCGGGGACCGTCGGCTAGCGTCGGCTCATGAGCGCGTTCCTCGACCACGTGCTGACGTCCGCCCCGTGGGTGGTGTTCGTGATCGTCGGGCTCGTCGTCTTCGCGGAGGACGCCATCTTCGTCGGCTTCATCCTGCCCGGGGAGACCGCCGCGATCCTGGGCGGGGTGGCCGCCCACCGGCCGAACGTGCCGCTCTGGGGCGTCATGGCCGTCGTCATCCTCTGCGCGATCGCGGGCGACAGCGTCGGGTACGAGGTGGGTCGACAGATCGGCCCGCGCATCCTCGCGTCCAGACGGCTGGACGGGCGGCGCGAGCGTCTCGACAAGGCCCAGGACCTGCTGGCCCGGCGCGGCGGCTGGGCCGTGCTGCTGGGCCGATGGGTGGCGTTCTTCCGCGCCGTCATGCCGGCGCTGGCGGGGTCGGTGAAGATGCCCTACCGGAAGTTCCTGCTGTTCAACGCCACCGGCGGCGCGGTGTGGGGCGCCGTCGTCGTCACGGTCGGCTACCTGGCAGGGGCCTCCTACCAGGCGGTGGAGAAGGCGATCGGGCGGGACGGTGCGCTCGTCGTCGCCGGGATCGTCGTCGTCGCCTTCGTCGTCTGGCAGGTCCGGCGGCACCGGACCGAGCGCGACCCGGCCCCAGCGGCTCCTGCCGCCGACGAGGCCGAGCAGGACTAGGTCATCGCCAGCAGCCGGCGCAGCAGGTCCGGGCCGGTGCGATCCAGCAGCCGACCGCCGAGCCACGCGCCGACCGCCAGCACGCCCGCGCCGAGCAGCGGGCCGACGACGAGCGCGGCCCAGCCCGCCGCCGGGTGCCCCGCCACGGCGACGCCGGCGAGCACGGTCACCGGCAACGAGAGCGCCCCGACGAGCGCCCAGCCGCCGATCTGCGTGAGGAACGCCGGCAACGTCGCGCCCTGGCGCATCGAGAACGGGCTGTCCCCCGGCTGGCGCACCGGGTAGACGACCAGCGCCGACGCGACGGACGCCACACCGAGCGCGCAGCCGGCCATCCCCAGGCCGGAGCCGACGAGAGCGGGCACCAGGCCGGGCCGGTGCGCCAGCAGCGCGCTGACCACCGACAGCACCACCACCACGACGACCGCGACGGTGGCGGCGGCTAGCGCCCGGCCCCAGCGGTCGACGACGCCCCGCACCGGGCAGGCGACGTGCAGCCAGAACGCCGAGCCGTCGTAGGCGATGTCCGCCGAGATCGCCCATCCCATGAGGAACCCCGACAGCGGCGCGGCCATCAGCACGAAGCCGCCGCCCGGATCGACCAGCGCGAACACGATCGGCAGCACCGGCACCATGACGACGGCCAGCGCGTACCGCGGGTCGCGCGCCCAGTAGGTGAGGCAGCGCGCGTAGACGGCGCCCAGCGGGGTCGCCGGCACCCGGCGGATCAGGCCGAGCCCGCGGTCGCGACGCCGGGTCGTCTCGCGCACCGGCTCGACGAGCGCGCGGCGCAGGCTGCGGTCCCACGCCAGCGCGGCGACGGCGAGCGTGGCGAGTGCGACGAGCAGCCGGCCCGCCGCCTGACCCCAGCGGCCGGCGGCGACGTCGGGCGCCAGTCCCCAGGCCGCGCCCAGCGGCGTCCACGCGACCACGCGGACCACGGGCGTGATGTCGACGTCCCGCAGCGAGTAGCCGGCCGGGATCAGCCGCGTGAGGACGGGCCCGGCGAGCACGAGCGGGATCACGACGAGCGCGGCACCCACCTCGCGCACCCGGCGCCGCACGACGATCCGTGCCAGCGCCCCGGTGAGCGCGCGCGAGCCCAGCAGGCACGTCAGCGTGGCGAGCAGGGCGCCCACGATGGCGACCGGGATCGCGGCCGGCTCGCGCCACCACAGCACCGTCGAACCGACCGCGCCGAGGAGCGTGAGCAGGCCGGGCACGCCCAGCAGGCCGGCCAGCGTGAGGCCGACGAGGAGCCGCGAGCGCGGGACGGGGAACGGGGCGAACCGTGCCGGGTCCATGGTCGCGTCCAGACCGAACGCGACGAGCGGCACCACCCACCACACCAGGACGAGACCCGCGCCCGCCAGGACGCCCGTCATCTCACGCAGCGCGAACGCCTGCGTCGACACGTAGCCGAGCGCCACGAGGGAGCCGATGAGCACGCTGACGCCGTAGAGCGCACCGACGACGAAGCCGACGAGCACCCAGGCGCTGCGGCGCAGCCCGTTCGCGGTGAGGGTCAGCTTCAGGCGGAGGAGGTGCGCAACCATGCGAGACCCTCCCCGCCGGTGCGTCCGCCGACCATCTCGACGAACCGGTCCTCCAGCGTGGCGCCGGCGCGGACCTCGTCGAGCGTGCCCGCCGCCAGCACGTGGCCGGCGGCGATGACGGCGACGTGGTCGCACATCCGCTGCACCAGGTCCATGACGTGGCTCGAGACGATGACCGTGCCGCCGCCCCGGACGTAGCCGGCGAGGATGTCGCGGATGTTGGCGGCCGAGACGGGGTCGACGGCCTCGAACGGCTCGTCGAGCACCAGGAGCCGCGGGGCGTGCACGAGCGCGCACGCCAGGGAGACCTTCTTCGCCATGCCGGCGGAGTAGTCGACGACGAGGGTGTCGCGGTCCGCGACGAGGTCGACGGCCGCGAGCAGCTCACTGGCACGCCGGGTGGCCGTGGGGCGGTCGAGGCCGTGCAGCAGGCCGGCGTAGGTGACCAGCTGCGCGCCGGTGAGCCGGTCGAACAGCCGCACGCCGTCGGGGAGGACGCCGAGCAGCGCCTTGCCACGCACCGGGTCCGCCCACAGGTCGACGCCGCCGACCCAGACCTGGCCGGCGTCGGGGCGCA
Source organism: Actinomycetes bacterium (assembly GCA_021793675.1). Classification (GTDB taxonomy): domain Bacteria; phylum Actinomycetota; class Actinomycetes; order Actinomycetales; family Cellulomonadaceae; genus Cellulomonas. The sequence continues at coordinate 35,806 of JAJYSG010000004.1, read as the reverse complement.
GCAGTCCGGTGGCCATGAGCAGCGTCGTCGTCTTGCCCGCGCCGTTCGGGCCGACGAGACCGTAGAAGGAGCCGGCCGGGACGTCGAGGTCGATGCCTGCGACGGCGGTCTTGGCACCGAAGCGGCGCCACAGGCCGCGCAGGACGAGGGCGGGGGCGACGTCGGGCACGGCGCCAGCATAGGGAGCGCATCGGACACGCGGCGGCGCGTTCGCCGGTTCGCCGTGGTCGGACCGGGTGCGGCGGCGCGGGTCCGGGTGGCCGTGTCGGTGGCACGTGGGACTGTTCCCGCATGGATGTCGTGTCGGTGCTCGTCGGGCTCGTCGTCGGGGCGGTGCTGGGGGCCGCCCCGGCGTGGGCGGTGGCGTCGGGCCGCGCTGCCGAGCGGGTGCGGCGCGCCGAGCTCGCGGCGGCGCGCGCCGGCGAGTTCGCGGCGCAGGAGCAGTCGGTGCGGGCGATGGTCGAGCCGCTGACACGCACGCTCGATCAGGTGCGGGCAGAGGTCGGCGCCGCCGAGCGAGCCAGGGCCGCCGGCCAGGCCGCCATGGCCGAGCAGGTGCTGCAGATGCGGGCCGCCTCGGAGTCGCTGCGCGGCGAGACGGCGCAGCTCGTCACCGCGCTGCGGGCGCCGCAGGTGCGCGGCCGGTGGGGCGAGATGCAGCTGCGCCGCGTGGTCGAGGCGGCCGGGATGCTGCCGCACGTCGACTTCGTCGAGCAGGAGCAGGTGAGCACCGACGACGGGGCGCTGCGGCCGGACCTGGTGGTGCGGCTCGCCGGCGGCAAGCACGTGGTGGTCGACTCGAAGGTCGCCTTCCTCGGGTTCCTCGAGGCGGCACAGGCACCCGACGAGGCGACGCGGCTCGCCCGCCTGGCCGACCACGCGCGGCACGTGCGGCGTCACGTCGACCAGCTCGCGGCGAAGCGGTACTGGGACCAGTTCGCGCCGGCCCCGGAGTTCGTCGTCATGTTCGTGCCGGCCGACGCGTTCTGGCAGGCGGCCCTCGACGCCGACCCGGCACTGGCCGAGTACGCGTTCGAGCGGCACGTCGTCGTCGCGACGCCGTCGACGCTGCTCGCGCTGCTGCGCACGGTCGCCTACGCGTGGAAGCAGGACGCGCTCGCCACGAACGCGCAGCAGGTGCTGTCCCTGGGCAAGGAGCTGCACGGCCGGCTGTCGACCATGGGCGGCCACCTCACGCGGCTGGGTCGCGCGCTGGAGGGCGCCGCCGCCGCCTACAACCAGGTCGTCGGCTCGCTGGAGACCCGGGTGCTCGTCAGCGCCCGCCGGTTCGCCGACCTCGGCGTGGTGGAAGGTGATCTGGCGACGCCGGCGCCGGTGGACCCCCGGTTGTCGATGGTCAACGCACCCGAGCTGGTCGCGTCCGCGACCGACCAGGTGGTGGTGCTCGACGAGGCGCGCGGGGTGGCGACCCCGGGCTGAGCGGGCCCCCGGTGCGGGTCAGTCCGTTCAGAGGGAGCGGTCGGCGGCGTCGCGACGAGCCTGCGACCGGGCACGCCCGGGGTCGGCCCCACCGGTGCGCAGGTCGGCGCGCAGCTCGCGGGGCAGGGAGAACATCAGGTCCTCCGTCGCGGTGCGCACCTCCTCGACCTCGCCGAACCCGAGCGTGGCGAGCCGGTCGAGCACGTCGCGGACGAGGATCTCCGGCACGGACGCGCCGGAGGTGACCCCGACCGTCGTCGCACCGTCCAGCCAGCCGGGGTCGATCTGACCGGCGACGTCGATCCGGTGCGCGGCCCCCGCGCCGGCCTCGCGGGCCACCTCGACGAGGCGGACGGAGTTCGACGAGTTCGCGGACCCCACGACCACGACCACGTCGCACTCCGGCGCCATCTTCTTCACCGCCACCTGACGGTTCTGGGTGGCGTAGCAGATGTCGTCGGACGGCGGGTCGGCGAGGTGCGGGAAACGTTCGCGCAGGCGGCGGACGGTCTCCATGGCCTCGTCCACGGACAGCGTCGTCTGGGAGATCCACACCACCCGCTGCGGGTCGCGCACCTGCACCGCGTCGACGTCGTCCGGCGAGTTGACCACCTGGATGTGGCCCGGCGCCTCGCCCGCGGTGCCCTCGACCTCCTCGTGGCCGGCGTGGCCGATGAGCAGGATGTCGTAGTCCTCGGCGGCGAACCGCACGGCCTCCTTGTGCACCTTCGTCACCAGGGGGCACGTGGCGTCGATCGTCAGGAGCGACCGGGCGGCGGCGGCGGCCCGCACCGCGGGCGAGACCCCGTGCGCGGAGAACACGACGCGCGCACCCTCGGGCACCTCGTCGGTGTCGTGGACGAACACCGCGCCCCGCGCGGCCAGCGTCTCGACGACGTACTTGTTGTGGACGATCTCCTTGCGCACGTACACGGGGGCGCCGTACTGCTCGAGGGCCTTCTCCACGGCGACGACCGCCCGGTCGACTCCCGCGCAGTACCCGCGCGGTGCCGCGAGCAGCACACGCCGGGCACGCACGCCGGTCGACGAAGTCACCCCACCACCCTACGTTCCGCGGCGGACGTCCCGGCCGGGCGGTGCCGCGCCAGGTGCGGCCTCCTCGACCCGCGCACCGGTCGCGACACCGCTGCGACCGGCCGGGTCGGCGCAGCCCGTCGGTGGCGTACGGCAGGCTGGTCGACATGTCGGACGACGATCGCGCCCACCCGGTGGAACCAGCGGCGGGGCGCCGGACCGAGCGCGACGGCCACCCCCGGTCGCCGGCGGTCCCGTCCGGCACCGGTTCCTCGCTGCCACTGCCGGTCAAGGCCGCCGAGACGACGGCCGAGCGCCCCTGGCCGGTGCGCCACCTGGTGCCGAAGATCGCGGACTACGTCGGCCGGATGTCCCCGGTGTGGGTCGAGGGCCAGGTGCTCAACCTCAAGCGCTGGAACAACCTCTACTTCCTCACGCTGCGCGACGTCGACCTCGACATGTCGCTGCGGGTCACGCTGCCGGCGCGCGACGTCAGCCCGATCGTCGACCGGCTCGCCGACGGCTCCCGGATCGTCGTGCACGCCCGGCCCAGGTTCGTCGAACGGACCGGGGACCTGTCGTTCGCGGGTGACGCCGTCCGCCTCGTCGGGCTGGGTGAGCTGCTCGCGCAGATCGAACGGCTCAAGGGCGTGCTGGCGGCAGAGGGACTGTTCGACGAGGCCCGCAAGGTCCCGCTGCCGTTCCTGCCGGCGGTCGTCGGGCTCGTCTGCGCCCAGCAGGGCGACGCGGAGCACGACGTCGTCTCGAACGCCCGTGCCCGCTGGCCCGCGGTCGGCTTCGAGATCCGCCGCGTCACCGTGCAGGGGCCGCGCGCCGTCCCCGAGGTCAGCGCGGCGATCCGGGAGCTCGACGCCGATCCTGCGGTCGAGGTCATCGTCGTCGCCCGCGGCGGCGGCAGCTTCGAAGACCTCCTGCCGTTCAGCAACGAGGCGCTGGTGCGCGCCGCCGCAGCCTGCCGCACGCCGCTCGTCAGTGCGATCGGACACCACCTGGACACGCCGCTGCTCGACCTGGTCGCCGACTGGCGGGCCTCCACGCCGACCGATGCGGCCAAGCGGATCGTGCCGGACGTGACGGCGGAGCGCGCCGCGCTGCTGCAGGCCCGTCATCGCGCGCGCAGCGCCGTCCAGCACCGGCTCGCCCGTGAGCAGGCCGGCCTCGACGCGCTGCGCAGCAGGCCGGTCCTGGTGCACCCGGAGACCATGCTCGCGCCGCACCAGGCGCGGCTCGACGGTCTGGTCGGGCGTGGCCGTCGCACGGCGCAGGGGCTGCTGAGCGAGGCCCGCACCCAGGTCGCCGGGTTGGCCGCCCAGGTGCGGGCACTGTCCCCCGCCGCGACCCTCGACCGCGGGTACGCGGTCGTGCAGCGTGCGGACGGCCTGGTGGTACGCGGCCCGGAGGAGGTCGCGGTGGACGACGAGCTGGCGGTGCGCGTCGCACGCGGCAGGGTGGCGGCGCGGGTGACGCGGATCGGCGGCTGACGGGCCCGGCCGGCCCCAGCGGCGGACCCGCCCGGTCCCAGCGCCGGACCCGCCCGGCCCCAGCACTGGACCCGCGGCGGACCCGGCGGGCTCCGAGGGCCGAGGGTCCGTCATCGGATGTCCGCAGGGGCTGGTTGACTTGGCGCGTGCCCACCGCAGGTCGCAAGCCACCCGCCGAGGATCCGCACGCCGACATCGCCGCCCTCGGCTACGAGGCGGCGCGCGACGAGCTCGTCGCAGTCGTCGCCCGGCTCGAAGCCGGCGCCGGCACGCTCGAGGAGTCGCTCGCGCTCTGGGAGCGGGGCGAGGCGCTGGCGGCGCGGTGCCAGCAGTGGCTGGACGGCGCCCGGGCGCGGCTGGTCGCGGCGGCGCCCGCGGCGGCCGGTCCGGACGGCGAGCAGGGCGAGGCGTCGGGCCCGTCGCCGGCGGGCACGCCGTCGGCGGGCGCAGACGACGAGGTGGACGAATGAGCGAGCAGCGGGCCCTGGTGATCGGCGAGGCGCTCGTCGACGTCGTCGAGCACGCCGACGGACGGTGCGACGAGCACCCCGGCGGCAGCCCGGCCAACGTCGCGCTGGGCCTCGCGCGCCTCGGACGCCCGGTGGACCTGCTGACCTGGCTGGCCACCGACGCGTACGGCAAGCGGGTCACGGCGCACCTCGAGGCCGCCGGCGTGCACGTCCTCACAGGCGACCGGTCGCCGGCGCACACACCGGTGGCGCGCGCCCGGCTCGACGCGCTCGGCCAGGCGAGCTACGAGTTCGACCTCACGTGGGACCTCCCGGCCTCGTCGGACGGCGAAGGTGACGCGCCGCTCGTCGTGCACACCGGCTCCATCGCCACCACCCTGCTGCCTGGCGGCCCGGCCGTGCTGCGCGAGGTGACGCGGCGCGCGAGCCACTCGACCATCACCTACGACCCGAACGCCCGCCCGGCGCTCATGGGCACGCCCGCGCAGGCGCTGGAGGTGGTCCAGGAGTTCGTGCGCATCGCGGACGTCGTCAAGGCCAGCGACGACGACCTGCTGTGGCTGCACCCGGAGCAGGAGCCCGACGAGGTGGCGGCGCGCTGGGCACGCTCCGGTCCCGCGCTCGTCGTGGTGACGCACGGCGCACAGGGCGCGTTCGCCGCCACCGCGAGCGGTGCCCGGCTGCGCATCCCCGCCGTGCCCATCTCGGTGGTCGACACGGTTGGCGCCGGGGACTCCTTCATGTCCGGCCTCATCGACGGCCTGTGGGCGGAGGGGCTGCTCGGGGCGAGCAGCCGCACCGCGCTGCACGGCATCGACGAGGAGACGCTGCGCCGGGTACTCGACCGGTGCATCCGGATCGCCGCGATCACGGTGTCGCGGGCCGGCGCCAACCCACCGCACCGAACCGAGCTCGAGCAGGCCTGAGTCCCGCGGGCTGGTCCCAGGCACGAGCCCCACGAGCGGCGGACGCTCGGTCAAGGCATCGTTAGGGCATGACTCGTCCCATCACTCCCGCCGACGCGTGGTCCGAGCTCGTCGCGGGCAACGCGCGCTTCGTCGCCGGCCGGATGCTCCACCCGTCCCAGGGGGTCGAGCACCGCGCCGAGCTGAGCGCCGGCCAGGCGCCCTTCGCCGTCGTGTTCGGCTGCTCCGACAGCCGCGTCGCCGCGGAGATCGTGTTCGACCAAGGGCTGGGCGACACCTTCGTCGTCCGCACCGCCGGCCATGTCATCGACACGACGGTCCTGGGGTCCATCGAGTACGGCGTCGAGGTGCTCGGAGCGCCCCTGGTCGTGGTCCTGGCCCACGACCAGTGCGGCGCCGTGACGGCAGCGACCCGGGCGCTCGTCGACGGGCAGACCACGCACGGTTTCGTACGTGCGGTGGTCGACCGGGTGATCCCGAGCATCGTGGGGCTGACTGCGTCCGGCCGGCCGGTGTCGTCGCTCGCCGTCGAGGACCTCGCGCGCGAGCACCTGCGCGCGACCGTGCACATGCTCACCGACTACTCGGCGACGCTGGCCAGCCGCGTCGCGGCCGGCACGTGCGCCGTCGTCGGTGTCAGCTACACGTTGGCCGACGGCACGGCCAGGCTCGACGAGGTGGTCGGCGACGTCCTCCGGGCGTGACAGAGGGCTGCGTGGGCCTGGCCGTCCGGTCCCTGGCCGTCCGGTCGCACTGTCGGAGCACCCCGGACGCTGCGGCAGGATGAGGCCATGAGCGACGTCACCGGCGACTTCCGCATCGAGCACGACACGATGGGCGAGGTGAGGGTGCCCGCGGCGGCGCTCTACCGTGCCCAGACGCAGCGCGCCGTGGAGAACTTCCCCATCTCCGGCACCACGCTCGAACGGGCGCACATCGCAGCGCTCGCCCGCATCAAGAAGGCCGCCGCGCGCGCCAACGCCGAGCTCGGCGTGCTGCCGGCCGACATCGCCGCCGCGATCGTGGCTGCCGCCGAGCAGGTGGCGGCCGGGGCGCACGACGCCGACTTCCCGGTCGACGTCTACCAGACGGGTTCGGGCACCAGCTCGAACATGAACGCCAACGAGGTGGTCGCCACCCTGGCGACGCGCTCCCTGGGTCGCGACGTCCACCCCAACGACCACGTCAACGCCTCCCAGTCGAGCAACGACGTGTTCCCGACGTCGGTGCACGTCGCGGCGACCGGCGCCGTGGTGAACGACCTGGTGCCGGCGCTGGCGCATCTCGCGGAGGCACTCGAGGCGAAGGCCGACGAGTTCGCCGACGTCGTCAAGTCCGGTCGCACCCACCTCATGGACGCCACTCCGGTGACGCTCGGCCAGGAGTTCGGCGGCTACGCGGCGGCGATCCGGTACGGGATCGAACGGCTCGAGGCGGCACTCCCCCGCGTCGCCGAGGTGCCGCTGGGCGGCACGGCCGTCGGCACCGGCATCAACACGCCGGCGGGCTTCCCGCAGCGCGTCATCGCGCTGCTGCGCGAGGACACCGGACTGCCCCTGACGGAGGCTCGCAACCACTTCGAGGCGCAGGGCGCGCGGGACGGGCTCGTCGAGCTGTCTGGTGTGCTGCGAACCATCGCGGTCAGCCTGACGAAGGTCTGCAACGACCTGCGGTGGATGGGCTCCGGCCCGAACACCGGGCTCGGCGAGATCGCGCTGCCCGACCTGCAGCCGGGGTCCTCGATCATGCCGGGCAAGGTCAACCCGGTGATCCCGGAAGCGACCCTGATGGTGGCCGCCCGCGTCGTCGGCAACGACGCCACGGTCGCGTGGGCGGGCGCCTCCGGCGCCTTCGAGCTCAACGTGCAGATCCCGGTCATCGCGCAGGCGGTGCTGGAGTCGCTGCGGCTGCTGTCGAACGCCTGCCGGCTACTCGCCGACAAGGCAGTCGCCGGGATCACCGCGAACGTCGGGCGGGCCCGGGCCCTGGCGGAGTCGTCGCCCTCGATCGTCACGCCGTTGAACCGTGTGATCGGCTACGAAGCGGCGGCCAAGGTCGCCAAGCACGCCGTCAAGCACGGGATCACGGTGCGCCAGGCGGTGGTCGACCTCGGCTTCGTCGAGCGCGGGGAGGTCACCGAGGCACAGCTGGACGTTGCGCTCGACGTGCTGTCGATGACCCGCCCGCCGCAGGCCTGACCAACCGCGACGGGCCGGGCCCGCCGCCACACCCTCGACCCGAGACGTCGCCGGCCGGCGGGCTCAGCCCTCGACGACGGCCCGGACCGGCTGCGCCTGCCCGACGCCCCCGCCGTCCACGGGGCTGGGAGACCCATGGTGGATCCGCTGCGACCGCATCGCCAGCGCCGCGAGCAGGCCGACGAAGAACACGGCGGCCGCGAGCATGATCGACTGCGTGGCCGCAGCCGCGAATCCGTCGTGCACCGCGCCGAGCGCGAGCTGGCGCACCTGGCTGGCGACGTTCGCCGGGATGCCCGGCGGCAGCGGGAACGCGTTCGGGCCGTTCGTGCTGGCGCCCGAGAAGTCGGCCGACGAGAGGTGCGCGAACGCCGCGAGGAACTGCGGGCGGAACTGCGCGGGGAGCTGCGTCGCCGCGGTCTGGGCCGATGCCGCGATGGTGTGGCTCAGTCGCGACGTGAGCAGCGCCACCATGGCGGCCGAGCCGATGACCGACCCCACCTGCCGGTTCGTGTTGAACACACCCGCCCCGGCGCCGGCCGTCCGATGGTCCAGCGCGGATGCCGCGAGGTTGCTGAGGGGCGAGAACACCGTCCCGGTCCCGAACCCGAACAACGACATGGGGGCGAGCAGCCGCCAAGGTGACGCCTCGGCGTTGATCCATGCCGCCAGCCAGAACACCGACACGGTGAACATGAGGAAGCCGAACACGACGATCCACTTCGGCGGGACCTTGTCGGAGAGCCGGCCCGCGACGGGGGCCGCCAGGCCGGAGATCAGCGAACCCGGCAGGCTGATGAGCGCCGCCCGGATCGGCGAGAGGCCCAGGATCGACTGCAGGAAGATCGTCAGCGGGAAGAAGATGCCGACCATCGCGAACCCGAGCGCGCCACCCGACGCGTTGGCGAGCAGGAACGTGCGGTTCCGGAACAGCCGCATCGGCAGCAGTGCGTCGTCGCCACGGCGCAGCTGCAGCCACCCGAACGCGCCCAGCACGACGACGCCGAGGCCGACCACGCCCCACACCGTGATCGGGCCACGGATGGTGCCCCAGTCGTAGGTGGATCCCTCCTGGATGCCGAAGACGAGGAGGAACATCCCGGCGACCGACAGCACCATGCCCAGCACGTCGAACGACCGGTCGTGCGTCTCGAGCCGGGGCAGCCAGCGCAGCGAGAAGATCAGCGCGACGACGCCCACCGGCACGTTGACGTAGAAGATCCACTCCCACCCGGCGGTCTCCACGAGCACGCCACCGAGCAGCGGTCCGGCGATCGTCGCGACGCCCGCCACCGAGCCCCACAGGCCGAGCGCGGCTCCCCGGCTCCGCGGCGGGAAAACCCGGGTGATCATCGCCATGGTCTGCGGCGTCATCATGGCGCCGCCGATGCCCTGGACGGCCCGGGCCGCGACGAGCCACCCGATGGAGGGCGCCACACCGCAGGCGGCCGACGCGAGCGTGAAGACGACGAGACCCCCGACGAACACCGGCCGCGGCCCGAACCGGTCCCCGAGCCGCCCGGTGACCAGCAGCAGCACCGCGAACGTCAGGAGGTAGGCGCTGTTGACCCAGCCGACCGCGGTGATGCCGACGTGGAACGTCGCCTGGAGCGTCGGCACGGCGATGTTCACGATCGTCATGTCGATCATGATCATGAAGAAGCCCAGGCAGAGGCCCGGAAGGATGGTCCAGGGGCTGCGGCCGTGGAGGTCGACGAGCGCGGGCGGCGCCGTGGTGGTGGACATGAGATCTCCTCAGGGGCTGGCTGGGGCGGGCTAGGAAGCAGGATGCGGCACGGCACTGACATCCGCCGTGCCGGCGAGGACCTGGTCCGACTCCCACAGGTCGGGGTCGGCCTCCAGACGCTGGACGATGTCGTCGAGCCAGGCCACCTCGGCCGCCAGCATCGCGGTCTCGTGGTCCACGTCGAGGACGAAGCGGAGCGGGAGCCCGCGCTGCTGCTGCAGCTGGGCGAGGGTGGTTCGGCTCCAGGACAGCGCGGCCGCCTGCCGGTCGCGGCGCGCGACGAGGGCGGCGATGACGCCGGCGCGCGGCAGGTGCGGCGCCTCGGCGAGACCCACCGCGAACGCCGGGTACGTGCGGTGGTCGTCGGCCAGCAGGCTGGTCAGCCGCGGCAGCAGGGCGCCGGTTCCGGCCGGGGTCGCCCGGTAGGTGGTGCGCTCGGGTCGCTTGCCCTCGCGCTCGGTGCCGACCGGCTCGGCCAACCCGTCGGCCACCAGCCGCTCGACCGCGTGGTATACCGCTCCCGCGGTGACACGGGCGAGCCTCGTCTCCGAGCGCTGCTCGAGCGTGCGGAAGATCTCGTACGGATGCATCGGCTCCTCGTGCAGCAGCGCGAGGGCCATGACGGCGACCACCGGCAGCTCGGCCATGATGCTCCTGTCGATATATTCCCATCGGAATAGTTCCTACGGAACAGTAAGCCATTCGCCACGCCACCACCAGCCCCGCGCCACCGGAACAGCGCGGCGCAGCCCGCCACCGGCGCAGCCCGCCACCGGCACGGCGCAGCGGCACGGCCTGCGCCGCGGAGATCGACGAGGCCCCGACGAGGACGAGGACGACGAAGGGCGGCCCGAGACTCCGGACCGCCCCCGTCATCCGCTCGCCGTCAGTGCACGGTGTCCCACCGCAGCGGGTAGCCGTCGCTGTCCTTGAACGCCTGGCAGACCAGCATGATGAAGTCGATGAGGGTCCAGATGCCGAGTCCACCCACCGTCACCAGCTGGAGGATCCCGGTGCCGACCTTGCCGACGTAGAACCGGTGGACGCCGAAGGCCCCGAGGAAGAAGCACAGCAGGGAGGCGACGAGGAGATTCTTCCGGCTCGCATACCCGATGGGTGCGGCGGCGGCGTACGGCGCCTGCCCTGCGTAGGGCGCCTGCCCCGGGTACGGCGCCTGGGGCGCCTGCCCTGCGTAGGGCGCCTGCCCCGGGTACGGCGCCTGGGGCGCCGGGCCGCCGTAGGGCGCCTGCCCCGGGTACCCGGCCCCGTCGTAGGGCGCCTGGCCACCGTACGGCTGCTGGGCCGGCGGGTACGGCGTGCTCTCGGGCTGCGGGTCGGCGGGAGTGGGACCGGGCACGGACACGATGGGCTCCGAAGAAGACGGTGCGCCGCGACGCGGCACGACTCGGACAAGACGCTAGCCATGCGGCGCGCCCCGTGCGGGCAGTTCGACGAACGGATCCGGGCGACCGCCGGCGACCTGCGACCCCCGGCCCAGGCCTCGTCGTGCGGCTACGCCTCGATGCCCTCGAGCAGCTCGGTGACGAGGGCCGCGACGGGCGAGCGCTCGGAGCGCGTCAGCGTGACATGGGCGAACAACGGGTGACCCTTGAGCGCCTCGATGACCGCCGCGACCCCGTCGTGCCGCCCCACCCGCAGGTTGTCGCGTTGTGCGACGTCATGGGTCAGGACGACGCGCGAGGACTGCCCGATCCGCGACAGGACCGTCAGCAGCACGTTGCGCTCGAGCGACTGGGCCTCGTCGACGATGACGAAGGCGTCGTGCAGCGAGCGGCCCCGGATGTGCGTCAGCGGCAGCACCTCGAGCATGCCGCGGTCGAGCACCTCGTCGACCACCTCCCGGCTGACCACCGAGGAGAGGGTGTCGAACACCGCTTCAGCCCACGGGTTCATCTTCTCGGACTCGCTGCCGGGCAGGTAGCCGAGCTCCTGGCCGCCCACCGCGTACAACGGCCGGAACACCATGACCTTGCGGTGCTGACGGCGCTCGAGCACCGCCTCGAGGCCGGCGCACAGCGCGAGCGCCGACTTGCCGGTGCCGGCCCGGCCGCCGAGGGACACGATGCCGATCTCCTCGTCGAGCAGCAGGTCGATCGCGATGCGCTGCTCGGCGGATCGGCCGTGCAGCCCGAAGACGTCCATGTCGCCGCGCACCAGCCGCACCTGCTTGTCGGCGGTCACGCGCCCCAGCCCCGACCCGCGCGGGCTGTGCAGCACCAGCCCGGTGTGGCACGGCAGGTCACGCGGCGCGTCGCCCGGCTGCAGCCCCGCCGTCAGGTCGAGGTCGGCGAGCGCGACCGGCTCACCCTCGTAGAGCTGGGCCATCTGCTGCTCGGAGACGTCGAGCGCATCCATCCCGGTCCACCCGGAGTCCACCGCCAGCTCGTGCCGGTACTCCTCCGCCCGCAGCCCGACCGCCGCGGCCTTGACCCGCATCGGCAGGTCCTTGGAGACCACCGTGACGTCGCACCCCTCGGCGGCGAGGTTGGCCGCGACCGCCAGGATGCGGCTGTCGTTGTCGCCGAGACGGAACCCCGCAGGCAGCACGCTCGGGTCGACATGGTTGAGCTCGACCCGCACCGTGCCGCCCTGGTCGTTGACCGGGATCGGCGCGTCGAGCCGGCCGTACGTCACGCGCAGGTCGTCGAGCACGCGGAGCGCCGCCCGGGCGAAGTACCCCAGCTCGGCATGGTGCCGCTTCGCCTCCAGCTCGGTGATGACCACCACCGGGAGCACCACGTCGTGCTCGGCGAACCGGGCGATCGCCTTGGGATCGGAGAGGAGCACCGAGGTGTCGAGCACGTGGGTCCTCGTGGCGGGCTCGACGACCTCGAGGGTCGACGTCAGGCTCTTCTTGGCGACCACGGCAGGCTCCCTCCGGCGCTGTCAGCGCCGATCCGGGCACCTCGCGCCGGCCACCCTGACGGTGGCCCTGCGGCGCTCGGCTGCGGGTTTCGGTCGGCCGACCCGAAGGGGCCGGGCGACCCCTCCCGTCCGGAGCGGATGCTCCATGGGCTGGCCTCCCGGGGGGCGGCGGGCGCCACCCCTCTACCGCCGGACGGTAGCTCCGGCTCGCCCCGGACCGTCGCCGACACGCGCGCTCGTCACCTCGAGTTCACCAGCGCTCGCGGACCCGCCGGCCACCGGCAACCCGCTAGAGCCCGAACCGCCGCTCCCGCACCGCGAACGCGCGGATCGCGCGCAGGAAGTCCACCTTCCGGAAGTCCGGCCAGTACGCCTCGCAGAAGTAGAACTCGGACTCCGCGCTCTGCCACAGCAGGAACCCGCCCAGCCGCTGCTCGCCGGACGTGCGGATGACGAGGTCCAGGTCGGGCTGGCCCTTGGTGTACAGGTGCGCGGCGATGTGCTCGACGTCGAAGTCGTCGATGAGGCTCTCGAGCGACGCGCCGCGATCGGCCTCCTCGCGCAGGTAGGAGCGCACCGCGTCGGCGATCTCGTAACGGCCGCCGTACCCGACGGCGACGTTGACGTGCAGCCCCGCGACATCGGCGGTCGCCGCCTCGGCGGCCTTGAGCGCCTTCGTCGTGCTCTCGGGGAGCATGTCCAGCGAGCCCATGGGCTGCAGCCGCCAGCGCCGGGTGGCGGCCAGCTTGGCGACGGCCTCCTCGATGATCTCCAGGAGCGGCACCAGCTCGGAGGCGTCCCGGGAGAGGTTGTCGGTCGAGAGCATCCACAGCGTGACGACCTCGACGCCCACGTCCTCGCACCAGCCGAGGACCTCGGCGATCTTGTCCGCGCCGCGTTGGTGGCCCGTGGTGGGATCCAGGCCGATGGACCGCGCCCACCGCCGGTTGCCGTCCAGGATCACCCCGACGTGCCGTGGCATCCGCTCCCGAGACAGGCTGGCCAGCAGCCGGCGCTCGTACAGTCCGTAGAGCGGATGGGGCATCGGTGCACTCTCCTGGGGCGAGGCCGCGGGCACGGCAGCACCCCACGGTATCCCGCTCCCCCTCCTCCTCGCGGGGTCCTGGTGCCGGGGCACGACGAACGAACACAGCACTCTCACGACGCGCCGCTGCGTCGACAGGTAACCTACGGTTGCGTAACCTGCGTAGCCGTAGACCCCGGCTCGTGGAAGGGTGACCGATGAGTTCCGCGCACGCCGACGAGGGAGCCGTCCCCGGCCGCACGGAGCCCGGTCGGGACCTGCCTTCGCGCACGACGAGGGCGGCGGCCGACCTCGTCGGCCAGGTCAAGCCGAAGCTGCGCGGCTGGATCCACGCCGGCGTCGCGCCGCTCGTCCTCGCCGCCGCGATCGTCCTGGTCGCCCTGTCCCCCACGGCGCCGGCCCGCTGGGCCAACACGGTCTTCGGGATCACCGCGGTGCTGCTGTTCGGCACCAGCGCCGTCTACCACCGGGGCCACTGGTCGCCGCGCGTCGCCCGCGTGCTGCGCCGGATGGACCACACGAACATCTTCCTCATCATCGCCGGCACCTACACGCCGCTGGCGGTGCTGCTGCTGCCGCACGGCACGGCCAGGACGCTGCTCGTCGTCATCTGGACCGGCGCGCTCGTCGGCCTGCTCATGCGGGTCTTCTGGCTCGGGGCGCCCCGCTGGCTCTACGTGCCGATCTACGTCGCGCTCGGCTGGACGGCGATCTGGTTCCTGCCGCGGTTCTGGCACAGCGGTGGACCTGCGGTCGTGTGGCTGATCATCGCCGGCGGCGCGGCGTACACGCTGGGAGCCGTGGTCTACGGCTTCAAGCGACCCGACCCCAGCCCGCGCTGGTTCGGCTTCCACGAGATCTTCCACTCGCTGACGGTCGTGGGCTTCACCACGCACTACATCGCGGTCTCGGTCGCCACCTACGCGCTGCGCTGACGGCGCACCGGCTCATCGCGCCCCAGGCAGCACGAGTGCGCGGCTCACGCCGACGACGCGCCGTCGATGGCGATGTGCGCGCAGGCCAGTCGCGAGCGCGCCAACGCTTGCCGGGCGATGGTCCCGAGCGGTCCGGGGACGGGCTCGCCGTCCGGGAGGCTCCGAGCCCGCCGCGGTGGGCCGTCGGCCGAGCGTCGCCGGGGCTCAGCCGCCGGCCGAGCGTCGCCGGAGTCGTGCCGCCGCCGACGAACGCGTCCACCCACGGGCTCGGCGTGGCGCCGGCGAGGACGCGATGCATCGGGAGCACCCCTGCCCGGGAGCCGCCGTGACGCAACCGGCTCCGCCGTGGCACGTGCCGGCGCTCAGGACGGTGCTCTCGGGTCGCTGCTCACGGCTCCGGCTCTCGTCGTCCCCGACGCCACCGGGCGACCGCCTACCGCCCGGTGGACGGTGACAACGCGCCGCTGGTCTCGTCGGTCGGCACCGCGACCACCCGGTACCGCCTGGCAGCGAGCGCCGGGTTGGCCGCCCGCACCGCCGCGATCTGGCTCGGGTCGAGGTCGGCGTGAGCCAGGACGGGCGTCTCGTCCAGCTCCAGGACCACGACGCCGTCCGGCCCGACGACGAGCGACCGGCCGGTGAGACCCTGTCTCGCCATCCCGACCGCCACGACCGCAGCGGTGTCCTCGATGGCACGCGCCACCGCCAGCGCGCGCCACTGCATCGCCTTGAGGGGACCGTCCACCCAGGCAGCGGGCACGACGAGCACCTCGGCGCCGGCGTCCACCACCCGGCGGGCCGACTCGGGGAACCGCAGGTCGTAGCACGTCAGGACGCCGAAGGTCAGGCCCGCCACCACCATGGTCAGGGGCGGCGCGTCGGGGGCCCCGGGCTCCAGCACGTCCGACTCGCGCGCGCCGAAGGCGTCGTAGAGGTGCACCTTGCGGTAGACGCCGGCGATGTCGCCGGCGGCGTCGATCCCGAGCACCGCGTTGACGGCACGGCGCGGGTCGCGGGACGGCAGCGACGTCCCCGCGACCACCGCGACACCGGTCGCCGCGGCGCGCTCGCGCAGCGCCGTGACGAACGGGCCGTCCATCGGCTCGGCGAGGTGGACACCAACGCCGTGCGGGTCATACCCCGAGGCGTACTCCGGCAGTACGACGAGGTCCGCCGCACCTGCCGCGGCCGCGTCGACCGCCGCTACCGCGGCGGCGCGGTTCGCCCGGCGGTCGGTCCCGACCGCCAGCTGCGCGATCGCCACCCGCACGGCCGGCCGCACCGGTGGCCCCGCGCTCACCGCCGCCCCCGCGCCTCGTCGCCCGCAGGCTCGTCGCCCGCACGCTCGTCCACCGCAGGCTCGTCGCCCGCACGCTCGTCACGCTCATCCTCCCGACGCCCCCCATCGCCCGCCTCCCCTCCCCCTCCCGCGCGCCCCCCTCTCGCAGCGTCCGAGGGAATGTCACTCCCCACAGCCAAAGGCTCGGACGCAACCTCCCAAGAGGCGCGGACGTCCGAGGGAACGTCACTCCCGGCTGCCGAAGGCTCGGACGTTGCGGTTCGGGAGGTGGGGGTGGGGGGTGGGGTGGGGGTGGTGAGGCGGGCGTTGCGGGTGACCTTGCGGAGGTGGCGGGACATCGACAGCACGAGGCCGATGACGGCCAGCGCCAGGACGAACGTGAAGACGAATCCGATGAACCCCGGCGAGCCGAGGGTGGGGCTGAGCTGCGGCAGGGGCGACGGCGACGGGCTGGGCGTCGCCGCGAGGAGGAGGCCGGTCACGCCTGCAGCCCCCGGATCCCCGCGAACAGGTCGTCCTCCGGGGTCGTCGTCGGCACGCGGGACGCCGCGAGCTCGAACTCCTCCCAGGGCCACACCTGCCGCTCGAGCTCACGGGGCACGGCGAAGAACCAGCCCGCCGGGTCGATCTGGGTGGCGTGCGCGCGCAGCGCGGCGTCCCGCCGGTCGAAGTAGTCGTCGCACCGCACCCGCGTCGTCACCGGCCGTTCCGGCACCTCCCGCGACTCGCGTGAGTCGATCCAGTCGCTGAACGGCGACGCGCCACCGGCCGCGAGGATCGCGTCGTGCACCGCGCGCATGCGCGCCAGGGAGAAGCCGTGGTCGTAGTACAGCTTGAGCGGCTGCCACGGCGCACCGGTGCCCTGGTACCGGCCGGGCTCCCCGGCAGCCGACCACGCCTCCATCGACACGATGTGGCACATGACGTGGTCCGGGTGGGGATAGCCGCCGGACGGGTCGTACGTGGTCATCACGTGCGGCCGGAACTCGCGCACCAGCGCGACGAGCGGCGCGGCGGCCTCGACGAGCGGCGTCAGCGCGAAGCAGCCCGCCGGCAGCGGCGGCAGCGGGTCGCCCTCCGGCAGCCCCGAGTCGACGAAGCCCAGCCAGTGCTGCCGCACGCCGAGGGCCGCCGCCGCGGCAGCCATCTCCGCCCGGCGGACCTCACGCATCCCGACGATGCCCCCGGCCGGTGGCGGGCCGTAGTGCGGGTTGAGCACGTCGCCCCGCTCGCCGCCGGTGCAGGTCACGACGAGCACCTCCACGCCCTCGGCCGCGTACCGGGCCGCCGTGGCCGCGCCCTTGCTCGACTCGTCGTCCGGATGGGCGTGCACGGCCATCAGCCGCAGGGTGTCGTCGGTCACGCGGTGCTCCCGTGGCTCGTCGTCGGTTCGTCGGGCGCGGGCCCGACGAGGAACAATCATCGTGCACCGACGCTTCAACGAGGCAACGAGGACAGTGAGCACGCAGTGACCACGCCGCCCACCGGCCGCTACGGACCGACGCCGACCAGCCGCACCGTCGCCGGCCGGCGCGCCGCCCTGGCCCTGCTCGGCCTCGCCGCGCTGGCGCTGCTCGCCTGGGTCGGCCTCCACATGCTGCGGGACCCCGTGCAGTGGAGCGACGTCGGCTACCACGTCAACGGGCCGACCTCCGTCGACGTGACGTTCGACGTCACCAAGTCGCCCGGCGCGAGCGCCACGTGCCGGGTCCAGGCCCTGTCGCAGTCGTTCGCGGAGGTGGGCGTCGCCGACGTCCCGGTCGGGCCGGGCACGACGAGCACGCAGCGCCTCACGGTGACCCTGCCGACCTCGGAGCTCGCCGTCACGGGCACCGTGGCCACCTGCCACATCGACTGACACGCGCGGTGGCCACCTGCCACGTCGACCGACGCTCGGGCCACCTGCCCGGCGGCCGACCGGCACGGCGCCCGGGACGCCGCGGCGCCGGTCGCGCACCGGCGCCGGCGCCTCGGATCAGCCGACGAACGGCTTCGCCGCGGTGATCTCCACCGTGAACTCGCGCCCGTTGGGCGCGGTGTACACCACCGTCTCACCGACGGAGTGGCCGTTGATCGCGGCGCCCAGCGGCGAGGTCGGCGAGTACACCTCGATGTCGGTGCCGGCAGCGATCTCGCGCGCACCCAGCAGGAACGTCATCTCGTCGCCTGCCAGCAGCACGGTCACCGTCATGCCGGGCTCGACGACGCCGTCGTCCTTCGGCGTGCCGATGTGGACGTTGCGCAGCTTCTCCTTGAGCTCGCGGATGCGCGCCTCGTTCTTCGCCTGCTCGTCCCGCGCGGCGTGGTAGCCGCCGTTCTCGGAGAGATCGCCCTCGGCTCGCGCGGCGGCGATGCGCTCGACGATGTGCCGGCGCCCGTCGCCCTCGAGGTGGGCGAGCTCTGCCTGGAGGCGGTCGTAGGCCTCCTGCGTCAGCCACGTGGCCTGAATCGATTCGGTCACGTCCCCATCCCTTCCTCGGCTCGTGCCCGCAGGGCGCACACAGTCATCACGCGTCCCGCGAGACCGCGCCGCCGGTGCCCACGAGGGGCCGTCGTCCGACGGCGCAAACGGCCAGTCTACCAACCACCCTCCCGGCCCCCGGCGGAAACGGCTACGAGCCGAGCGCCACCGTGCCGGTGACCGCGAGCACCGTGTCACCGCCGACCCACACGACGCCGTGCTCACGGGTCACCCGCACCGTCCCCCGCCGTCCCAGCGCGGTGCCCTGGCGGATGACGAAGTCGTCGCCGACCACGCCGGTCGACGGCAGCCACTGGCCCAGGCCGCCGGCGAGCGACCCCGTCACCGGGTCCTCCGGCACGCCGATGCCCGGGACGAACGCGCGGACCTCGACGTCCGCCGGCCCGCCGGGCGCGTGCGGCCCGACGACGCCGATGCCCTGCTCGCCCATGGCGGCGTGGTCGGGGTGCAGCGCGAGCACCTCGTCGGCCGAGCCCAGCAGCACGGCGACCCACCCCGGCCCGTTGTCCACCCACTCCACGGCGCGCACGGCGCCCGGGTCCACGCGAAGGCTGCGCACGACGAGGTCGCGCACGGTGTCGTCGGCGGGCCCGGAACGGCGCAGCGGCGGTGCCGCGAACGCCACCGCCTCGTCGCGCACCCGCACCGGGACCAGCCCGACCCCGCACTCCTGGACCACGACGCCGGGCGTGCGCGGCACGCCACCGGCCGCCACCCAGGCGCGGGCCGAGCCGAGCGTGGGGTGGCCGGCGAACGGCAGCTCGCCGCCCGGTGTGAAGATCCGCAGCCGGTAGTCGGCGCTCGGGTCACCCGGCCGGAGCAGGAACGTCGTCTCCGAGAGGTTGGTCCAGCGCGCGAACGCCGCCATCGTCTCGTCGTCCAGGCCGTCGGCGTCGTGCACCACGGCGACCGGGTTGCCGGCCGTCAGCGTGTCGGTGAAGACGTCGACCTCGGTGTACCGCATCGCTCTCCCCTCCGGCGGGCAGCACCCCGCGCGCCGCACCATGGCTCCACGGCCCGCCGTGGGCTCGCCCGGGCGTCCCGGAGCGGCGGGCCCGCGGTCAGTCCGTCAGCCGGTAGCCCTTCTCGCGCAGCGCGCGCACCACCTCGACGCAGTGCTCCGGACCCTTGGTCTCGACCTCCACCTGGACCGCCACCTCGTCGAAGGCGAGGTCCTTGGAGGTGCGCAGGTGCACCACGTCGAGGACGTTCGCGCCGAGAGCCGCGATGTCGCGCAGCACGCCGGCGAGCGCGCCGGGAGCGTCCTGGATGGTGATCCGCAGCTGGAGGAACCGGCCGGCGGACGCCAACCCGTGCCGGATGAGGCGCATCAGGACGAGCGGGTCGATGTTCCCGCCGGACAGCACCGCCACCACCGGTCCACGGCCGGCGAACTCGTGCGGCGCGGCCATGAGCGCGGCGACCCCCGCGGCGCCGGACGCCTCGACGACGAGCTTGGCCCGCTCGGCCACGAGCAGCACCGCGCGCGAGAGGTCCTCCTCCGAGACGGTGCGCACCGGCATCCGGTGCGTGGCGATGATCTCGAACGGCACCTCGCCCGGCAGCCCCACCGCGATGCCGTCGGCCATGGTCCGCAGCTCGGGCGCCTTCACCGGGTGGCCCGCCAGCAGCGACTCCGGGTAGGCGGCCGCGTGCGACGCCTGCACCCCCACCACGTGCACGTCGGGCCGGTCGTCCAGCGCTGCGACGATGCCGGCGGCCAGCCCGCCGCCGCCCACCGGCACCAGGACCGTGCCGACGTCCGGCACCTGCTGGAGGATCTCCAGGCCGGTGGATCCCTGCCCGGCGACGACGTCCACGTGGTCGAACGGGTGCACCAGCACCGCGCCCGTCTCGTCCGCGTAGGCCTGGGCGACGACCAGCGCGTCGTCCACCGAGGAGCCGCCGAGGACCACCCGGGCGCCGTAGGCCTTGGTGGCGGAGATCTTGGGCAGCGCGGCGTCCTCGGGCATGAAGACGACCGACGCGATGCCGAGCATCTGCGCCGCCAGGGCGACCCCCTGCGCGTGGTTGCCGGCGCTGGCCGCGACGACGCCGTGCGCCTTCTCCTCGTCGGACAGCCGTGCCAGGCGCGCGTAGGCACCCCGGATCTTGAACGACCCGGTGCGCTGCAGGTTCTCGCACTTGAGCCAGACGTCGGTGCCGACGAGCTCCGACAGCACCCGGCTGCGCTGCACGGGCGTGCGCGTGATGACGCCGTCGAGCAGGGCGGCGGCGGCCCTGACGTCCGCGGGACCGATCACCGCGTCGCCACCGCGAGCGCCTGGTCGAGGTCCGCCACCAGGTCGTCGACGTCCTCGAGGCCCACCGAGAGGCGGACCAGGTCGTCGGGCACCTCGAGCGCCGTGCCGGCCACCGAGCCGTGCGTCATCCGGGCGGGGTGCTCGACGAGCGACTCGACGCCGCCGAGCGACTCGGCGAGCGTGAAGATCCGGGTGGCGCCGCACACCGCGCCCGCCACCTGGGCGTCGCCGGTGCGGAACGAGATCATGCCGCCGAAGCCGCGCATCTGCCGCGCGGCGAGCTCGTGGCCGGGGTGCGTCGCCAGCCCCGGGTAGCTCACGTGCGTGACCGCCGGATGGGCGGCGAGGAACTCGGCGACCCGCTGCGCGTTGGCGCAGTGCCGCTGCATCCGCACGTCGAGGGTCTTCAGGCCGCGCAGCGCGAGCCAGGCGTCGAACGGTCCCGCGATCGCGCCGGAGGCGTTCTGCAGGAACCGGATCGCGTCGCGCACGCTCGTCGTGCCGGTCGGGCCCTCGAGGCCGGCGGGCAGCTGCGCGCCGTCGGCGACCACCGCGGCGCCCCCGACGAGGTCGCTGTGCCCACCCACGTACTTCGTCGTCGAGTGGACGACGACGTCCGCACCCAGCGCGAGCGGGTTCTGCAGCGCCGGGCTGGCGAACGTGTTGTCGACGACGAGCAGCGCGCCCGCCGCGCGCGCGTGGCCCGCGATCGCGGTGATGTCGGCGATGGACAGCAGCGGGTTGGACGGCGTCTCGACCCAGACGACCTTCGTCCGGCCGGGGCGGATCGCGTCCAGGAGGCGGTCCGCGGCCGTGAGGTCCACGGGCGTGTGCTCGACACCCCAGGGGCCCAGCACACGCGCGACCAGGCGGTACGTGCCGCCGTACACGTCGTTGCCGATGACCATGTGGTCGCCGGGGCGCAGCGCGGCGCGCAGCACGGCGTCCTCGGCGGCCAGGCCCGAGGCGAACGCGAACCCGGCCGCACCGCCCTCCACCGCCGCGAGCGCCGCCTCGAGCGCGGCGCGGGTGGGGTTCCCGGAGCGGGAGTACTCCCAGCCGCCGCGCAGGCCGCCCACACCGTCCTGCTGGTACGTGGACACCTGGTAGATGGGCGGCACCACCGCGCCGGTCCCGGGATCGGGCTCCTGGCCCGCGTGGATGGCACGCGTGGCGAAGCCGAGCGTTTCGTCGTCGGTCACGTCCGACGAGCCTACGGGCTCGGTGCAAGGGCGCCGGAACACGCGTCCGGCCGGCGCGGTTGAGTGTCCACGGAGAAGGAGGAGACCATGGGGTTCCTGTTCGGTTCCGGCGTGAAGTCCACGATGGTGACGCGCGAGGACGCGCTCGCCGGCCGCGTGTCGTACGCGTTCGAGGTGCCCACCACCCACACCGTGCTGGGCACACCCCTGGCGGGGCCCTGGCCTGCGGGGACGTCCGTGATCTACCTGGCGTCCGGGTGCTTCTGGGGCGCCGAGAAGGCGGCGTGGCAGCTGCCCGGCGTGGTGACCACCGCCGCGGGGTACCTGGGCGGCTTCACGCCGTACCCGACGTACGAGGAGGTGTGCACCGGCCGCACCGGGCATGCCGAGACGGTGCTGGTGGCGTACGACCCGACGGTGCTGTCGGACACCGACCTGCTGCGGCACTTCTGGGAGGAGCACGACCCGACGCAGGGCTACCGCCAGGGCAACGACGTCGGGACGCAGTACCGGTCGGCCGTGTTCACGACGACCGACGAGCAGCTGGACGCCGCACGCGCGACGCGGGAGGCCTACGCGCCGCGGCTGGCCGCCGCGGGGCTGGGCGCGATCACCACCGAGATTCGGCCGGTCGCCGACGCCGGTCCGTTCTTCTACGCCGAGGGGTACCACCAGCAGTACCTCGACAAGAACCCGCACGGGTACTGCCCCGTCAACTCGACGGGCGTGGCCTGCCCCGTGCCGGCGTAGCCCCTGACGGGCGGTCGGCAGGGAGCCGGCCGCCCGGGCGGGTGTCGGTGGCCGGGGCCACCATGGGCTGATGCTGCTCGCCGAGGTCGCCGCGACGTCCGGTGCCGTCGCCGTCACGCGCGCGCGGCTGGTCAAGCGAGCGCTGCTTGTCGCGACGTTGCGCCGGGCGGCTGGTGGCGGGCCGGACGAGGTCGGCCTCGTGGCGCGGTACCTGGGTGGTGAGCTGCGGCAGCGGCGCACCGGGCTGGGGTCGCGTGCACTGGCGGACCTGCCGCCGCCGGCCGACGAGCCGTCGCTCTCGGTGACCTCGGTCGATGCAACGTTCGAGGCGTTGGCCGGGCTGTCGGGTCCCGGCACGGCGGCCCTGCGGGAGGCGGCCGCAGGGGCGCTCTTCGCGGCGGCGCTCACGGCCGACGATCCCACGACCGCGCTGTCGGCGATCGGCCTGACCGTCGGGCGGCCGGTGCGGCCCGTGCTCGCCGCGTCGGCTCCGAGCGTGGCGGCGGCGTTCGCCACCGTCGACGCAGCCTCGGAGCGACCCGCGGTGGTCGACGTCAAGCTCGACGGCATCCGCATCCAGGTGCACCGCGACGGAGACGACGTGCGGGTGTTCACCCGTTCGTTCGACGACATCACCGGGCGCGTGCCGGAGATCGTGGCGATCGCCCGTGCGATGCCCGGTCAGCGGTTCGTGCTCGACGGTGAGGCGCTCGCGGTCGACGCCGCGGGGCGGCCGCGTCCGTTCCGGGAGACGAACGCGCGGGCTGCGACGCGCGACGCGGAGCTCGCCGCGTCGACCGGGCTGACGCCCTTCTTCTTCGACGCGCTCCACGCGGAGGATCGCGACCTGCTCGACGAGCCCCCCGTCGACCGGCTCGCCGTGCTGGACCGCCTGGCGGCCGGTCACACGGTGGATCGGATCGTGACGGCGGACGTGACGGCGGCGCAAGAACGGTTCGCGGCATGGGTGGGAGCCTGCCAGGAGGGGGTCGTCGTCAAGTCGCCCACCGCGGGCTACGCCGCCGGGCGGCGCGGTGCCGGGTGGGTCAAGGTGAAGCCGCGGCACACGCTGGACCTCGTCGTGCTCACCGTGGAACGCGGCTCCGGCCGGCGCGCCGGGCAGCTCTCGAACATCCACCTCGGCGCCCGGGACCTGGCCGGCGGGTTCGTCATGCTCGGCAAGACGTTCAAGGGCATGACCGACGCGATGCTGGCCTGGCAGACCGAGCGGTTCACCGAGCTCGCCGTCGAGGACAACGGCTGGGTCGTGACCGTCCGGCCGGTGCAGGTGGTCGAGATCGCGTTCGACGGGGTGCAGCGCTCGTCGCGCTACCCCGGCGGCGTGGCGCTGAGGTTCGCGCGGGTGCTCCGCTACCGCGACGACAAGTCCGCAGATGAGGCGACACGATCGAGACCGTCAGCGGGCTCCTCTAGCCTCTGTGCATGTTCAGCATCGGTCAGGTTGCGGCGGTCAGGGCCGCATTCTCGCTGGCCGGCTACGCAGCGGATCTGCGGACCCTGCGCGTCGACTCCGAGGATGAGCGACTTTTCGTCGTTCCAACAGAGCGGGTCGACGCCATGGGGGATCTCCGCTCGCTTGAGCAGGTGCTCACGCAACTCCTCGGCAGGAAGGTCGCGGTACTTCCGGACCGTGGCTACACAACTGTCCCGTTCGCGTGAGCCGCTCGCGCGCGTCAGTCATCGCGTCGCGCGTCAGACCTTCAAGGGCGTGACCGACGCGATGCTGGCCCCGCAGTCCGTGCGCTAGCGGCAACGGCCGCGGCGACGGGGTGATGGGCGACGCCCGGGTTCATCCTTCGACGGCGGGTCCCTCCAAGGGTTGACGCGCTTGGCTAATGGTCTTAGCTTTGGGACATGAGCACAGTCCAGTTCATCCAGCGGCCCGAGGGCCGCGTCGCGTACACCGTCGACGGACCGGCCGATGGCCGGCTCGTCGTCCTCGTGCCCGGCATGGGCGACCTGCGTTCGACGTGGCGTGAGCTCGTCGGGCCGCTGGTCGACGCCGGGTACCGCGTCGCCGTCACCGACCTGCGCGGCCACGGCGACTCCGACACCACCTTCCGGACCCACGGCGACATCGCCACCGCCGCGGACGTGCTGGCGCTGGTGGACGCGCTCGGCGGCGGCCCCGCCGTGCTCGTCGGCAACTCCATGGGCGCGGCGTCCGTCGCCTACGCCACGGCTGAGCGGCCCGACGCCGTCGCGGCGCTGGTCCTCACCGGGCCGCTGCTGCGCAACCCGTCGTCGGGCGCGGCGGCGCGGTTGCTGTACCCGCTGCTGTTCGCGCGGCCGTGGGGCGCCGCTCTCTGGACCAGCTACTACCGCGGCACGCTCAACCGCGGCCGGAAGGCGCCGTGGCTCGAGGAGCACATCGCCGCGATCGGCGCCTCGATGCGGGAACCCGCCCACCTGGCGCAGTTCCGCTCGCTGACCATGCAGCTCACGCACGCGCCGGTGACCCCGCGGCTGCCGGAGATCCACGTGCCGATGCTGGCGTTCGTCGGGCGCCGGGACCCGGACTACCACGACCCGGTCGCCGAGGCCGCGTGGCTAGAGGAGATCGGCGCGCGCGTCGAGCTGCTCGACGACGTGGCGCACTACCCGCAGCACCAGGCGCCGGAGGTCGTCGTACCCGCCGTGCTCGACTTCCTCGCCGCGCTCCCGGCCCAGGACCGCTGACGTGCCGCGCGCCGGGCTGAGCAGGCAGGCGGTCGTCGACCTCGCGCTGAGCGTGGTGGACGACGGCGGCCCCTCGGGGTGGAGCGACCTCGCCCTGTCGACGGTGGCGCACCGCGCCGGGGTCGCCGTGCCCAGCCTCTACAAGCACGTCGACGGTCTACCGGGGCTCCGCTCGGCGGTCGCAGCGCGGTGCGTCGCAGACCTCACCGACGCGATGGCCCGCGCGATCGCACGGCCCGCCACCGATCTCGAGGACGCCGCGGCGCACAAGGACGCCCCGGCGGACGACGACCGCCGCGCCACCCTCGCCGGAGCCGAGGCGGTCCGGGCGTTGGCCGCGGCCATCCGCGCCTACGCCCTGGCCCATCCCGGCCGGTACCGCGCCGTGCAGAGCGCCGAGACCGCCGCGCTCGGCCCGGGATCGGCCGGGCCGGTAGAGCTCGTCGCGCGTGCCGTGCGCCAGCTCGGCCTACCAGCCCACCGATGGGTCGACCAGGTGCGCGCCATCCGCGCCGCCGTGCACGGCTTCGTCGAGCTCGAGCTCGGTGGCGGGTTCGGGCTGCCGGAGGACGTCGAGATGAGCTTCCGCTACCTCCTCGACACCCTCGTCGCCGGCCTGCGCTGAGCCGGACACCCCTCAGCTGGCGCCGAGGACGTCCACCACGAACACCAGCGTGTCGCCGCCGCGGATGCCGGCGGCCGGCACACCGCGGTCGCCGTACCCGAGGTGCGACGGGATCGACAGCAGCAGCCGCGACCCGATCGGCTGGCCCACCAGCCCGTCGTCCCAGCCGGCGATGACCATGCCGACGCCGATCGGGAAGCTGATGGACTCCCCGCGGTCGTACGACGAGTCGAAGATCGCGCCGCCCCAGACCTGGCCGAGGTAGTTGACCTCGATGTCCTGGCCGGCCTCGACGAGGTCGCCGGTGCCGCGCTCCAGCACGTGCACGACGAGCTCGGCGGGCGCCGGCTCGGCCGGGAAGGTCAGGGTCGGCTTGTCGCCGAACGCGCCGGTGGCGACAGGGAGCGCATCAGTCATGGCGAACATCCTCACATGCCCCCGCACCGTCGATGCCCGCCGTCACGACAGCAGTGCGCCGAGCCAGGCGATCTGGCGGCTGAGCTGGAACGCCTGACCACCCTCGTGCATGTTGTAGGGGTAGACGGCGATCTCCGTCGTCGGCCGCACGCCGGCCAGCGCGCCGTAGTGGTGCAGAGCGGCGAACACCGTCGACGGTGGGCACGTCGTGTCACGCAGCCCCACGGAGAACAACGCCGGAGCCGTCGCCCGCCGCACGAACGACAGGCCGTCGTGGTACGCCAGCGTCCGGAGCACCGCCGCCTCACGGTCACGGTGGTTCTTCAGGTACTGGACGATCTCCTGGTACGGGAACTCGTCGGTGACGTCCATCGCACGCCGGTAGTGGGTGAGGAACGGCACGTCCGGCATCGCCGCGACGAGCCCCTCGGCCAGCCCTGCCGCCGCGAGCGTCAGCCCGCCGCCCTGGCTGCCCCCGGTCACCGCGACCCGGGCCGGGTCGACGCCGGGGAGCGCACGCACCGCATCCACGGCCCGCACCGCGTCGGTCATCACCCGGCGGTAGTAGTACGACGAGGGGTCGAGGATGCCTCGCGTCATGTAGCCCGGGTAGGCGGCGTCGCTGCCCACCGGGTCCGGCGTCGCGCCCACCGACCAGGTCGATCCCTGGCCGCGCGTGTCCATGATCAGGTGCACGTAGCCGGCACTCGCCCAAGCCAACCGCTCGATCGGCAGCCCCCGGCCGCCGCCGTAGCCGATGTACTCGACGACCGCCGGCAGCGCCCGGCCCGAGGAAGCCGATCCGGCGGGTCGCAGCACCCAGGCCTTGATGGGGTGGCCGCCGAAGCCGGCGAACGTCACGTCGAGCACGTCCACCAGGGACAGCCCGGCATCCACCGGCGTCACCTCGAGGGCGAGGTCGTGCCCGCGGGCCTCGTCCAGGGTCGACCGCCAGAAGTCGTCGAAGTCGGCGGGCTCGTCGACCTCCGGCAGGTAGCGCTCCAGCTCGGACAGCGGCAGGTCGAAGATGGCCACCGGAATGGGCTCCTCGTCGTGATCGGGAACGGGACGACGAAACCCTATGACCGCCGGTGCCGCACCCTCCCGCGCCGGGGCCCCGGGGCTCAGAACGGCGGTTCGTCGGGGTAGCCGGCGCTCGGACGGTCCCGCTGCGGCCCGAGTCGTTCGGTGTGGCCGTGGTTGCCAGGGGTGACGCGGTAGGTCAGGCCGGCGGGGGTGTGCCATGCGAAGGTGCCGGGTGCGGTTTGGGTGAGGGTGAAGCCGCCGTCGGTCTTCAGCCGGTGGCACCGTGCGGACAGTGGTCCGAGGTTGGCGGCACTCGTGGTGCCGCGGGTGGGTGAGCCGTTGGCGGGGGTGGCGTGGTACTCGGTGGTGTGGTCCAGGTCGCA
Organism: Actinomycetes bacterium; assembly: GCA_021793675.1. Lineage (GTDB taxonomy): Bacteria > Actinomycetota > Actinomycetes > Actinomycetales > Cellulomonadaceae > Cellulomonas. Next base: position 8,473 of record JAJYSG010000004.1, on the reverse strand, counting down.
GCGGTGTCCGGGCACGCTGCAGCCGGGTGCGGCGCAGACCTGGTCGCGGGCCAGCACGTGCTCGGCGATCGGCCGTGGCGGCCGGTAGCGGGTGCGCCCCACGTCCAGCACCGCGCCGGTCAACGGGTCGGTGACCAGGCGTCGCCAGGTGCCGCCGGCCGCCAGGGCGCGGGCCTGCTCGGCGGGGATGGGACCCAGCCCGGCCAGCTCGCCGGGCGCCTCGTCCATCCCCAGCAGCGTGCTCAACGCCACGCTCACGTCGATGCGCACCCTGGGGATCCGGATGCCCGGCGCCCGGCGCCCCGGCGGGCCGCCCCCTGGCGGCCCCACCGGTTCGTCCGGCTCGTCCGGCTCGTCCGGCTCGTGGCACGGGTGGTCCGCGCCGTCGCTGGCGAACGCTGCTGCGGCCAGCAGTGCGCTCCCGGTGGCCAGGCTGGTCAACGTGTCGGCCCGCAGCTGGTCCAGCGTGCGCCGGTCGCCGCCGGCCCGGGCCGCACGGGAGGTGGCCTCCAGCGTGCCGTCGATGCGCGCCGCATCCACCGCGGGCAGCACGGCCCAGATGCCGGCCATGCCGTCGGGCAGGCGGCGCGGGCGGCACACGTGCCGGGCCGCGATCGCCGCGGGCAACCGGACCCCGGCATCCGCCGGGTCCACGCGCAGCAGCGCCCGGTCCACGTCGGCGGCCAGCTGCGTCGGGGTGCGCAGCGGGGCGCCAGGCAGCACCTCTTCGAGCACCGGCCAGGTCAGCTGGTAGGCGCGGCCCGCCAACCGGTCGGTCAGCACCCGCAGCTTGACGACGTCCACCAGACCAGCGCGAACGGCGTCAGCCACCGGCAGCAGCTCGGCCTCCAGCGCCCGCCCGTCGCGCACCAGCCGGCCGGCCGCCGGCCGCGACCAACCCAGCCGCATCGCCAGCTCGTCGCCCGCCACACAGGTCCGAGACGGCACCGGCAGACCCCAGTCCGGGTTCATCGACCCCCGCCGCGACAGCTCCGCCGCCAGCAAGGCCGCCTGCAGGCACGCCCACGCCGCCAACCGCCCCGCCGCCACCACCGCCTCCACCAGCCCCGCGTCCGCCAGCAGGGCCGGCTCCGCGAGCTCCAGCACCTGGGCCAGGCCGGCGCCCGGGGCGAGGCGCTCCAGACACTCGGCCGACCCCCACGCCGGCGACGACCCGGAGGGTTCGCCGTCGGCCCCCACGCCCTCGCCGACCACCCTCCCGTCGCCCGTCGGCACGGTGACGCCCGCCAGTGCGGCGCGGGCGTCGGGGACCCACCAGTCGTCAGCGTGCGGGTCGTCGAGCCGCTCCCAGCAGCCCGGCCCGCCGGCGGCCGGATCCTCGGGTGCCGGCACCGGGCCCACCGGCCCGCTCTCGAACCCCGCAGCGGTCCACACGTCCGCGGCGCGCGCGCCGTCGGACGGCACCGCGCCGCCCACGTCGACCACCTCCGCACATGCGAACATGTGTTCGATACTACGCCAACCCCATGGCGTCTGTCCATGGCGTCTGTCCAGGTCAGAGCAGGGTTCTTCGCACCGGGTCGACGCCGGCCCGCCGGCCCGCCGTGCGACGATCCGGTGGCCACGGACGCGTCGCGGCGGGTTCCCGGTTCAGCGGGCGAGGAACGCCAGCAGGTCCAGCCGGGTGACCACCCCGACCGGGCGGCCGTCGTCGACGACAAGCAGCGCGTCCGCCTTCTGCAGCGCCGACCGCGCCGACTCCACGTGCTCCCCCACCCCGACGAGCGGCAGCGGCGGTGACATGTGCCGGTCCACGCGGTCGGACAGGGCCGCCTCGCCCGAGAACACGGCGTCGAGCAGCGCGCGCTCGGACACCGACCCGGCGACCTCGCCGATGGTCACCGGCGGCTCGGCCCCCACGACCGGCATCTGCGACACGCCGTACTCGCGCAGGATCTCGATCGCGTCGCGCACGGTCTCGTTCGGGTGGGTGTGGACCAGGTCGGGCAGCACACCGGTCTTCGTCGTGAGCACGTCGGCGACGGTCGCGCCCGAGCTCGTCGTCAGGAAGCCGTACGAGCGCATCCACGCGTCGTTGAAGATCTTGGACAGGTAGCCCCGTCCGGAGTCGGGCAGGATCACGACGATCACGGCCTCGGCCGCGGCGGCCGGGGCCTCGTGCTGCAGCCGCTGCGCGAGACGCAGCGCAGCGACCACCGCCATGCCGCTCGAGCCTCCGACGAGCAGCCCCTCCTCGCGCGCCAGCCGCCGCGTCATGGCGAACGCGTCCGCGTCGCTGACGGCGATGACCTCGTCGGGCACCGCCGCGTCGTAGGCCGCCGGCCAGAAGTCCTCGCCCACGCCCTCGACGAGGTAGGGACGCCCGTCACCACCGGAGTACACCGACCCGGCAGGGTCCGCGCCGACCACCCGGACCCTGCCCGAGGAGACCTCGTGCAGGTAGCGGCCGGTGCCGGTGATGGTGCCGCCGGTGCCGATCCCCGCGACCAGGTGCGTCACCCGTCCGGACGTGTCCGCCCAGATCTCCGGCCCCGTCGACCGGTAGTGCGAGGCCGGCCCCTCGGGGTTGGAGTACTGGTCCGGCTTCCACGCACCAGGGATCTCGCGCACCAACCGGTCGGACACCGAGTAGTAGGAGTCCGGGTGCTCGACCGGCACCGCCGTCGGTGTGACGACGACCTCGGCGCCGTAGGCCCGCAGCACGTCCCGCTTGTCCGGGCTCACCTTGTCCGGGCAGACGAAGACGCAGCGGTAGCCGCGGCGCTGCGCGACGAGCGCGAGCCCGACCCCGGTGTTCCCGCTCGTCGGCTCGACGATGGTGCCGCCCGGCCGCAGCGCGCCGCTGGCTTCGGCGGCCTCGACCATGGCCCACGCGATGCGGTCCTTGATCGACCCGCCCGGGTTGAGGTACTCGACCTTGGCCAGGACGGTCGTGGCCAGGCCGGCCGTCACCGCGGACAACCGCACCAGGGGCGTGCCGCCGACGAGGTCGGCGACGTGCTCGACGTACTTCACCGGGTCAGCGTGCCATCCGCACCCGGACGGCGCCGTGAGGCGACACGATCCGGGCGCGCGTGACGGCTCAGCGTCGGCCGGACAGGATCGCGAAGATCCGCAGCATCTCGAGGTAGAGCCAGACGAGGGTCACGACGAGCCCGAACGCCGCCGTCCAGGCGTACCGGCGCGGCGCACCGGCGACGACGCCGCGCTTGATCGCGTCGAAGTCGACGATGAGGTTCGCCGCAGCCAGGCCCACCGCGAAGACACCGATGAGCAGGCCCCAGCCGCCGGAGCGCAACGGCCCGAAGGCGTCGCCCGCGACGAAGAACGACAGCACCACGTTGGCCAGCTGGAACACCAGGTAGCCGACCATCGCGACGATGAGCCACCGCACGAACTTCGCGGTGACGCGCACCCGGCCCGAGCTGAACAGCCAGAGCGCGGCGCCGAACGTCGCGAACGTCCCCAGGACGGCCTGCAGCACGATCGGCTGGGCGTTGCCGGTGCCGGTCCCGGTGACCGGCAGCGCGGTGAACACCAGGCTGATGCCGCCGAGGAACACGCCCTCCGCCGCCGTGTAGAGCGTGATGAGCACCGGGCTGGGCTGCCGCTTGAACGCGTTGACCATGCCGAGCACCAGGCCGACCACCATGCCGATGAGCCACGTGCTCGCCGGCAGGATGCCGTGCTCGGTGCCGTACCAGGTGCCGGCGGCGACGGCCGCCAGCAGGGTGAGCAGCCCTGCGGTCCGCACGATGACGTCGTCGTACGTCAGCCGCCCGGTCTCGCGCGCGGTGGCCGACGGCGCGGAGTACATCTGCTCGAGCGTGACGGGGTCGACGCTCGGCTGCGCGACCACGGCGCGCCGCCCGTTGGGCCGGCGCCGCGGGTCGCCGAAGACCGGGTCGTTGTCGAACACGGGGTTGGCCATGGTGACCTCCTGGGGTCGGAGCCTCGACGTCAGGGTATACGCCCGCAGCCTGGGACTTTCCTGAACGGTCGGTGGCCGCGTGGTCTGCGGCGCCGCGCAGGCCGCGCCATGAGCTACCGTCGGCTGCAGGCCCGTCCCGAGGAGGCGCCATGCGCTACCTGCCGGTCCTGCTGTGGATCGCGTTGCTGGTGTACTGCTCCATCGACCTGGCGCAGTCCGACGCCGCGCACGTCCGGAGGCTTCCCAGGCCGGTGTGGCTGCTCATCGTCCTCGTGGTCCCGTTCCTCGGGCCCCTGGCCTGGCTGCTCGCCGGCCGTCCTGCGCGCCCGGGCGGCCGCGTGCGGTTCTCGTCGGCCCGCGGACGGCCCAGCGCGCCGGACGACGATCCCGAGTTCCTCGCCGCGATCGCCCGCAGCAACCAGCAGCGGGAACGCGAACGCCGGCACCGCGAGCAGACGGACCGGCCGCCCGACGAGCCCGGCCCCTCGGCCTGACGCCCCGCGGCCTGCCTCGGCGGGGTGCCCCCGGCGGGGCTCGAACCCGCACTCGATCGGTTTTAAGCCGACTGCCTCTGCCGGTTGGGCTACGGGGGCTCGGCCATCCTCGCACCCGGCCCGCCACGAGGAACGCGAACGCCCGGCGGCTGCCGGCGCCGGTCACCGTGGGGCCGCCGGTTACCGTGGGGCATGACCGAACCGATCTCGCTGACCCGCAGCCACGTGCGGCACGAGCTGCGACAGCGCCGCCTGAACGTCGCCGCCGTGCGCCAGGTCACCTCGCGCATCGTGCGGATCACGCTCACCGGCGAGCTCGACGGCTTCGCCGCCGAGGGCCCCACCGACCACCTCAAGGTGTTCTTCCCCGATCCGGCCACCGGGCGCATCGCCACGCCCGGCTTCCACGCCGGAGGCCTGGGGCTGTCCGCGCCCGGAACCGTCATCTCCCGCGACTACACGCCCGCCGACCACCGTCCCGGCGAGCTGGACCTGGACATGGTGCTGCACGGAGACGCCGGGCCCGCCTCCGCGTGGGCGAGCCGCGCCGCCGTCGGCGACCCGCTCGTCGTCGCCGGTCCGAAGACCTCCAAGCTCGTACCCGACGGGCTGACGGCCCTCGTGCTCGTCGCCGACGAGTCCGCGTTCCCCGCCGCCGCGCGCTGGCTGCGCCTGGCGCCCCCCGCCGTGCCGGTGACGCTGCTCCTGGACGCCCCCGGGGCACCCGACGACGCCACGCGCTACTTCGACGGGGTCACCGGCGCGCAGCGTGCGACGATCCGCGCCGGACTCGAGCTCGAGAGCGAGCTCCGCGCCATGCCGATCGACGCGGGGACCGTCGCCTTCCTCGCGGGTGAGGCCACCATGCTCGTCCCCCTGCGGCGCTACCTGCGCCGGGAGCTGGGCCTGCCGCCGCAGCAGGTCATCGCGAGCGGGTACTGGCGGCGCGGCGTCGCCGGCCTCGACCACCACGCGCCCATCGACGCCGACGACCCCGACTGACCGACGCCCGCGGGCGACGGCTCGCCGCGCACCCCGACGTGCGGGAAGGGTGACGGACGTGCACCGCGGGCACGGACCCGCTCAGGCCCGGGCGCCGGTCCCGCTGCCGGCCACCGCAGCGCTCGGTGCTGTACCGCTCGCTGCCGTGCGGCTCGGCGCGGTCCGCTCGTCGGACCCGTTCGAGGCCGGGCCGGCCCCGGACGGCGCGGCGGCCGGAGGAGCGTCCGGCGACGGCCCGCCCACCGCGGCCGCGAGGAACTCCGCGCGTGGGTCCTGCAGCGAGCCGAGCGCGATGACCTCGCGTCGCAGCAGCAGCGACCAGGTCCAGCCGGCCATGATGCGGATCTTGCGGTTCCAGGTCGGCATCGCGAAGACGTGGTACGTGCGGTGCAGCACCCACGCGGGGAAGCCGCGCACCTTGAACCGGCCGAACATCTGGGCCACGCCCTGGTACATGCCGAGCGAGGCGACGGCGCCGATGTTCCGGTGCGCGTAGGGGGTGGGCGGCGCCGAGCGCAGCACGCGCGCGAGGTTCTCGCCGAGGTGCTTGCCCTGGCGCAGCGCGTGCTGGGCGTTGGGCGGGCAGGTCTGTCCGGGGTTGACGAGGTCGGGCACGGCGGCGCAGTCGCCGGCGGCGAAGGCGTCGGCCACCACGGTGCCGTCCGCGGCGGTCACCTCGAGGGTGGCATTGGTGATGACCCGGCCCCGCTCGTCGAGCGGCAGGTCGGAGTCCTTGAGCACCGGGTTCGCCTTGACGCCCGCGGTCCACACGAGGGTCTCGGCGTCCATCTCGGTCCCGTCGGAGAGCACCACGTGGCCGTCCACGCAGGAGGTGAGGAACGTCGCCAGGTGGATCTCGATGCTGCGGGTGCGCAGCTGGTCGAGCGTGTAGCCACCCAGCTCGGCGCTCACCTCCGGCAGGATCCGGGTGCTGCCCTCGACGAGCACGAAGCGCAGCTCGTCGGGCTCGACCTGCCGGTACTTCTTCACCGTGTACCCGGCGATGTCCTCGACCTCGGCGATCGCCTCGACGCCCGCGAAGCCGCCGCCGACGAAGACGAACGTCAGCATGCGGCGCCGGATCTGCGGGTCCCACGTGGAGGCCGCGGCGTCGATGCGGCCCAGCACGTGGTTGCGCACGGCGATGGCCTCCTCGACGTTCTTGAAGCCGATGCCCTGCTCGACGAGGCCCGGGATGGGCAGCGTGCGGGCCACCGACCCGAGGCCGACGACGAGGAAGTCGTAGCTCACCCAGTACGGCTCGCCCTCCTCGGGCGCGATCTGCACGCGCCGTGCGGCGTGCTCGATCCGCATCACCTTGCCCTGGAGCACGTCCACGCCCTTGAGGCTGCGCCGGTGGGGGGCGACCACGTTGCGCGGGTCGATCGAGCCGGCGGCGGTCTCCGGCAGGAACGGCGCGTAGGTCATGTAGGGGCGAGGGTCGACGACGACGATCGCCGCCTCCCGCCGGCCCAGCCGCTTGCGCAGCCGACGGGCGGCGTACAGGCCGACGGTGCCGCCGCCGAGGATGAGCACGCGCGGCGACGTGCGCGCCTTGCGGTCGATGGTCGCGGACACGTCTCCAAGGTAAGGCGAACCTCAGCCGGTGGGCTCGTCGGATCTTGTGACGTTCTTCACATCCCGGCGGTCGAGCGCTCCGCGACGCTCCACGCGATGCCGTCCAGGATGTCGTGCTCGCTCGTCAGCACCATCTCCAGACCGCCACCGGCGGCCGCGACGGCGTCGCGCACGCAAGTCACCACCTCGTGCCAGACGAGCGCTCCGGCTCCGATGACGTCCACCCGGCCGGGGTGCATGAAGCCGAGCGCGGCCCGCTGCGCGTGGCTCCGGTGCAGCAGGTCGTCGCACCCCGCGAGCACCGCCTCGACCGGCAGCTCCGCGCCGTCGATCCGGGCCCGGTCGTAGCGCTCGAGGCCCAGCACGTGCGCCGTGACGGTGGTGATGGTTCCGGCCAGGCCGACGAGCGTCGCCGTCCGCTCCACGGGAACCACCCGGGTCGCAGCGTCGAGCGCGGCCGCGATGTCGGCTCGGGCAGCGGCCACCTCGTCGTCCGACGGCGGGTCCGTGCGCAGGTGCCGCTCCGTGAGCCGCACCGAGCCGATGTCCATGGACCAGGCGGCCGCCGGGCGGTCCTCGCCGAGCACCAGCTCGGTGGAGCCGCCGCCGAGGTCGACGACGAGGAACGGGCCGGGGTGCCGCGCGCCCAGCACGCCGACGGCGCCCCGGAACGACAGCGCCGCCTCCTCGTCACCGGTGACGACCTCCGGGTCGACCCCGATCGCGGCCCGCACGCCCGCGACGAACTCCGCGCGGTTGCGGGCGTCACGCGTCGCCGAGGTGGCGACGAACCGCACCGCGTCGACGCCGAGGTCGTCGCAGCGGGCTGCGTACTCCCGGGTCTGCGCGACCGTGCGCGCCAGGGCGTCCGGCGCCAGCTCGCCGGTGCGGTCCACGCCCTGGCCGAGCCGGACGATGACCGCGTCCCGCTCGACCTCGACGAGGGTGCCGCCCTCGACGTCGGCCACCAGGAGCCGGATGGTGTTCGTCCCGCAGTCGATGGCGGCCACTCGCGTCACCGCGACATCGTGCCATCCGGGCCGGCCGCACCCGGAATCGGCCCGGGAGCGGCCGCTCGTCGGGCGGGTGCGGCGGGCCGGCGGCGAGGGCGTCGCCGAGCTCAGCAGCGGCAGCGGTCCGGGCGCCAGGCGTCCGCGACGAGCGCGAGCGCCTCGTCGCCGAAGGGGCTCACCCCGGGCCCGGCCGCGAGCGCGTGCGCCACCAGGGCGTGCAGGCACTTGACGCGGTCCGGCATGCCGCCGGCCGAGATGCCCGCGATCTCGGCCACGTGGCCGAAGGCCTCCCGGTCGGCGAGGTACGCCTCGTGCGCGCGCCGGTGCGCCGCGCGCAGCTCGTCGTCGTCACCGAGCCGCGCCGTCATCTGCTTCATCACCCCGGTCGCCTCGAGCTGGCTGATCGCCACGGCCGCGGGTGGGCAGGTGAGGTAGTAGAACGTCGGGAAGGGGGTGCCGTCGTCGAGCCGCGG
>JAJYSG010000081.1 GCA_021793675.1 Actinomycetes bacterium | reverse complement strand
CAGCTCACTTCCCGGCGACAGCCCACTTCCCGGCGACAGCCCACTTCCCGACAGCGGCCGGGGAACCGCTCCTGTCCGCCCGGGGCCTGCACGTCGGCTACGGAGACGTCCAGGCCCTGCGCGCGGTCGACCTCGACCTCCGCGCCGGCGAGGTCACGGCCGTCATGGGCCGCAACGGCTCCGGGAAGTCCTCGCTCCTCTGGGCGCTCCAGGGCGCCGGCGTCCGCACCTCGGGCCGGGTCCGTCTCGAGGCCGCTCCCGAGGCCCCGGACCCCGCCTCGCTCTCGCCCGCCGCGGCCCGCCGCCACGTCGCGCTGGTCCCGCAGACCCCGTCGCACCTGCTGTACCACGAGTCGGTCGCGGCCGAGTGCGCCGCCGCCGACACCGACGCCGGCGCCCCGGCCGGCACGACCGCCTCCCTCCTCGACCGGCTCGCCCCCGGCACCTCCGCGGCGACGCACCCCCGCGAGCTGTCCGAGGGCGCACGGCTGGCGCTCGCGCTGGCGGTCCAGCTCGCCGCCGCCCCACCCGTGCTCCTCCTCGACGAGCCCACCCGCGGCCTGGACTACGCAGCCAAGGCCCGGCTCGCCGCGGTCCTCCTGGAGCACGCCGACCGGGGCGGGGCGGTCGTGCTCACCAGCCACGACGTCGAGTTCGTCGCGGGCTGCGCCACCCGGGTGGTCACCCTCGCGCAGGGAGAGGTCGTGGCCGACGGTCCGGCACGCGAGGTCCTCGTCTCCTCCCCCACCTTCGCGCCGCAGACGGCGAAGGTCCTCCACCCGCTCGGCTTCCTCACCGTCGCCGAGATCCGCGAGTCCCTCGGGGTGCGGACGTGACGGCCGTCCCGCTGCCCGCCCGTACGCTGGTCGCCCTGGCCGTGACCGGCGTCGTCGGGCTGGTCGTGTTCCTCTGGCCGCTCTTGCTCACCGAGACGACGAGCGCCGACCTCGCCCACGTGCCGGTGATCCTCGGGGTCGTGCTGCTCCTCGTCCTCGTCGTCCTGCTCGTCGCGGTCACCGACGGCGGCATCGACGTCAAGGCGGTGGCGCTGCTCGGGCTGCTCTCCGCGGTGGGCGCGGTGCTCCGCCCGCTCGCAGCAGGGACGGCGGGGATCGAGACGGTGTTCCTCCCCCTCGTGCTCGGCGGGCGGGTGCTCGGCCCGGGTTTCGGGTTCGTCCTCGGCTCGACCACGCTCTTCGCCTCGGCGCTGCTCACCGGTGGCGTCGGTCCGTGGCTGCCCTACCAGATGCTCGCCGCCTCCTGGCTCGCGATGGGCGCGGGCCTCCTCCCCCGGCGCGTCCGCGGGCGGGCGGAGATCGCGCTGCTCGTGGGCTACGCCGTCGTCGCCTCCTTCGCCTTCGGTCTCGCGATGAACTTCGCCTTCTGGCCGTTCCAGCTCGGGCTGGGCACCGAGCTGTCCTTCGTTGCTGGTGCTCCGGCCGGGGAGAACCTGCACCGCTTCCTCCTCTACTCCCTCGCGACCTCGCTCGTGTGGGAGATCGGACGGGCGACGACGACGGCGCTGGGGATCGTCCTCGTCGGCAGGCCGGTGCTCTCGACGCTCCGGCGCGGTGCCGCCCGAGCGGGGTTCGTGCCGCCGGCACCGACGGGCGGTGCGGCCCGGCCGCCGCGCGACGTGCCGGCGGGGTGAGACACTCACCTGCGATGTCCCCCTCCGTGCGCCGCACCGTGCTCGTGCTCGCCGTCCTCCTCCACCTCGCCGTGCTCTACGCGCCGACGGTGCCGGACACCGGCGTGTCCGGCGTGCCGGGTGCTGACAAGACCGCGCACGTGGCGGTGTTCGCGCTCGTCGTGGCGGCCGCACTGTGGGCGGGGCTCCCGGCCCGCGTCGTCGTGCCGCTCGGGCTGGCGCACGCCGTCGTCAGCGAGGTCGTCCAGCACGCCGCCTACCCGGGGCGGTCGGGGGACGTGTGGGACGTCGTCGCCGACGTCGTCGGGGTCGGGCTCGGCTGGGGAGCGGTCGCGCTCGTCAGGGCGCGACGCGACGCGCGACGACCATCCGGTCGCGTCCGCTGAGGTCCGGCACCGTACGGACGTCGGTGAACGCGCCGATGACCGCGGCGGCCTCACGGACGGCGGCCGCCTGCACCTCCGCGTGCTCCATGACGACGACACCACCGGGGCGCAGGAGGCGGGCCGCGGTGCGCAGGACGGCCCGCGGGACGTCCAGGCCGTCCGCGCCACCGCCGTAGAGCGCGAGGTCAGGGTCGTGGTCGCGGACCTCGGGGTCCTGCGGCACCGCGTCCGGTGGCACATAGGGCGGGTTGGAGACGACGACGTCGACCGTGCCGTCGAGCTCGGGCAGCGCCGATGCGGCGTCACCCGCGACGAGCGTGACCCGGGGGTCCAGGTCCGCGACGTTCCGACGGGCCAGCTCGAGGGCCGGCGGGCTCAGCTCGACGGCCCACACCTCGGCGGCGGGTACCTCGGTGGCGACGGCGAGCGCGATCGCGCCGGAGCCGGTGCACAGGTCGACCACGCGTGGGGCCGGCCGGCCGCGCGCTGCGGCGATCGCCTCCTCGGCGACGAGCTCGGTCTCCGGGCGCACGACGAACGCGCCTGGGCCGGCGGTGAGCCGCAGGTGTCGGAAGTACATCTCGCCGGTGATGTGCTGGAGCGGCTCCCGGCGCCGGCGCCGGTCGACGAGCGCGGCGTAACCGGTGAGCTGGGCGGGAGTCGGTGGGCCGGCGAGGATGAGCGGGCTGCCGGCGACGTGCTCGGCGAGCAGCCGGGCGTCGACGTCGGGTGAGGGCACGCCGGCCTCCGCGAGGAGCTCGCGCGCCCCGCGGACCGCGGCACGCCACGAGATCTCCCGAGCGCCGGGAGCTGGGCTCTCGCCGGGAAGTGGGCTCTCGCCGGAAAGTGAGCTCTCGGCGGGAGGGTGGGGGGTGGTGGGGTCAGGCATCGGTGGCGGCGGCGAGCCGCTCGGCGGCGTCCATCTCGACGGCGGAGCCGACGACGGCGTCGAGGTCACCGTCGAGCACCT
>JAJYSG010000080.1 GCA_021793675.1 Actinomycetes bacterium | reverse complement strand
AGCTCGGGTACGGGGTCGTCTTCGCCGTCGGTGTGCTGCCGGCGCTCGGGGCGGTCCCCGCCCTCGCCCTGGCCCGCCGCCTCGAGCACGTGCCCGAGCCCCAGGACCGGGCGCCCTACCTGCGGCTGCTGCGGCCCATGCTGCTCCTCCTCGGGGTCACCCTCGCCGGTGGCGCGCTCATCACGTTCATGGCGCAGATGAGCAGCAGCGCAGCCCTCAGCACGCTCGCGCTCCTCCTCCTGAGCGTCACCGCGGCGATCGCCCGATGGCGGGTCGGCGGACTCGCCGACCGGCTCGGCCCGCACCGGTTCCTCTGGCCGCTCGTCCTCCTCACCGGCGTCGGCATGGCGATGGTCGCGTGGGCGGTGCGCGACCCCGCCGCCACGCATACCGCGGCCCTCCTCGCCGGTGCCACCGTGGTCGGGATCTGCTACGGCGCACTGCAGAACCTCACGCTCGTGCTCGCCTTCCGGTCCGTCGACCGGCCCCACTACGGGTCGGCGAGCGCGGTGTGGAACGTCGGCTTCGACGCCGGTACCGGCCTGGGCGCCGTCGTCATCGGGGCCGTCGCGGCGGGCACGTCCTTCAGCACGGCGGTGCTCGTCGGCGGCGTGGTCTCGCTCCTCACCCTGCCCCTGGCCCTGCGCCGGCCCGCGTCGCGGCCGCGCTGACCGCCCGGCCCGGCGCGCCGGCTCGACGTGCACACCTCCCCGCGCACCTCCATCCTGAGGACGGTGAGAGGAGCGAGGTTGGCGCAGCAGCGTGACGGGAGCGGACGCGCGGTCGTGACGGGGGGTGCCGGGTTCCTCGGCAGCCACCTGTGCGAGGCGCTGCTGTCCGCCGGGTGGCGGGTCGTGTGCCTCGACAACTTCCTCACCGGGGCCCCCGGCAACGTCGCCCACCTCGCCCGGCACCCCGGGTTCGAGCTCGTCCACTGCGACGTCACCGAGAACATGCACGTGCGCGGCGACGTCGACCTCCTGCTGCACTTCGCCTCGCCCGCCTCGCCGGTGGACTACCTCGAGCTGCCGATCGAGACGCTGCGCGTCGGCTCGGTGGGGACGGAGCGCGCGCTGCGGCTCGCCCGGGACAAGGGGGCCAGGTTCGTCCTCGCCTCGACCTCCGAGGTGTACGGCGACCCGCAGGTCCACCCTCAGCCGGAGGACTACTGGGGGCACGTCAACCCGATCGGCCCGCGCGGCGTCTACGACGAGGCGAAGCGGTACGCCGAGGCGCTCGTCACGGCCTACCGCACCGCGTACGGCGTCGACACCGGGATCGTCCGCATCTTCAACACCTACGGCCCGCGGATGCGCCCGTACGACGGCCGGGCGATCCCCACCTTCATCCGGCAGGGGCTGGCCGGCGAGCCGCTCACCGTCGCGGGCGACGGCGACCAGACGCGGTCGGTGTGCTACGTCGAGGACCTCGTCGCCGGGGTGCTGGCGCTTGCCGCCGGCAAGCTTCCCGGCCCGGTGAACATCGGCAACCCCGAGGAGCGCACCGTCCTGGAGATCGCCGAGGCAGTCATCGCGGCGACCGGCGGCCGGTCGCGCATCGAGCACGTCGAGCGGCCCGTCGACGACCCCGAGGTACGCCGGCCCGACACCACGCTGGCCCGGACCGCGCTCGGCTGGGAGCCCCGGGTGGGGTGGGACGAGGGACTGCGGCGCACCGTCGACTGGTTCGCCACCGCCCTGAGCCGCACGGCCTGAGCGGCCGCCTGCCAGCACTCCGCGGGGCGATCTCGGGGGAGCCGGACGCGGGGTCACCCGGTGGCGACACCGGCGAGCACCGACCCGGCGGCCGCGAGCACCTCGTCGACGGTGATGGCGGCGAGTGCCGGGTCGACGTCGGCGCCGTGCGGGTCCCCGCTGCCGTCGCCGTGCCAGAGGACGACGTGGCGCTCGACGTCCACGGCCGGGCCCCACTCGGCGGGCGCGGTCGGCCCGAAGAGCAGCACCGACGGCGCCCCGACCGCCGTGGCGAGGTGCGCCACCCCGGTGTCCCCGCAGACGAGCAGCCGGCACCCGGCGACGAGTGCGGCGAGCTCGGGCAGCTCGGACCGACCGGCCACCGCCTGCGCACCGGGGATCCCCTCGACCACCGCGGCGCAGAGATCGCGCTCCGGGGCAGAGCCGGTCACGAGCACCCGGTGGCCCGCCGCCACCAGCCGGCGGGCCACGGTCCGCCAGCGCTCCACCGGCCAGCGCCGGGCCCCCGACGCCGCGCCGGGGTGCAGCAGCACGGCGTCCCGGGCGTCGGGCGAGGGCTCCACCGCCAGCCGCAGGTCCTCCGCGTCGCACGCGCCGCCGGCCGCCCTGACCAGCCGGCACCACCGCTCCACCTCGTGCTCGTCGTCCCGCCACGTCGGGGCGACGTCGTCGGGCCGGGACGGATGGGACGCGGCGGGGCACGCGAAGGCGACGAGACGTGCCGGCCGGGTCGCCGTCAACAGCCGGTGGCTCTGCGGTCCGCGGCCGTGGAGGTCGACGGCGACGTGCCCGCCACGACCTCCCACCGAGAGTGGCGCGAGGCCGACGGCCTCGACCACCGTGTCGACGACGCCGAGCCCGGCGAACCACCGGCCGAGCGGCTCGGGGCCGGCGAGGACCACGCGTCGGTCCGGCCACGCGCGGCGCACCCCCCGCAGCGCGGCCACCGCGGTGAGCGCGTCACCGAGCCCCAGGGCGCGCAGGACGAGGACGTCGCCCGGTCCGAGGGGGACGTGCCGGGCGGCCCCCGTGCTGCCGCCCGACACGTCGGCTAGGGCCACGAGGGTTCGCCGGAGGCCATGACGACCATCTCGCGGATCTCGCAGCCGACCGGCTGGCGCAGTGCCAGCAGGACGGTGGCCGCGGTGTGTCCCGGGTCGTTGAGGTCCTGGTCGGGGGCCGGGCGGAAGCGCTCGTCGCGCCCGTCGAAGAACGCGGTGCGCATCCCCCCGGGCACGAGGCAGGTGACCCCGACCCGGCCGGCGTACTCCGCGGCCAGCGCCTGGGAGAAACCGCGGATGGCG
>JAJYSG010000079.1 GCA_021793675.1 Actinomycetes bacterium | reverse complement strand
CCGCGCGGGCAGAACTCGAGAGGTGGCGCTCGGTGAAGCCGAGGCGATCGAGAACGGGATCGGCGGTCATACGAGCTTCAGCAGACGTGCGGCGTTGAGCTTCATGACGTTCGGCAGCACCTCGGGCTTGAACGCCTCGACCTTCTCGGCGTCGCGGATCCAGCGGTCCGGCGTGAGAAGCGGGAAGTCGGATCCGAACAGCACCCGATCCTTGATGAGCGAGTTCGCGTACCGCACGAGCGACGGCGGGAAGTACTTCGGGCTCCAGCCCGACAGGTCGATCCACGTGTTGTGCTTGTGCGTCGCGACCGAGAGCGCCTCGTCCTGCCACGGCACCGACGGGTGGGCCATGATGATCTGCAGGTCGCCGTAGTCCGCTGCCACGTTGTCGAGGAGCATCGGGTTCGACAGGGCGAGCCGCAGCCCGCGTCCGCCCCGCATGCCGGCGCCGATTCCCGTCTGCCCCGTGTGGAACAGCGCGATGACGCCCGCGTCCTGCAGCGCGGCGTACACGGGAGCGAACCGGTCGTCGCTCGGGTCGAAGCCCTGCACGGTGGGGTGGAACTTGAACCCCTTCACACCGCGGTCGATGAGTCGGCCGATCTCGTCCAGCGCGTCATCGCGGTTCGGGTCGACGGATCCGAAGGGGATGAGCACGTCGCTGTGACGGATCGCACCGTCGATGATCTCGTCGTTCGACAGCGGCGCCTGCTTGAGGTGCGTCGTTGCGTCGACCGTGAAGACGACCGCGGCCATCCGGCGCTCGCGGTAGTACGCGGCGATGCCGTCGACGTCCGGGCGCGGCCCGTCGGCGCGGAAGTACTTGCTCGCGGCCTCCGCGAGGTCGGCGGGCAGCGAGGACTGGCCCTCGTGGTCGACCTCGATGTGGACGTGCGTGTCGATTGCGTCGATCGACGCGAGTTCGATCGACGTCTCGTAGCGGGCGCTGGTCACGACCGCGGCTCCGGAGCGAGCTCGTCGGGCAGCTGCGGGAACTTCTCGCCGACCGTCTGCAGCTCGCCGACCGCGTCGGAGAAGCCGGATGCGAGGTCGTCGTACGACCAGCCGCCCTCGCGGTAGACCGTCGTGACGGCCTCGGGGTGCGACCACAGCTGCAGGCGGTCGCCGCCCACGCCGACGACCTGGCCGGTGATGCCGTTCGCGGCGTCGGAGGCGAGGAACGCGATCGTGCCGGCGACGTCGTCGGCGGTGCCGAAGCCGAGCTCCTTGCGGAAGAACTCGGGCATGGCCTCGCCGCGCTCGTCGGCCTCGACGGCCTTCTGGAAGAACGGCACGGTCTTCGTCATGGCGGTGGCGGCAACGGGGATCACGGCGTTGACCGTGATGCCGGCCTTCTTCAGCTCGAGCGCCCAGGTGCGCACCATGCCGACGATGCCGGACTTGGCGGCGGCGTAGTTCGTCTGGCCGAAGTTGCCGCGCTGCCCGGTCGGGGAGCCGATGCACACGATGTGGCCCTGCGTGCCGGCCTCGCGCCAGCGGGTCGCGGCCTCGCGCACGCAGGTGAACGTGCCGCGCAGGTGCACGTTGATCACCGCGTCGAAGTCCTCGTCGGTCATCTTCCACAGCGTGCGGTCGCGGAGGATGCCCGCGTTCGTGACGAGCGAGTCGAGGCGGCCGTAGGTCTCGTACGCGTGGTCGACGAGCGCCTTTGCGGTCTCCGTGGAGCCGACCGGGGCGACAACGGCGCTCGCGGTGCCGCCGGCGTCGGTGATCTGCTTCACTGCGGCGTCCGCCGTCTCCTGGCTGACGTCGTTGATGACGACGCTCGCGCCCTGGGCGGCGAGTTCGCGGGCGTAGGCGAGACCGAGCCCCTGGCCCGATCCGGTGACGATGGCGACGGTGCCCGTAAGCGTCATGGCGTTCTCCGTTTTCCGTTCGATCTGCAAGTCTCCGTCCATCCCATCGCGAATGCTTGAAAAAGTCAATGGTTGTTGTATGCATGAGTTTGCTAAAGTCAATCCATGACTCCCGCGCACGCCGATGTGGTTCGAGGATCCGCGCTCACGCGCAACGTGAGCTTCCTCCTCACCCGAGCGAGCGTCGTGGCGGCCCAGCGGGACAACGAGGCGCTCGCGCCCCTCGGTCTCAAGGTGCGCTCGTTCTCGGTGCTCGGTCTCGCCCTGGACGACCAGCCGCCGACGCAGCGCGAGATCGCCGAGTTCCTGCGCCTGGATCCGAGTCAGGTCGTCGCGCTCGTGGACGATCTCGAGCAGCGCGGGCTCCTCGCCCGCGAGACGGATCCGCGCGACCGCCGCGCGAAGGTCGTCGCGGCTACGCCCGCCGGCAGCGAGCTCTACGAGACCGCGCGAGAGACCGTCGTCGACATCACGGCCGGCGTCGACGAGCACGAGGCCGAGACGCTCCGCCGCGCGCTCGCGAAGCTCGCGTTCGAGGCGTAGCGCCCGCTCGCGAGGAGGGGTGTCGCGCATGGACGACCGCGCCGGCGAGGGGATGCTCGAGCGGAGCATGCGGATCCTGGCGTGCTTCGACGAAGACCACGACGCGCTCACCGCGGTCGAGATCGGCGCGCGGACGGGGCTGTCGTCGTCGACGCTCCACCGGATCCTCGCCCAGATGATCGACCTCGGCATGATGGTGCGCGTCGGGGGACGCCGGTACGCGATCGGGTCGCGCCTGTGGGAGCTCGGCGAGCTGTCGCCGCTCGCGCTGCGCCTGCGCGAGCCCGCGCTGCCGCACATGGTGCGGCTGTACGAGGCCACGGGCGAGAACGTCCACCTCGCCGTACTCGACGGCGATGGGCCGCGCTCGGCGTCGGCGCTCTACGTCGGCAAGGTCACGGGCCACCAGTCGATCCCGCTGGTCAGCCGCATGGGCGGGCGTCACCTGCCTCACGCGGTCGGGGTCGGCAAAGCGATGCTGGCGGCGCACAGCGACGACTGGGTCCGCGAGTACTGCTCCGTTCCGCTGGTGCGCGAGACGACGCGCACGATCACGGATCCGGAGCAGCTGCTCGCCGACATCAGGGTCACGCGCACGCGCGGCTACGCGCTCGC
>JAJYSG010000040.1 GCA_021793675.1 Actinomycetes bacterium | reverse complement strand
TCGTCGGACAGACCGTCGGCTCCCAGATCCTGCTCGTCGTACCCCCCAGCCTCGGCTACGGCACCACCGCCCAAGGCTCCATCCCCGCCAACTCCACCCTCGTCTTCGTCATCGACATCCTCGCCGCGGGCTGAGCGGGCGGAGCTCGTCCTCCTCCGGCCACCACACCGCGCGCCGCAGCGCGACGCGCGAGCCGTCGCTCGTCAGGGGCGCGCCCTCGGCCCGCAGCCGGTCGAGAGCCTCGTGGGCGTACGCCGCGGGCGGCGAGCCGGCCGCGTTGACCACGCGCCACCACGGCACCGAGCCGCCCGAGCCTGCCAGCACGTGCCCGACCTGGCGCGGGCCGCCTCGGCCGAGCCGATCGGCGAGGACCTCCGCGACCAGGCCGTAGGTCATCGCCCGCCCCGGCGGGATGCGGTCCACGAGGTCCAGCACGGCCTCCGCGTACTCCTCGGCGCGGGCGGCCGGCGTGGCCGGGCCGGCGGCGGGGTGCGGCCGGCTGCTCGTCGTGCGCTCCCCGGGACGGCTCAGCGCGCGGCCTCGTACGCCGCGAGCTGGTCGATGCGGCGCTGGTGGCGCGGGTCGTGGCTGAACGGCTCGCCGAGGAACGCGTCGACCAGCGCGACGGCCTCGTCGATGGTGTGCTGGCGGGCCCCGACGGCCACGACGTTCGCGTCGTTGTGCTGGCGGGCCAGGCGCGCGGTCTCGTCGTTCCAGGCGAGCGCCGCGCGCACGCCGGTCACCTTGTTCGCCGCGATCTGCTCGCCGTTGCCGGAACCGCCGATGACCACGCCGAGCGTGCCCGGGTCCGCCACGACGGCCTCGCCCGCCGCGAAGCAGAACGACGGGTAGTCGTCCTGCGGGTCGTAGGCGTGCGCGCCGTGGTCGACGACGTCGTGGCCGGCCTCCCTCAGGTGCGCGACGAGCGCGACCTTGAGCTCGTAGCCGGCGTGGTCGGAGGCGACGTGGATGCGCATGACGCCATCCTGCCGCACCGTCGCCGGGCCGCGCCCGGGCGTGTCGTGGCCTGCACCTACGCTGGACCCATGACCCGCAGCGGCATCGCCCTCACCGACCTCGACCCGTCCGTCCGACCGGCCGACGACCTGTTCCGGCACGTCAACGGGCAGTGGATCACCACTCACGTGATCCCGGCGGACCGCGCGGTCGACGGGTCCTTCCGCACGTTGCACGACGAGGCGCAGGAGCACGTCCGCGACATCATCACGGACCTCGGCGCACAGGTCGCCGCCGGCACCGCGGACCCGGAGCACGCCAAGATCGGCGCGGCCTACGCCTCCTTCATGGACACCGAGCGGATCGAGTCGATCGGCCTGGCCCCGCTGGAGGAGGACCTGGCGCCGGTGCGGGCCGCCGCCGACGAGCAGACCCTGCTGCCGGTGCTGGCGGGGCTGCAGCGCACCGGCGGCGTGGCCGGGGTCGCGTTCTTCGTCGACAACGACGCGATGGACCCGGAGCGGTACGTGGTCCACCTCACGCAGGCCGGGCTCGGGCTGCCCGACGAGGCCTACTACCGCGACCCGCAGTACGCCGCCGTCCTGGCCGCCTACGCCCCCCATGTGGCCCGGATGTTCACGCTGACCGGCTGGACGCCGCAGGAGCAGGCCGACGAGGCCGCCGCGCGCGTCGTCGCGCTCGAGACGAAGCTCGCGTCGCACCACTGGGACGTCGTCAAGGACCGCGACGCGGAGCTGACGCACAACGCGGCGACGCTCGCGTCGTTGGTCGACGACGCGCCCGGCTTCGACTGGCGCGGCTGGGTCGCGGCGATGGGCGCCGTCGAGGGGTCGATGGACTCGCTCGTGGTGCGCGAGCCGGGCTTCGCGACCGGGTTCGCCGCACTGTGGGCGAGCGAGGACCTCGCGGCGTGGCGGGACTGGCTGGCCTACCACGTCATCTCGGCCCGTGCGCCCTACCTCACGCAGGAGATCACCGAGGCGAACTTCGACTTCTACGGGCGCACGCTGACCGGCGCCCAGGAGCTGCGGGAGCGGTGGCGGCGGGCGGTCGGCTTCGTCGAGGGCGCCATGGGCGAGGCGGTCGGCAAGGTGTACGTCGAGCGGCACTTCCCGCCGACACACAAGGCCCGGATGGACGCCCTCGTCGCCCACCTCGTCGCGGCCTACCGGCGGTCGATCACGACGCTCGACTGGATGAGCGAGGAGACCAAGGCGAAGGCCCTCGCCAAGCTCGAGGCGTTCACGCCGAAGATCGGGTACCCGGCCCGGTGGCGGGACTACTCGGGCCTGGAGATGGTGCCCGACGACCTGGTCGGGAACGTCCGGCGCGCCAACGCCTTCGAGCAGGACTACGAGCTCGCCAAGATCGGCCGGCCGATCGACCGGGACGAGTGGTTCATGACCCCCCAGACCGTCAACGCCTACTACAACCCCGGCTTGAACGAGATCGTCTTCCCCGCGGCGATCCTGCAGCCGCCGTTCTTCGACGCGGAGGCCGACGACGCCGCCAACTACGGCGGCATCGGTGCGGTGATCGGCCATGAGATCGGGCACGGGTTCGACGACCAGGGCAGCAAGTACGACGGGGACGGGCGGCTCGTCGACTGGTGGACCGCCGAGGACCGGGCGGCGTTCGAGCAACGCACCGCGGCACTCATCGAGCAGTACTCCTCGTTCTCCCCCCGACAGCTCGACGGCAGCCACCACGTCAACGGCGCGCTGACGATCGGCGAGAACATCGGCGACCTCGGTGGGCTGGCGATCGCGCTCGGGGCCTACGAGCTGGCGCTCGGCGCGCCCATCGAGCAGGGGCCCGTCATCGACGGGCTCACCGCCGCGCAGCGGGTGTTCGTCGGATGGGCGCAGTCGTGGCGCACCAAGGCGCGTGACGAGGAGATGATCCGGCGCCTCGCGACGGACCCGCACTCCCCCGACGAGTTCCGCTGCAACGGGGTCGCCCGCAACCTGGACGCGTTCCACGCGGCGTTCGACGTGCAGCCCGGCGACGGCCTCTACCTGCCGCCCGAGGAGCGCGTCTCGATCTGGTGAGGCGACGGCGCGCGCCTGCTCACGGGAGCGTGACGAGGGCCTCGCGCGCGAGCCGGAAGCCGACGCCGTGGTTGTCGGTGCACGTCACGCCGTTGGTCGCGCTCGTGCACGTGTACCGGCCCACGGTGCTGCTCGACCCGTAGAAGAGCACGGGCGTTCCGGCGGGTGCCACACCTGGCATGCCGCCCGTGGCGCACGGCGTCGAGACGCCGTGCGCGTCGAGCACCACGGTGTGGCCCGCGCTGTCGTCCTTGCAGGTGGTCGCCGGCGGCGTGAAGGTCTTGCTCGCGATGGTGCACGTCACGGCGTCGGCCTTGATGTCGCACGCGATGTTGCCGCTCGGCAGCTGGAACACGGGCGGCCCCGGGGTCGCCGCCACGGACGGTGTGCCGCTCGCCGTGCCGTGGCTGCCGGTCGCCGTCCCGGTGGCTCCCGGCGACCCGACGGGGCTGCCGACGGGCCGGGTGACGAGGACGACGAGCAGCACCGCGGCGACCAGCACGGCGTCCAGGGCGACGAGGACGGGCACCAGCCGACGACGCCGCTCCGCCCGCGCCGCGGCGCGGGGATCCGGCGGCCCGGCAGCCGGGGACGGGGTCACGGCGTCCGCCGCCGTTCCGGCCCGGGTGTCACGCCTCGACCGCCCCGTCGTCGAACACCGGGCCGGAGGTGCGCGTCCGCTTGAGCTCGTAGAAGCCCGGCACGCTCGTCATGAGGGCCAGGCCGTCGAACATGGCCAGCGCCTGCGCGCCCCGCGGGGCGGGCGTGACCACGGGGCCGAAGAACCCGACGCCGTCGATCGCGACCACAGGGGTGCCCACGTCGTCGCCCACGAGCGCCAACGCCTCGGCGGTGCTGGTGCGCAGCGCGTCGTCGTGCTCGCCGCCCGCCGCGGCGTCCGCCAGCGCGGCCGGCAGCCCCACCTCGGCGAGCGACTCGGCGACGATCGCCGCGGTGTCGGTGCGGCCGCCGGGGTGCCGGCGCGTGCCCATCGCGTCGTAGAGCGGCTTGAGGACGCCGTCCCCGTGCGCCTGGGCGGCCGCGACGAGCACGCGCACCGGTCCCCACGACTCGTCCATGAGGCGGCGGTACGACCCGGAGAGCTCACGCCCCTCGTTGACCACCGACAGGCTCATGACGTGCCAACGGACCGTGATTGTGCGGTGCCGCGCGACCTCGTCGATCCAGCGGGACGTCATCCACGCCCACGGGCACACGGGGTCGAACCAGAAGTCGACGGTCGGGGGCACAGCGCACGGTCCTCTCGCGGGGCAACTCGGACGTCCCGAGTCTGCCCACCTCGGCCGCCCCGTGCACACCGATCCGCGTGCCGGGCACCGGGCCGGCAGGACGGGCACCGCGACGTGCCATGATCGGCTCCAACCCACATCACTGCGTCAGGGAGTCCGTCCGTGCCTGGTCAGAACCTCACCCGTGCCGAGGCGCGCGAGCGCGCCGGGATCGTGCAGGCACGGTCGTACCACGTCGAGCTCGACCTCACGACGTCGGCCACCACGTTCGGCTCACGCACGACGATCCGGTTCGCGGCGACGCCGGGAGCCTCGACGTTCGTCGACCTCATCGCGCCCGCCGTGCACGCGGTGCGTCTCAACGGCGTCGACCTCGACCCGGCCGCCGTGTTCGCCGACTCGCGCATCGCGCTGACGGGCCTGGCGGCCGACAACGAGCTCGTGGTCGTCGCCGACTGCGCGTACATGAACACGGGTGAGGGTCTGCACCGCTTCGTCGACCCGGTCGACGACGAGGTGTACGTCTACTCCCAGTTCGAGGTGGCCGACTCGCGGCGCGTGTTCGCCGTCTTCGAGCAGCCGGACCTCAAGGCGACCTTCACGTTCACGGTGACGGCGCCGGCCCACTGGACGGTGATCTCCAACTCGCCGACCGCGGCCGACCCCGAGCCGCTGCCCGGAGCGGTGAACCACAACGGTCGGGACACCGGCGCTCGGCGCTGGACCTTCGCGACGACCCCACGGATCTCGTCGTACATCACCGCCGTGGTCGCCGGCCCCTACGCCGGCGAGCACCGCGAGCTGACGAGCAGCGACGGACGCACCATCCCGCTGGGCGTGTACTGCCGGGCCTCGCTCGCGCCGCACCTCGAGGCCGACGAGATCGCCGACATCACGCGCGCCGGGTTCGCGTTCTACGAGGACGTCTTCGGCCGGCCGTACCCGTTCGAGAAGTACGACCAGGTCTTCGTGCCGGAGTTCAACGCCGGGGCGATGGAGAACGCGGGCGCCGTGACGTTCGTCGAGTCGTACGTGTTCCGCTCCGCGGTGCCGCAGGCCACCGTCGAGCGCCGGGCCGTGACGGTGCTGCACGAGCTCGCCCACATGTGGTTCGGCGATCTGGTCACCATGCAGTGGTGGGACGACCTGTGGCTCAACGAGTCGTTCGCCGAGTTCCAGTCGACGCGGGCCACGGCCGAGGCGACGCGCTGGGCGAGCGCGTGGACCACGTTCCAGTCCCTCGAGAAGCGCTGGGCCTACGCGCAGGACCAGCTGCCGAGCACGCACCCGATCGCCGCGGACATCCGCGACCTCGAGGACGTCGAGGTGAACTTCGACGGCATCACGTACGCCAAGGGCGCCTCGGTGCTGCGTCAGCTCGTCGCCTGGGTGGGCCAGGACGAGTTCGACGCCGGCGTGCGCGCCTACTTCGCCAAGCACGCCTGGGGCAACACGTCGCTGTCGGACCTGCTCGCGGAGCTGGAGACGACGAGCGGGCGCGACCTGTCCGCGTGGTCGCGGCGGTGGCTCGAGCAGGCGGGCGTCACGCTGCTGCGCCCCCGCATCGAGACCGACGACGACGGCGTCATCACCGCGTTCGACGTGCTCCAAGAGGTGCCCGACGCGCACCCCGACGCCCGCCCGCACCGCCTGGCGATCGGTGGCTACGACGTGGCCGACGACGGCAGGCTGGTCCGCACGTGGCGCGAGGAGCTCGACGTCGACGGACCCGTGACAGCCGTACCCGGGCTCGTCGGCCGCCGGCGC
The DNA here is from genome assembly GCA_021793675.1 of Actinomycetes bacterium. Classification (GTDB taxonomy): domain Bacteria; phylum Actinomycetota; class Actinomycetes; order Actinomycetales; family Cellulomonadaceae; genus Cellulomonas. Next base: position 10,826 of record JAJYSG010000040.1, on the reverse strand, counting down.
CCGGCGCTCGTCCTGGTCAACGACGACGACCTGGCGTACGCCCGGATCCGGCTCGACGACGCGTCGAGGGCCACCGCGGCGGCGCACCTGGCGGGCTTCACGTCCTCGCTGCCGCGCTCGCTCGTGCTGGCCGCGGCATGGGACGGCACCCGCGACGGCGAGATGCCGGCACGCGACTACCTCGACATGATGCTGCGCTACATCACCCACGAGACCGACTCGACGGTGGTCCAGGTGCAGCTGCGGCAGCTGCGGACGGCCCTCGACCTGTACGTCGCGCCGGAGCACCGCGCGACGGCCACGGCGGCGGCGGCGGACCGGCTCGCCGCGCTGCTCGACGAGGTGCCCGCCGGCTCCGACACGCAGCTCCAGCTGCTCAAGGCGTTCGCCGTGCACGCCGCCACACCGGCGCAGCTCGACCTGGTCGCCGCGCTGCTCGACGGCCGGCGCGCCCTGCCGGGCCGCACCATCGACACCGACCTGCGCTGGGAGCTGCTGACCTCCCTGGTCGCGGGCGGCCGGGCGGGCGAGGCCGAGATCGCCACGCAGCTGACGCGTGACGCCACCGCGACCGGTGAGCGCGCCGCCGCGACCGCGCGTGCCGCGCTTCCGACTCCGGCGGCCAAGGCGGCGGCCTGGTCCGCGCTGCTCGACCGGGCCGACCTGCCGAACGCCGTGCAGGCGGCGACGATCGCCGGCTTCGGCCGGGTGCACGACGCCGCGCTGCTGCTGCCGTTCGTCGAGCCGTACTTCGCCGCCCTCGAGACGGTCTGGGCGTCCCGGACCAACGAGATCGCGCAGAACATCGCCTTCGGCCTGCACCCGCTGGCCCTGACGGGTGACGCCCGCGTCGACGTGGTGGCTCGCACCGAGCAGTGGCTCGCCGAGCACCCCGATGCGGCCCCGGCGCTGCGCCGCATCGTCGCCGAGCAGGGTGACGACGCCCGGCGCGCGCTCGCGGCGCAGGAGGCGGACCGCCGCCGCGCCTGACGTACCCGACAGGCCTGACGCACCTGCCGCGGGTCAGCCGCGGTCCATCACCGCGGCGAGCGACGTCAGCCGTGCGCTGTCGAACAGGTCCTCGACGAGCACGACGCCTCCGGCGGAGTCCGCCAGCGGCACCTTCCAGTTGGGGTACTCCCGATCGGTGCCGGGCTGGTTCTGCGCCCGCCGCTCCCCCACGGCATCCGTGAGGGCGACCCCGACGAGCACCGCGGGCGTCGCCAGCACCCAGCGGTGGAGCGCCTCGACGACCTCCCGCTCCGAGGGCTGCTCACCCAGCAGGCCGCGACCCCGCAACGCGGCCACCATCCGCTCGCGCTCGTCGTCCGCCTCGGCGGCCACCTCCTCGACCGGCTTGGTCAGCAGCCCGAGGCGGGCGCGCAGCGCGACGTGCTCGCCCGCGAGGTAGCCCGCGGTCGGCGGCAGGTCGTGCGTCGTCACGCTGGCCAGCGCCAGCCGCCGGTACTGCTCGGGTGCCAGCGGGTTGCCGGTGTGGTCCTTCTCGAACCAGAGGACCGACGTGCCGAGGATGCCCCGCTCGGACAGGTAGTCGCGCACCCACGGCTCGACGGTCCCGAGGTCCTCGCCGATGATGACGGCGCCGGCCCGGTGCGCCTCCAGCGCGAGGATCCCGACGAGCGCCTCGTGGTCGTAGCGGACGTACGCGCCCTCGGTCGCCGAGCAGCCGCGGGGCACCCACCAGAGCCGGAACAGCCCGATGACGTGGTCGATCCGCAGCGCCCCGGCATGCCGCAGCAGCGTGCGGATCATGTCGCGGTAGGGCCGGTAGCCGGCCCGCGCCAGCGCGTCCGGGTGCCAGGGCGGCTGCGACCAGTCCTGGCCCTGCTGGTTGTACATGTCCGGTGGTGCTCCGACGGTCGCTCCGGTTGCGAGCACGTCGCGCAGCGCCCACGCGTCCGCGCCCTGCGGGTGGGCACCGACGGCGAGGTCGTGCATGATCCCGATCCGCATACCGGCGTCCCGGGCGGCCCGCTGGGCGGCGCCGAGCTGCTCGTCGGCCAGCCACTGGAGCCACTCGTAGAACGTCACCCGGTCGGCCAGCTCCCGGCGGGCGGCCGCGACGAGCGCGGAGGACGGGTCGTGCGCCTCGTCGGGCCAGCCCGCGATGCCGCCGTAGCGCTCGACGAGCGCGCACCACAGGGCGAACGTCTCCAGGCCGGGGCTCTCGGCGGCGACGTAGTCGGCGAACGCCTGCTGCCGCGCCGGGGAGCGCGGCACCGCGAAGACCACCTCGAGCGCGGCCTTCTTGGCGGTCCAGGCCACGTCACGGTCGATCTGGCGGGGGTCGTCGTCCAGGGCGAGCGCAGGCTCGGCGGACCACTCCACGAGGGCCCGGTCCGCCGACGAGAGGTACGCCGCCTCCCGCACGTCCTCGACCCGCAGGTAGAGCGGGTTGACGAAGCGGCGGGTCGCGGGCAGGTACGGGCTGGGCGTCATCGGCGTCGTCGGCTCCGCCGCGGCGAGCGGGTTGACCAGCAGGAAGTCCGCGCCGGAGCGCCGGCCCGCGAGCGCGACGATCTCCGCGAGGTCGCTGAGGTCGCCGACGCCCCAGGAGGACCGGGACCGGATCGAGTACAGCTGTCCCATGTAGCCCCAGGCGCGCCGCTGCTCGAGGTCGGCCACCAGCTCGAGGCGGTCCGGCGTGACGACCACCGGGGTGCAGGCGGCGCTGTCCGGCAGCTGCGCGTGCAGCTCGTGCCAGCCCAGCGGCAGGTCCGCGGGCAGGGTGAACGTGGCGCGCCCGACGAGGCGGCCGTCCACGGCGCGGGGCTCCACCCAGACGTCGGCCTGCAGCAGCTCGCGCCGGCCGCCCCCGGCCGCCCCGTCCAGCTCGAGCCACGCGGACACCGGCTCGCCGTGCGAGACGTGCACCGGGACGTGCACCAGCCGCCCGGACCGCACGACGACGATCGGCGGCAGCACCCGACGCCACGGGGCGTTCTCGACGTCCTGCAGCGCCAGCTGGACCCGTTCCGGCGACGAGGCGTCGACGCCGAGCGCGGCGAGGACCGCGACGAGCGTGGCGGCGGAGGCCGCATGGTGCCGGCCGTCGTGCCCGTGGTAGTCCGGCACCACCCCGTGCGCCACGGCCAGCCGCAGCAGCGGCTCGTCAGCAGGCGCGACCTCGTCGGACATGCGGCCATCCTTCCATCGCGCGCGGGGCGCGTCCCGGCGCCACTCGCACGTAGCCTTCGGCCATGACCGGCCTGGCCTACCCCGCCGCACGCACGACCGACCTCGTCGAGGTGCTCCACGGGCACGCCGTGCGCGACCCGTACCGCTGGCTGGAGGACGCCGGGTCCGGCGAGACGGCGGCGTGGTCGGCGGCGCAGGACGAGCTGTACGCCCGGTTCCGCGAGGCCGCCGGCCGGCGGGCCGCAGGCACGCCGTTCGCGCCGGGCACGCTCGAGGCGCGGCTGCGGCGGCTGCTGGGCGCCGGGTCGGTGGGGGTACCGGTGTGGCGGGGCGAGCGGCACTTCCTCACGCGACGCGATCCCGCCGCCGAGCACGCCACGGTGCTGGTCGTCGAGCCCGACCCGGCACATCCCGGGACCCCGCGCGAGCGCGTGCTCGTCGACCCCATGGCGCTCGACCCGGCGGGCACGACGACGCTGGACGCCTGGCAGCCGTCGAAGGAGGGCCACCTGCTCGCCTACCAGGTGTCGACCGGCGGCACCGAGGAGAGCGTGCTGCGCGTGCTGGACGTCGCCACCGGCGAGGTGGTCGACGGGCCGATCGACCGCGCCCGGTACTCGCCGGTCGCGTGGCTGCCGGGAGGCGAGGCGTTCTACTACGTGCGGCGGCTGGCACCCGAGCTGGTGCCGCCGGACGAGCGCCAGTTCCACCGGCGGGTGTGGCGGCACCGGGTCGGGACGGACGCCGCGACGGACGTCGAGGTGTTCGGCGCGGGGCGGGACCTGGCGTCGTACTACGGCGTGCAGGTGTCCCGGGACGGCCGGTGGCTGCTGGTCTCGGCCTCGGTCGGCACCGCGCCTCGCACCGACGTGTGGATCGCCGACCTGCAGGCGGGGCCGGAGCAGCTCCGCGAGGTCGCGGTGGGTCAGGACGCCGAGGTCGACGCGTGGCTGGGCCGGGACGGCGCGCTGTACCTGCGGACGGACCTCGACGCGCCGCGCGGCCGGCTCGTGGTGACCTCGCCGGACGACCCGGGGCCGGCGACGTGGCGCACGCTGATCGCGGAGGACCCGCAGGCCGTGCTGGAGGACGTCGCGATCCTCGACGGCGGTGGCGCCGCCAGCACGCCGACCGAGATCGTCGCGTCCTGGCGGCGGCACGCCGTCAGCGAGCTCACCCGGCACGACCCGACGACGGGTCGACGCCTCACCGACGTGCCGCTGCCCGGGCTGGGCTCGGTGTCCGGCCTGGTGACGCGCCCGGACGGCGGACCGCAGGTGTGGTTCTCGTACACGGACCACGTCACGCTGCCCACGGTGCACCGCCTGGTGGACGGTGACGTGGCGGTGTGGGCGACGCCGCCAGGGGCGGCGCCGGACGTGCCGGACGTCGTGGTGCGCCGGGTGACGGCGGCGAGCGCCGACGGCACGGTGGTGCGGGCGTTGGTCGTGACCCGCCGCGACGCCGTCGACCCGACCGGCCGGCCGCTCGTCCCCGCACCGACGGTGCTGTACGGCTACGGCGGCTTCCAGATCAGCCTGGAGCCCGCCTACTCGGCCGCCACGCTGGCCTGGGTGGAGTCCGGCGGCGTCTGGGTGGTGGCGAACCTGCGCGGCGGCGGCGAGGAGGGCGAGTCCTGGCACCGGGACGGCGAGCGCGGCGTGAAGCAGCACGTGTTCGACGACTTCCACGCGGTCGCCGGGATGCTCGTCGCCGACGGCTGGACGACGGCGGGGCGGCTGGCCTGCTGGGGCGGCTCGAACGGCGGGCTGCTCGTCGGGGCCGCCGTGACGCAGCGTCCGGACCTCTTCGCCGCCGCCGTCTGCTCCGCGCCCTTGCTGGACATGGTGCGCTACCAGCGCTTCGGCCTGGGGCGCACGTGGTCCGACGAGTACGGCGACGCGGCCGACCCCGAGGAGCTGGCGTGGTTGCTCGGCTACTCGCCGTACCACCACGTGGTGCCGGGCACCGCCTACCCGGCGACGCTCTTCACGGTGTTCGAGGGCGACACCCGCGTCGACCCGCTGCACGCCCGCAAGATGGCGGCGGCGCTGCAGGCGGCCACGTCGGCGCCACCCGACGAGCGGCCCGTGCTGGTCCGGCGGGAGACCGGGGTGGGGCACGGCGGCCGGGCGTTGTCCCGCACCGTCGCGCTGACGGCGGAGCAGCTGCGCTTCGTGGCCGACCGCACCGGCCTGCCATCGCGCTGACGCCGGTCTACTCGGCCCACTCCAGCAGCGGCTGGCCGGCGGCCACGGTCTCGCCCGGATCCAGGAGCAGCCGGACCTCGTCGGGCGCCGCCTGCAGGGCGACCACCGGGCAGATCGTCGCCCGGCCGCCGGACGCGACGTCCAGCGGCGACCAGGTGACCATCCGCTCCCCGGCCCGAACCCGCTGACCCGCGACCACGTGCGGCACGAACCCGGCGCCGGCCAGCGCCACCGTGTCGATGCCGAGGTGCACCAGCACGGAGCGCTCGTCGGACACCCGGATGGCGAACGCGTGCGGGTGCAGGGCCGCGACCACCCCGCCCACCGGGGCGACGACGTGCTGCACCGCGGTGCGCACCGGCTCCACGGCCACGCCGGGGCCGACCATCCCCCGGGCGAAGACCTCGTCCGGCACCGAGCCCAGCGCGCGCACCGTCCCGGCCACGGGACTCACCAGCCGCACCGACGGCCCTCAGCGCATCGAGTCGATCTCGGAGGCGAGGCCGTCCGCCTCGGGGCCGACGATCACCTGCACCACGCGTCCGGACCGCACCACGCCGAAGGCGCCCGAGGCGCGCAGCCGGACGTCGTCGACCACCGCGGCGTCGACCACCTCGACGCGCAGCCGGGTGATGCAGGGCTCGACGCCGACGACGTTCGCAGCACCGCCGAGCGCGGCGAGGATCTGCTCGGCCTTGCTCATCGGGCCTCCGGTCGCTGGGACGTCAGCCCAGCGTAGGGCGCGGTCCCGAGTCAAGCGAGGGCGTGTGAGGATGGGCCGGTGCGGACCGACTCGTTCTATGCGGCCGTCGGCGGCCACGAGACCTTCGTCCGGCTGGTCGCGGAGTTCTACCGCGGCGTCGCCGCCGACCCCGTGCTGCGACCGCTCTACCCCGAGGACGACCTCGGTCCGGCCGCCGCACGGCTGACGACGTTCCTCGAGCAGTACTGGGGCGGCCCCACCACGTACTCCGACACCCGGGGGCATCCGCGGCTGCGGAGGCGCCACGCACCGTTCGACGTGACGCCGGACGCCCGCGACCGGTGGCTGCGGCACATGCGCACGGCGCTCGACACGCTCGACCTCGCCCCGCTGCCGAGGGCGGAGCTGTGGGACTACCTGGAGCGGGCGGCGCACTCGCTCGTCAACACCGTCGAGGAGTAGCCACGAACGACGACACCATCCAGCCCGTCCTCGACGTGCTGGACCTGCGCCCGGGTGAGCGGCCCGACACGTTCACCGGCGACAACCTGCAGGTGCCGACCGGTCGGGTGTTCGGCGGCCAGGTGCTGGCCCAGTCGCTGCTCGCGGCGGGCCGCACGGTCGACCCCGGCCGGCTGCCGCACTCGCTGCACGGCTACTTCCTGCGGGCCGGCGACGTGGCCACGCCCATCCGCTTCGACGTCGAGCGGATGCGGGACGGGCGTTCGTTCAGCGCCCGACGAACGCACGCGGTGCAGGACAACGGACCGCTGCTGTCGATGATCGCCTCGTTCCAGGAGGACCAACCCGGGCTCGACTTCGCCGAACGACCCCCGCGCGACGTGCCCCCGCCCGAGGACGTGCCCTCGGCGTCCGAGCACCTGGCGGCCGTGGACCATCCGGTGGCGCGCTTCTGGACGGAGTCCGCGTTCGACCTGCGGCACGTCGGCGGGGCCGTCTACGTGCGGGCCGACGAGCAGCGCACCGGGCGCCAGCTCGTCTGGCTGAAGACACGCGGCGCGGTCCCCGACGACCAGCTGCTCCACCGCGCGCTGCTCGCGTACGCGTGCGACCAGGTGATGCTCGAGCCGATCCTGCGGCACGCCGGCCTGTCGTGGTCCACGGCCGGCCTGTCCATCGCGTCGCTCGACCACGCGATGTGGTGGCACCGGGACGTCCGGGTCGACGACTGGCTGCTGTTCGTGCAGAGCTCGCCCTCGGGCCAGGGCGGGCGCGGGCTGGGTGCGGCCCGGGTGTTCGACCGGCAGGGCGTGCTCGTGGCCTCCATCGCGCAGGAGGGCATGGTCCGCGTCCCGCTGGTCTGACGCCCGGGCGGTTCCGTCCCCTGACGGAACGGATCGATGGCCACCGTGGGACGGTCCGGCCTCCCGCGCACGGGTCTGTTCCCTGGTGCCGATGGCAGGACGTCAGCCCCGGTGGCGGAACACCGGCGGCTCCTCGACATAGGGCTCCCAGGCCGCCCGCTGCGCGCCGGTGATCCGCCTCGGCCGGCCTGTCGCGGCGTCCACCAGCACGATCGTGGCCGTGGAGCGGGCGTACACGGTGGCCGGAGCGCCCTCGTCGCGCACCTCGTAGCAGACCTCGATGCTGGCGCCGCCGAGCCGGGCGATCCACACGTCGACCGTGACCGGCGTCCGCCGGTAGCCGAGCGGCTGCAGGTACTCGATCTCCTGCCGCGCGACCAGGGTGGCCAGCTCGGCGCCGGGCCCGCCGTCGAGGACCGCCGTCGGCCAGCCGGTCTCGTCGGCGCCGTCCGGGTGACGCCAGAACGCCTCGATCCGCGCCTCTTCCAGCAGCTGGAACATCGCCGCGTTGTTCACGTGCTGGTACGCGTCGACGTCGCCCCAGCGCAGCTGGACCGGAACCGCGAGCCTGGCCATCGTCGCCCCTCTGTCGTCGTGCCGGCTGCCGTGCGCGTCAGTCGCGGCGCAGCTTGCGGTAGGTGACCCGATGAGGGCGGGCTGCGTCCTGACCGAGCCGGGCGACCTTGTTGTCCTCGTAGGAGGCGAAGTTGCCCTCGAACCAGTACCAGCGGGCCGGGTCCTCCTCGGTTCCCTCGTAGGCGAGGATGTGCGTGGCCACACGGTCCAGGAACCACCGGTCGTGCGACACGACGACCGCACAGCCCGGGAACTCGAGCAGGGCGTTCTCCAACGAGGCCAGGGTCTCGACGTCGAGGTCGTTCGTCGGCTCGTCGAGCAGCAGCAGGTTGCCGCCCTGCTTGAGCGTCAGCGCCAGGTTGAGCCGGTTGCGCTCGCCGCCCGACAGCACGCCCGCCGGCTTCTGCTGGTCCGGACCCTTGAAGCCGAACGACGCCACGTAGGCCCGCGACGGGATCTCGACGTTGCCGACCTTGATGATGTCCAGGCCGTCGGAGACGACCTCCCAGAGGCTCTTCTTCGGGTCGAGGCCCGCGCGGTCCTGGTCGACGTAGGACATCGACACCGTCTCGCCGACCTTGAGCGTGCCGCCGTCGAGCGGCTCGAGCCCGACGATGGTCTTGAAGAGCGTCGTCTTGCCGACGCCGTTGGGTCCGATGACGCCGACGATGCCGTTGCGCGGCAGCGTGAACGTCAGGCCGTCGATGAGCTGCCGGTCGCCGAAGCCCTTCTGCACGCCGCTGGCCTCGAGCACCACCGAGCCCAGCCGGGGCCCCGGCGGGATCTGGATCTCCTCGAAGTCCAGCTTGCGGGTGCGGTCGGCCTCGGCCGCCATCTCCTCGTAGCGCTGCAGGCGGGCCTTGGACTTCGCCTGCCGACCCTTGGCGCTCTGCCGCACCCAGTCGAGCTCCTCGGCCAGGCGCTTGGCCAGCTTGGCGTCCTTGCGTCCCTGGACCTCCAGGCGCTCGGACTTCTTCTGCAGGTAGGTGGAGTAGTTGCCCTCGTAGGGGTAGAGCCGGCCGCGGTCGACCTCGCAGATCCAGCCGGCGACGTTGTCGAGGAAGTAGCGGTCGTGGGTGACCGCCAGCACCGCCCCGTGGTAGGAGGCCAGGTGCTGCTCGAGCCACTGCACCGACTCGGCGTCGAGGTGGTTCGTCGGCTCGTCGAGCAGCAGCAGGTCGGGCTTCTCCAGCAGCAGCTTGCAGAGGGCGACGCGGCGCCGCTCGCCGCCGGAGAGCACCGAGACCTCGGCGTCCGGCGGCGGGCAGCGCAGCGCATCCATCGCCTGCTCGAGCTGCGAGTCCAGGTCCCAGGCGTCGGCGTGGTCGATCGCCTCCTGGAGCCGGCCCATCTCGGCGAGCAGGGCGTCGAAGTCGGCGTCCGGCTCGGCCATGAGCGCCGAGATCTCGTTGAAGCGGTCGACCTTGGCCTTGATCTCGGCCACGCCCTCCTGGACGTTGCCGAGCACCGTCTTGTCCTCGTTGAGCGGCGGCTCCTGCTGGAGGATGCCGACGCTGAAGCCCGGCGTGAGGCGGGCCTCGCCGTTCGAGGGGGTGTCCAGCCCCGCCATGATGCGCAGGATGGTCGACTTGCCGGCGCCGTTGGGCCCGACGACGCCGATCTTCGCGCCTGGCAGGAAGTTCAGCGAGACGTCGTCGAGGATGACCTTGTCGCCGTGCGCCTTGCGCGCCTTGTACATGGTGTAGATGAACTCAGCCACGCCTGTTGGTCCCCTCCGGGGTTCGCTGGTGGGGGCACGAACCGCGCCGCGCCGATCCACCAGCCTAGGCGATCAACGGCCGAGCACCTCGTGCAGCGCGGCACCCACCAGGCCGGCGGCCTCCGCCGTGTCGTCGCGCTCGTCGTCGCCGCGCTCGTCCCCGTCCGGCTCGTCCCCGGCCGGCTCGTCCCCGGCCAGCTCGTCCCCGGCCGGCTCGTCCCCGGCCAGCTCGTCCCCGGCCAGCTCGTCCCCGTCCGGCTCGTCCCCGGCCAGCTCGTCCCCGTCCGGCTCGTCCGGGCCCGGCTCCGGTGCTTCGGCGAGCCCCGAGACGTCCGCCACCACCGGCTCGTCGCCCGCCGGGCCGGTGCGGTGTGCGCCCGGTCCCAGCGTCCGTTCCAGCCGGGTGGTGCCGAAGACCAGGTCGTGGCCGAGCGCGGCGGCCTCGATGACGAGCGTCGTGTGCGCGCCCTCGAGGTTCGACCACTCCTGCGTGCGCAGCCGACCGGTGACGACCACCGGGTCGCCCTTGCGCAGCGACTGCACGACGTTCGTCGCCACGTGCCGCCACACCTTGACCGTGTACCACTGGGTCGGCGTGTCCTTGTACGCCTGCGCGGCGCGGTCGAAAACCCGCTGCGTGCTGCCGAGCCGGAAGGACGCGTACGGCACGCCGCCGCCCTCCTGGCCGATCGAGAACCGGACCGACGACCCGACGAAGCCGGTGACCGTCAGCGTGGACTGCGTGCTCATGGTGCCTCCTCGCATGGCCCCGACAGCCGCGGGGCGTGTGCCCGGCACCCTTCCGGCCGCGGCGCCGACCCAGGCCCGACGGGGCCCGCTCCGGTGGTCCGGACGCCGCCGAGCCGGGCTGTGGACGACTCAGCCGGCAGCCGTCAGGCGACCGCCGTCAGCCGACCGTCGCCGTCCGCGCCGCCGCCGCCAGCTCGCGCACCCGCCGGTGCTCCGCCACCACCTGCTGCGTCGGCTCGACGAGCAGCGCCAGCGCGACCGCCTCCACCGCCGCCCGCCCGTCGGCGGTGGCCCGCGCCGCCCGCCGCCGCCCGGCCGCCGCCCGCAGCCACGCGGCCGCCCAGAGCCCGAGCGCCGCGGCGGCCAGGCAGCCAGCGGCACCG
>JAJYSG010000039.1 GCA_021793675.1 Actinomycetes bacterium | reverse complement strand
GATGACGCACTCCGGCATGCTCGGCACCGTGGTCGAGGTCGTGGGCGACAACGTCACGCTCGAGTCCGCCCCTGGCCACCAGAGCCGCTGGATCCGGGCCGCCATCGCCAAGCTCCTGGAGCCGACGACCGAGGTCGCCGATGTCGACGACGAGCCGGACGACGAGGAGTACGACGACGACGTGGACGGCATCGAGGTCCCGGACGACCTCTCGTCCCTCGAGGAGTCGCACGCCACGCCGCTCGTGGCGCACGCCGCCGGCGAGGACGACGACGCCGCCGGCGAGGACGAGGACGACGCGGATGAGGACGACGAGGACGACGACACCGGCAAGCAGGCGAAGTAACCGCGCGGCCCGGGCGTCGCGCCCGAGCCTCCATCCCACCGGCGGCCTCGTCGCCGGTGCGTGCACGAGAGAGAACTGACCTTGGCCGCTCCGACTACCCGGCGCCGTCCGGTGCGCACGCTCGTCACCCTGGGCGTCATGATCGTGGTGATGGCCGCTGCGATCGCCGCCGGGATCACCTGGTCCAAGGCCACCCTGGCCCCGAAGCTCGCCCTCGACCTCGAGGGCGGCACCGAGATCATCCTGACCCCCGTGCCGGAGGCACAGGCCTCGGGCCAGGTCACCTCGACGACGATCTCCCAGGCGATCAACGTCATCCGGCAGCGCATCGACGCGTCCGGGGTCGCCGAGGCGGAGATCGGCAGCCAGGGCAGCGGGTCGACGGCCAAGATCGTCGTCTCGCTCCCGGGCACGCCGTCCCCGGAGACGGTCAAGCTCGTCACCACGTCGGCGCAGATGGAGTTCCGGCCGGTGCTCCAGCAGAGCTACACCCCCGTACCGACCGCGACGCCGACGCCGACGCCGACGTCCAGCGGCACCGCGGGGCTGCCGCCGACCCCGAGCGCCTCCAGCGCCGCCGCGGCCCCGACCCCGACCGCCACGGCGAGTGCGGCGGCCGGCGCCGCCGGTGCGACCCCGACCCCGACGCCGAGCGCGAGCGCGCCGGCCACGGAGGGCGCCGGTCCGATCAGCCCGAGCGACGCCGCGTACTACGTGACCCCGGCCGTCCAGAAGCAGTTCGACAGCCTCGACTGCAACAACGTCAAGAACCGCTCCGGAGGCGTCAACGGACCCGCGAACGCGGCGTTCGTCACGTGCTCGCAGGACGGCTCGTCGAAGTTCATCCTCGGGCCGGTCGAGCTGCAGGGTCAGCACATCGCTGGTGCCAGCTCGGGGCTCAACATCCTGCCCAACGGCACCACCGGCACCGAGTGGGTGGTCAACCTCAAGCTGGACGGCCAGGGCACCACCGAGTTCGCCAAGACGACCACCCGTCTCGTCAAGGAGACCGCGCCGCTCAACGAGTTCGCCGTGGTGCTCGACGGCCTCGTCGTCTCGGCACCGGCCGTCAACGACATCATCCCCAACGGCCAGGCGGTCATCTCCGGGTCGTTCACGCGCACCACCGCCGCGACGCTGGCCAACCAGCTCTCGTTCGGGTCGCTGCCGGTGAGCTTCCAGGTGGAGAGCGAGCAGCAGATCTCCGCGACGCTGGGCTCCGAGTATCTGCAGAAGGGCCTGCTGGCGGGCCTCATCGGCCTGGTCCTCGTCGTGGTGTACTCGCTCATCCAGTACCGGGTGCTCGGCTTCCTCACGGTCTCGTCGTTGGCCCTGGCCGCGGTCATCACGTACCTCGTGATCACCTTGCTGTCGTGGTTGCAGGGCTACCGGCTCTCGCTCCCCGGTGTCGCCGGACTCATCGTCGCGATCGGCATCACCGCTGACTCGTTCATCGTCTACTTCGAGCGCATCAGGGACGAGTTGCGCGACGGACGGCCCCTGGCCGCCGCGGTCGAGCACGGCTGGTCCCGGGCGCGCCGCACCATCCTGGTGTCGGACGCCGTGAACTTCATGGCGGCGGCCGCGCTCTACGTGCTGGCCATCGGCAGCGTCCGGGGCTTCGCGTTCACCCTCGGGCTGACGACGATCATCGACCTGCTCATCGTGTTCTCCTTCACCCACCCGATGATGGAGATCATCGCCCGGGTGCGGTTCTTCGCCGACGGTCACCGGCTCTCGGGGCTGGACCCGCGCCGGCTCGGCGTCGAGGGAGTGCGCTACGCCGGGCGCGGCCGGGTCGTCGTGGCGCCCAAGGCGGCCGCTGCGACCGACGGGCACGGCACGGCCGCGGCCTGGCCCACCACCCAGCCGGCAGCCGTCGGGCTTCCGGGCGAGACGATCGCCGAGCGACGGGCGGCCGCGCGCCGGGCCGGGACAGCGACGGCGCCCAGCACCTCGCCCGCGCACGACGAGCGCCCGACGACCGAAGGGGAGCAGCACTGATGGCCGCCGGATTCGCGCAGTGGGGCAACGACCTCTACACCGGCCGGCGCTCGTACGACATCGTCGGTCACCGACGTTGGTGGTTCGCGGTCTCCGGCGTCCTCGTGCTCGCCGCGATCGTGCTGCTGTTCGCGCCCGGGCTGAACCCCGGCATCGAGTTCCGCGGCGGCTCCGAGTTCGTGGTCACCGGCGTGGTGAACCGTGACCAGCAGAAGGCCGTCACCGCCGTCGCCGCCATCGACAACCGGGAGGTCGCCCTCGTCACCAACCAGGGCTCCAACTCGATCCGGGTGCAGACGCGACAGCTGGGCAGCAACCAGGTCGAGCAGGTGCGTGAAGCGCTCGCCAAGGCGTACAACGTCAACGTCAACGCGGTGACCAGCACCTTCATCGGCCCGACGTGGGGTGCCGACGTCTCGAAGAAGGCCGTCTCCGGCCTTGTCGTGTTCCTCGTGCTCGTCGCCGTGGTGATGACGGCCTACTTCCGCAACTGGCGGATGGCGGTCGCTGCGCTGGCCGCCCTGTTCCACGACATCGCCATCACCGCGGGCGTGTACGCCGCGGTCGGCTGGGAGGTGACGCCGGCGACCGTCATCGGCTTCCTCACCATCCTCGGGTACTCCATCTACGACACCGTCGTCGTCTTCGACAAGGTGCGGGAGAACACGGACGGCGTCATCCACCAGAGCCGCTACACGTACTCGGAGAAGGCCAACCTGGCCGTCAACCAGACACTGGTCCGATCGATCAACACGTCGGTCGTGGCGCTCCTGCCGGTGGCGGGCATCCTGTTCATCGGGGCGTTCCTGCTCGGTGCCGGCACGCTGCGCGACATCGCGCTGGCCCTTTTCGTCGGTATGCTCGTCGGTGCGTACTCGTCGATCTTCCTGGCGACGCCGCTCGAGGTCGCGCTGCGGGAGCGCGAGCCGGAGATGATCGCCCTGCGCAAGCGCGTGCTGGCCGGCCGCGCCGGCGGCTCGGGCACGGACGGCGAGGCCGTCGCGGCGGGCGCGCTCGCCGCGCCGCTCGTCGGCCCGCTGCGGCCCGGCGCCCACCAGGGGTTCGCGGCACAGCCGAGGCGGCGTCGCAAGTGACCGCGCTGGACCGGGCGGCCGTCGCCGCCCGCGTCACCGAGCTGCTGCGTGAGGTGCCGGACTACCCCGAGCCCGGCGTGCTCTTCCGCGACATCACCCCGGTGCTGGCGGACGGTCCGGCGTTCGCCGGGCTGGTCGCCGCACTCGCGGCCGACGCGCCCGGGCCCGTCGACCTGGTCGCGGGCATGGAGTCGCGCGGGTTCCTGCTCGCGGCCCCGATCGCGGTCGCCCTCGGGGCCGGCGTCGTGCTCGTCCGCAAGGCCGGCAAGCTGCCGGGCCCGACGATCTCGGAGACCTACGACCTGGAGTACGGCACCGCCACGCTCGAGGTGCAGCCGTTCACGGTTCCGGAAGGCGCACGCGTGCTCGTGGTGGACGACGTGCTGGCGACCGGCGGCACCGCCGCCGCGACGCTGAAGCTGTTCGAGGACTGCGGGGCGCACGTCGTGGGCATCGCCGTGCTGGCCGAGCTGGCGGCTCTACGTGGCCGCGACCGCGTCCCCGGGGTGCCGGTCGACACGCTGCTGACGTTGCCCTGACCAGCCGGTCGTAGACTCACGGGACCGGCCCGACCAGGCTCGACGCCTTCGACGACCGAGGGCCGTCCCGGTGGGAGCGCGGAATGGCGCGCCCCGGCCGGGTGTTGCCGATGCCGAGGAGCCGGCGAGCGGAAGGGGTGACGACGATGACGGACCAGTCGGTCAGCCCGCGGGTCGAACCCCCGACGGAGGCCACGCCGGCGGCCCGGGTACGGGCTCGCATGGCGCGGTTCGGCGGTCGCCCCTCGGTGGCGTTCCCCGCTCTCGAACCCGTGCTGCAGGCGGCCCGCGAGCACTTCCCCAAGGCGGACCTGTCGGTCCTCGAGCAGGCGTACGTCGTCGCGGAGCGGGCGCACCGGGGACAGCTGCGCAAGAGCGGCGACCCGTACATCACGCACCCGGTCGCCGTGGCGACGATCCTCGCCGAGCTCGGGATGGCGGCCTCGGTGCTGGCCGCCGCGCTGCTGCACGACACCGTCGAGGACACCGACTACTCGCTGGACCAGCTGCGCCACGACTTCGGGCCCGAGGTCGCGATGCTCGTCGACGGCGTCACCAAGCTCGACAAGGTGACCTACGGCGACGCCGCGCAGGCCGAGACGGTCCGCAAGATGGTCGTGGCGATGAGCCACGACATCCGGGTGCTCGTCATCAAGCTGGCCGACCGGCTGCACAACGCTCGGACCTGGAAGTTCGTGTCGTCCGAGTCCGCGGAGCGCAAGGCACGCGAGACGCTCGAGATCTACGCGCCGCTGGCGCACCGGCTCGGCATGAACACCATCAAGTGGGAGCTCGAGGACCTCAGCTTCGCGACGCTCTACCCCAAGGTCTACGACGAGATCGTCCACCTGGTGGCCGAGCGCGCACCGGCGCGCGAGGAGTACCTCTCGACCGTCCGCGATCAGGTGGGCGCCGACCTGCGGGCCGCCAAGATCAAGGCGATCGTCACCGGCCGGCCGAAGCACTACTACTCGATCTACCAGAAGATGATCGTGCGCGGCCGTGACTTCGCCGACATCTACGACCTGGTGGGCGTGCGGGTGCTCGTCGACACGGTGCGCGACTGCTACGCGGCGCTCGGCGCACTGCACGCGCGGTGGAACCCGGTGCCCGGCCGGTTCAAGGACTACATCGCGATGCCCAAGTTCAACCTCTACCAGTCGCTGCACACGACCGTCATCGGTCCGGGCGGCAAGCCGGTGGAGATCCAGATCCGCACGCACGACATGCACCGCAGGGCCGAGTACGGCGTCGCGGCGCACTGGAAGTACAAGGAGAACGCCAAGAGCGGCGCCAGCCAGCCGGCCGTCACGGACAGCCAGGGCAACGACATGAGCTGGTTGCGCCAGCTCGTCGACTGGCAGAAGGAGACCGCCGACCCGAGCGAGTTCCTCGACTCGCTGCGGTTCGAGATCGCCGGCTCCGAGGTCTACGTGTTCACCCCGAAGGGGGACGTCATCGCGCTGCCGCAGGGCTCCACGCCCGTCGACTTCGCCTACGCCGTCCACACCGAGGTGGGCCACCGGACCATGGGCGCGCGCGTCAACGGCCGGCTCGTGCCGCTGGACTCCACGCTGGAGAACGGCGACGTGGTCGACGTCTTCACGTCGAAGTCGGAGACGGCCGGACCGAGCCGGGACTGGCTGAGCTTCGTCAAGAGCCCGCGAGCCCGCAACAAGATCCGGCAGTGGTTCACCAAGGAGCGCCGCGAGGAGGCTGTCGAGCGCGGCAAGGACGCGCTGGCGAAGGCGATGCGCAAGCAGAACCTGCCGCTGCAGCGCCTGCTCAGCCACGAGGCGCTCGTCGGGCTCGCCGCGGAGATGCGGTATCCGGACGTCACCACGCTGTACACGGCGATCGGCGAGAACCAGGTGGCGGCGACCACCGTGGTGCAGCGCCTCGTCGCGTCGCTCGGCGGGGTGCCCGCCGCGGAGGAGGACCTCGCCGAGGCCACCCGTCCCGGCCAGGCGGCCAGAACCGTCCGGCAGGGCGACCCGGGCGTCGTGGTCAAGGGCGTCGGCGACGTGTGGGTCAAGCTCGCCAAGTGCTGCACCCCGGTGCCGGGAGACGAGATCGTCGGGTTCGTCACACGCGGGGCGGGCGTCAGTGTGCACCGCGCCGACTGCACCAACCTGCAGGGCCTCAAGCAGAGCCAGCCCGAGCGGTTGGTCGAGGTCGAGTGGACCCACACCGGGTCGCAGCTGTTCCTCGTCCAGATCCAGGTCGAGGCGCTCGACCGCTCCCGCCTGCTCTCGGACGTGACACGTGTCCTGTCGGACCACCACGTCAACATCCTCTCGGCGACGGTGTCCACGTCCCGTGACCGGGTGGCGCTGTCCCGGTTCGTGTTCGAGATGGCGGAGCCGTCGCACCTGGCCTCGGTGCTGGCCGCGGTGCGCCGGGTCGAGGGCGTCTACGACGTGTACCGCATCACGGGCGCGAAGACCCCCGACCAGCCGGCGATCCGCGCCTGAGCCCGGCTGCCCCGGCGACGGCCGGCGGCAGCTGCGGCAGCAGGGCCTCGTGCAGCCGACGGGCACGGTCCACACCGCGCGCGCCGGGCATCTCGGCCAGCGCGGCGAGCGCAGCGTGCGGGTCGTAGCCGAGGGGGAGCAGACGGACAAGTCGCCGGACGGCCTCGTCGGGTGCCGCGTACCGGGCCACGTCGAGCCCGGTGCGCTGGACGGTCGTCACCCGACCCGTCCCCAGGTCCAGCACGTCGTCGGCCGGCAGTGCCGCCTCGGCGGCGCGCCGCAGCGGGTGCGGGTCGGTGCGGCGCACGCCCGCGGGTACGAGGACGTCCACCTTGGTGGGCCGGGTCCCGCCCGCATGCACCCACGCCGCGGCGCAGCGTCCGACGACGCCCCGGCGCGGCACGAGGTCGGCGAGCACGGCCAGCCGCAGCGCGGGGGTCACCTCGTCCCGGGCGCCGACGGCCACCCCGTCCCAGAGGATGACGCGCGCGCGGTCGAGCAGCATGCCGGTCCACTCGGCCGCGGACACGTCGGCGCGACGCACGTACGGCGGCACGTCGAGCGCGGGTGGCCGGTAGGCGAGCAGCGCGGTCGACACGGTCGCAGCATGCCCCGACCTGCGACCGCACGAATCGGGCCCTGTGGATGGTGCCCGGCCGGGCGTGCGGTCAGCCGCGAGCCTCCCGCGCAGCGCGCTCCACCTGCTCCAACCAGGCACGCCGGGCGTCGAGCGCCGCCGTCACCTCGTCCGCCTTGCGACGGTCGCCAGCGGCTTCGGCCTTCGCCAGGTCGGCCTCCAGGCCGGCGATCGCCTGCGCCAGCTGCGCGCCCATGCCCTCGGCCCGCGCACGGGTCTCCGGGTTGGTGCGGCGCCACTGGTGCTCGTCGGCGTCCCGCACCCCCTGCTCGACGGCGCGCAGCCGGCCCTCGATGCGCTGCAGGTCGCCACGCGGCACCTTCCCGGCCGCCTCCCAGCGATCCTGGATGGACCGCAGGGCGGCCTTCGCGGCGCTCAGGTCCTTGACCGGAAGCAGGGCTTCGGCCTCGGTGGCCAGCCGCTCCTTGACGACCAGGTTCGCCTGGTACTCCTCGTCGGTCGCGGCTGTCGCGGCGTCGCGCGCGGCGAAGAACGCGTCCTGGGCGCTGCGGAACCGGGCCCACAGCGCGTCATCGACCGGGCGGCTGGCGCGCCCCGCGGACTTCCACTGCGCCATGAGGTCGCGGTAGGTGCCCGCAGTGGCCACCCAGTCGGTGCTCGTCGCGAGCCGTTCCGCCTCCTGGACGAGCGCCTCCTTGGCGCCCCGCGCGGACGCGTTGCGGGTCTCCAGCTCGGCGAAGAAGTGGCGCCGCTCACGGTCGAACGTCGTCCGGGCGTGGCTGAACCGCTTCCAGAGCGCCTCCTCGGAGGGCCGGTCCAGGCGCGGGCCGTTGCGTTGCGCGTCCTTCCACTGGTCGAGCAGGATGCGCAGCTGCTCACCGGCCGGACGCCACTGGATGCGGCTCGGGTCGGTGCCGGCGATCGCCTCGGCCTGCTCGACGAGCGCGGTGCGCGCCTCGAGGGCGGCCTGACGTGCGGCGGCACGCTCGGCCTCGGCGGCGGCGCGGCGCTCGGCGGCGACGGTCGTCAGCGCCGCGAGGCGGGCCCGCAGGCGGACGAGGTCGCCGACGGCGGCCGGCGCGGCCAGCTCGTCCGTGAGCTTGCCGAGCGTCGCGTCGATCTCCTTGACCGACAGGTCGGTCGCGGACAGGCGGGCCTCGAAGAGCGCGACCTTGGCCTGCAGGTCGAGGAAGCGGCGGACGTACAGGACCATCGCGTCGTCGGCACCGGCACCCGGCACCTGGCCGACCTCACGCTCCTCATCGCCGTCGCGGACGAAGACCGTGCCGTCCTCGGCGACGCGGCCGAAGGCCGAGGCGGCCGCGACCTCGGCCGGATCGAGCGGTGCGACCGGCGCCGGCACGGCGGCAGCCGGGACAGGGGGCTGGCCGGTGGCGGCGGTCGTGGAGGGGCCGGCCGGCGGTCGTGGCACGGGCCGCGGACGGATCAGGGCGGGCGTCGGGCGCGGGGCCGAAGGACGCGCGTCGGACGCCCGCTGGGCGGTCTCGGCGACCGGCGCGACGAGCAGGCCGGGAGCGCCGGTGTCATCCGGGCCGGGCTCGACCTCGACCGGTCCGTCCACCGCCTCGACCTCGATCGGCAGCTCGTCGGTCACCGGCTCGACCTCGATCGGCAGCTCGTCCGCCGCAGGGTCGGCGGCCACCGTGGGCTCGTCGCTCTCGTCAGGCGCCCCGGCGGCCGTCCCGACCGCGTCCGCCCCCTCGACGGTGACGGCTGGGGGCTCGGGCACGTCCGGCCGGGCCGGCGTGGCTGCGTTCTCCGTCACTGGGTCTTCACTCCCTCGATGATGACGTCGGACGCCGGTGCCGTGAACTGGTTGCCCACCTGCACCGTCCCGCCGTCTGCGATGGCCTGCAGCACGTCCAGGCCTGACGTGACCTTCCCGAAGACTGTGTACCCACCGACCGAGTCCGACGCGATCGTCGTGTCGGCGTAGGTGAGGAAGAACTGGCTCCCCATCGAGCTGGCGTCGTTGGCGACGCGCGCCATGGCGAGCGTGCCCTTGGGGTAGACGCCGTCCGCCGGAGCGTTCTCGATCGGCCCCCAGCTGTACCCGGGACCGCCGGTGCCGGTGGCGGTGGGGTCGCCGCACTGCAGCACCTTGATCGAGGTGTCGAGACGGTGGCACTTCGTCTTGTCGAAGTAGCCCTCCTTCGCCAGCTCGACGAAGTTGGCCACCGCCTGCGGCGCCTTGTCGCCGTACAGCTCGATGCCGATGGTGCCGCGGTTGGTCGTGATGGTGCCGGTCCAGGTGCGGTTCTGCGCGAGCGACTTGTCGGGCACCTTGCCGCCGTTGCCGGTGCGGGGCGACAGGTCCAGCGCCTGCACGCTCGCCGAGGCGGTGGGTGTCGGCGAGCTCGTGGGTGCGGCAGCGGGCGACCGGTCGGAGACCGCGATCGCCATGGCGACAGCCGCGACCAGCACGATCACGCCGCCGATGCTGCCGCCGATGACCGTCCGGCGCCGGCGGACCGCCTTGGCCCTGGCCTGACGCTCCTGCCACTTCTCGACACGACGCCGTTCGTGCTCCCGCTCGCGCTTGCTGGACACACCCTCTCCTTGTCAGGCGCGCGCGCGAGGTCGGCGACCTGCGGGTGCGCACGCCCGGCACAGTCTAGGCAAGCCGGGTGGGTCGGCCACCACCGCTTCTGCGCCGGTACGCCGGGCCGGGCCCGGCAGTGCAGCCCCGGCAGCGCAGCCGGGGCTCCGGCGGCGGGCTAGCGTGCAGGCGTGGAGATCCTCGAGGTCACGTCGCGGGTGCTCGGCGCGCGGTGCACCGTCGTCGCCGTGGGCGACGTCGCGGTCGTCGTCGATGCGGGAGCCGGCGTCGCCGACGAGGTCCGTCGAGTGGCCGCGTCCCACGGGCTGCGGCTCGTCGCGGTGCTGGCGACGCACGGCCATGCCGACCACACCTGGGACGCGGGGCCGCTCACCGCCGCGCTCGGCGTGCCGCTGCTCATCCACGCCGCGGACGCGTACCGGCTGGACGACCCCTTCGGCACGCTGGGTGTGCTCGGTGCCGCGCCGCCCGGCGGTGAGGCTGCGCTGGCGCAGGTGCTGCGTCAGGCCGGCGTCGACCCGGCCGGGTACGTCCGGCCCGAGCAGGTCGTCACGTTCGGCGGCAGGTCCGGTCCGGACGGACGGTCGCCCGACGAGCCCCTCGACCTGGAGGGCGTCCGCCTGGTGGCGCGGCACGCGCCCGGGCACACCGAGGGCTCGACGATCTTCCTCGTCGACGCGCCCGAACCGGTGGCTCTCACGGGTGACGTGCTCTTCGCCGGCACCATCGGCCGGACCGACCTGCCGGGCGGCGACGACCTGGTCATGGCGCGCACGCTGCGCGAGGTGGTGGAGCGGCTGCCCCGCGCCGCCCGGCTGCTGCCCGGCCACGGGCCCACGACCCTGCTGGCCACCGAGCTGCGGCACAACCCCTTCCTCGGCTCGTGACCAGCCGGCCGGACCGGCGCGGCCAGTAGGATCGTCAGGCGCCCAGGCGCCCACCACGACGACGAACGAAGGACCATCCGTGCTGCGCACTCACACCGCCGGCTCGCTGCGCGCCGAGCACATCGGCACCACCGTCACCCTCACCGGGTGGGTGGATCGCCGGCGCGACCACGGCGGCGTGGCCTTCGTCGACCTGCGTGACGCCTCCGGCATCGCCCAGGTCGTCATCCACGACGAGGCGGTGGCCCATGCGCTCCGCAGCGAGTTCGTGCTCCAGGTCACCGGCGAGGTCTCGCGGCGTCCGGAGGGCAACGAGAACGCCCACCTGCCGACCGGCGAGATCGAGGTCGTCGCCACGGACGTGGTCGTCCTCAACGAGTCTGCGCCGCTGCCGTTCCAGGTCTCGTCGGCGGTCGACGAGGTCCCGGGCGAGGAGGTCCGGCTGCGCTACCGCTACCTGGACCTGCGTCGTCCCGCCCCGGCGCACGCGCTGCGGCTGCGCTCCAGGGTGAGCCAGGCGGCGCGGCGCGTGCTCGACGAGCACGACTTCGTCGAGATCGAGACGCCGACGCTGACGCACTCCACGCCGGAGGGTGCCCGCGACTTCCTGGTCCCGGCGCGCCTGTCGCCCGGATCCTGGTACGCCCTGCCGCAGTCGCCGCAGCTGTTCAAGCAGCTGCTCATGGTGGCGGGCATGGAGCGCTACTACCAGATCGCGCGCTGCTACCGGGACGAGGACTTCCGGGCCGACCGGCAGCCCGAGTTCACGCAGCTCGACGTCGAGATGAGCTTCGTCGAGCAGGACGACGTCATCGCGGTGGCCGAGGACGTGCTCAAGGCGCTCTGGGCGCTCATCGGCCACGACCTGACGACCCCGATCCCGCGGATGACCTTCGCGGACGCGATGGCCCGGTACGGCTCGGACAAGCCCGACCTGCGGTTCGGCCTCGAGCTCACCGATCTCACCGAGTACTTCCGGGAGACGCGCTTCCGGGTGTTCCAGGCACCGTACGTCGGAGCCGTCGTGCAGCCCGGCGGTGCGGCGACGCCGCGGCGAGGGTTCGACGCCTGGCAGGAGTGGGCCAAGCAGCGCGGGGCCAAGGGGCTGGCGTACGTGACGGTCGGGGACGACGGCGAGCTGGGGGGGCCGGTCGCCAAGAACATCTCCGACGACGAGCGCGCCCGGCTGGCGGCCACGGTGGGGGCTGCGCCTGGTGACGCGGTCTTCTTCGCCGCCGGGAAGGCGTCGGAGGCGCGGGCCCTGCTCGGTGCCGCCCGGCTCGAGATCGGCCGCCGCGGCGGCCTCATCGACGACGACCGGTGGTCCTTCGTGTGGATCGTCGACGCGCCGCTGTTCAAGCCGACGGGCGAGGACGACGACGTCGCGCTCGGCAGCAGCGCCTGGACCGCCGTGCACCATGCCTTCACGTCACCGACGCCGGAGTGGATCGACCGCTTCGAGCAGGACCCCGGCCACGCGCTGGCCTATGCGTACGACATCGTCTGCAACGGCAACGAGATCGGCGGCGGGTCGATCCGTATCCACCGCCGGGACGTGCAGGAGCGCGTGTTCGGCGTCATGGGCATCGGCCCCGCCGAGGCGCAGGAGAAGTTCGGCTTCCTGCTCGACGCCTTCCAGTTCGGCGCGCCGCCGCACGGCGGGATCGCGTTCGGCTGGGACCGGATCGTCGCGCTGCTCACCAAGGCCGAATCGATCCGCGACGTCATCGCGTTCCCCAAGTCGGGGGGCGGCTACGACCCGTTGACCGGGGCGCCCGCGCCCATCACGCCCGAGCAGCGTCGCGAGGCCGGTGTGGACGCCAAGCCCAAGCCGGCGGCAGGGGAGTGACGGGCGCCCTCGAGGCGCTCCCACCACGCTGGCGGTCCCACCGGCTGGTGCTCACCGAGCGCCGGACGCTGGGCCGAGCGCGCGTCGTCGGGGACGACGAGGGCATCGTCGTGCTGGTCGACGACGAGCCCGGACCGTCCGTCGCCGGGTACGGCCTCGCCGGCCGGGCCGCGGCGATCGTCACCGCGCTGGTCGACGCCGGCGAGCTCGCCGCACCGCTGCGGTGGATGACCCTGCCGCGGGCCACCGACCTGCCGACCGAGGTGTGCCAGGCGCTGCGCGTGCAGCCCCTGCCAGGCTGGGACTGGATGTCGACGGCCGGCATCGCCGACGTCCCCGGGACGGGCAGCGTGGAGCGCCTCGACGTGACGCGCGACCTGCCGCAGATCCTCGGCTGCCTCGCGGAGGCGAACCCCAGCACCGACTCCGACCCGACGAGCCCCGGGGAGGCCGGGTGGTGGGGCGTGCGTGAGGGCGGCCGCCTGGTCGGCGTCATCGGCGCCGGACGTCGCGGGGCGGCGGCCGACGACGGGTTCTCCTGGCACCTGCACGGCCTGGGTGTGCGTCCCTCGGGGCGGCGTCGTGGGATCGGCGCGGCGCTGCTGGTCGCGGCGACCGCCGAGGGACTGGCGGCAGGCGCCGAGTGGGTGTCGCTCGGCGTGTGGGCCGCCAACGAGCAGGCCCGGCGCATCTACCGCCGGCTCGGCTTCGTCACGGACCACGAGGGCCGTTCCTACCGGCCGGTCCCGCCTGGCCCGTGACGATCCGGGCTCTGCCTGCCGCCTGTGCCGCACCCCGCGTCAGTGCGTCAGTGCCGCCTTCTCGTAGAGCCGCTTGAGCGGTTTCGGCGCCCACCAGTTCCAGCGCCCCAGCACGGTCATCGTGGCGGGCACCAGCAGGCAGCGCACGAGCGTGGCGTCGACGAGCACCGCGACGGCGAGGGCGAACCCGACCTCCTTGATGATGAGGAGCCGGCCGGCGACGAAGCCGGCGAACACGACGATGATGATCGCCGCCGCGGACGTGATGACGCGCCCGGAACGCTGCAGGCCCAGGCGCACGGCTTCCTCGGTCGGGTGTCCGGCGTCGTGCAGCTCCTTGACGCGCGACAGCAGGAACACCTCGTAGTCCATGGCGAGGCCGAACGCGAACGCCAGCACCAGCGCGATGACGTAGGACTCGATGCCGCCGACCGGGATGAAGTCGAGCACGCCGGACAGGTGTGCGTCCTGGAAGCCCCACACCAGCACGCCGCTGGCCGCCGCCAGCGACAGCGCGTTGGTCAGCAGCGCCTTGACCGGGATCACCACCGAGCCGGTCATGAAGAAGAGCAGCACCAGCGTGGCGAGGGACACGATCCCCACGACCCACCACACGCGCGCGGCGAGCGCGGCCGTGAAGTCGACGGCGCGCGCGGCCTGCCCCGTCACCCACAGCGGGAAGCCCGGGTGCAGGGCCCGCACCTCGGTGACGACCGAGCGGGCGACCGCGCCTCCGGCGTCCTGAGAGCTCGGTCGCAGCCCGATGACGACGTACGAGCCGGCCGGCCGCGGTGCATCCACGGCGGCGACGTCGGGCAGCGCGGCGAGCTGGCCGGCCCATGTCGTGGCGGAGGACAGGGACGTCTCGGCCACCACCGTCACGGCCGCGGACTGCGCGGCCGGGTAGTTCGCGGCGATCTGGTCGATGAAGGTGCGCTGGCTGCTGCCCGCCGGCAGCAGCTCGGTGCCGGAGTTGCGCAGCTCGAGGTGCCGCACCGGCAGCGCGATGACGCCGAGCACCAGGACGCACCCGGCGATGACCCACCACGGGCGTCGCTGCACGCGCGCGGTGAGGCGGGAGAAGAACCCTTCGGAGGAGTCGACGTCGGACGTCCGTGCCATGACGGCTCGCAGCCCCGGCACGCGCAGCACGGGGCTGGGGCGGGACAACCGGCGCCCCGTCCAGACGAGCAGCGCGGGCACGAGGGTGAGCGCGGTGGCGAGCGCCACCACGACGATGGCGACCGAGGCCGCCCCGATCGACCGCAGGATGGGCGGCGTGAAGACGAGCAGGCCGGCGATCGAGACGGCCACCGTCACCGCCGAGAACGTCACGGTGCGCCCGGCGGTCGCCAGCGTCCGCTCGATCGCGGTGGCCACGGTTCCGTCGCCCCGCCGGCGCCGGGTCGTGGCCCCGCCGTCGCGATCCACCAGCCGGTGGATCTCCTCCCGGAACCGTGACACGACGAGCAGGCCGTAGTCGATGGACAACCCAATGCCCAGTGCGGTGACCACGTCGAGCGTCGAGGCGTCGACGTCCATGAGATAGGTCAGGCCCAGCAGTGCCGCGAGCCCGACCCCGATCGAGGCGAGCGCGCCAGCCATCGGCATGCCTGCGGCGAGGAACCCGCCGAACACGAACACCATCGCGACCAGGGCGATCGGCAGCGCGAAGGCCTCGCCCGTCCGTAGGTCGCGCTCCACCTGGCCGTGGATGTCGCTGACGATGAGCGAGGGGCCGCCGACGATGCCGTGCGCGCCCGGCGCCACGCCGGACAGCTGCGCCGGCACCGCCTGCAGCAGCGTCTGGACCGCATCCAGCGCAGTCTGCTGCGCGTGCGCGTCCAGCGTGGGGCTCAGCCCGACGACGACGAGGAAGCCCTTGCCGTCGCGTGCCACCAGGGGTGCCGCCGCCGGGTTCGTCAGACCGCCGGGGAGCGCCAAGGGATCCACGACGGACACCACACCGGGGACGGCCGCGAGGTCGTGCCGGATCGCCGGCATCGCGGCCGCGACCGGGGCGGCGGACGGACTCACCCCGGACAGCACCAGCGTGAGCGACTCGCCGCTCTGGTCCACCTGCGCCAGCAGGTCGTCGGCCGCCTTGCTCTGCGAGCCGGGGACCGCCGGCACACCGGACGACACACGGTCGAACACCGACTGGCCACCGTGCACCCCGAGCGCAGCCACGCCGTAGCCGCCCACCGCCAGCACGAGCCAGACGAGGACGGTGAGGCGTGGGTGGCGGCCGATCAGCCGACCGAGGCGTGCGAACACGCCGCTCATCGTCGCAGGCTCCGTGCCCTCGCGGCGTACTCCGCGCAGCAGCGCCCGGCGCGGGGCCGTCGCGGACCGGCGTGGCGGCCGCGCGCGTCGCGCCCGGCGCCTCGCCCTCCCGCGGCGCCCATGGGCGAGGCGCCGCGTCGCGGGCGCCCGGGTGTGGGGGTGGTGGTGCGTAGGGTTCGCGTGTGGACCTGTTCGACGCGGTGTCGTCGACCCCGGCGGGCCTGCCCGCGGTCGGCCCCGGCGCGCCGCTGGCGGTACGGATGCGTCCTCGCACGCTCGCCGAGGTGGCGGGGCAGGACCACCTGCTCGAGCCGGGGTCGCCGCTGCGGCGGCTCGTCGACCCGCCGGATCCGGCCACGGCGCGCACCGCGCCGGCGTCCGTGGTGCTGTGGGGCCCGCCCGGCACCGGGAAGACGACGTTGGCGTACCTCGCCGCGGCGACCTCCGGACGGCGGTTCGTCGAGATGTCCGCGGTGACCGCGGGGGTCAAAGAGGTGCGCGAGGTCATCGAGGACGCCCGGCGCCGGCTCGCCACCGGTGGCGCCGAGACGGTGCTCTTCATCGACGAGGTCCATCGGTTCACCAGAGCACAGCAGGATGCGCTGCTGCCCAGCGTGGAGAACCGGTGGGTGACGCTCGTGGCGGCGACCACCGAGAACCCGTCCTTCTCCGTGAACTCGCCGCTGCTGTCGCGCTCGCTGCTGCTCACGCTGCGGCCGCTGTCGGCGGAGGACGTGCGGGGCCTGGTGCGGCGCGCGGTCGCCGACGAGCGAGGGCTGGCCGGGACGGTCACGCTCGACGCCGACGCCGAGACCCATCTGCTGCGCCTGGCGGGCGGCGACGCGCGCAAGGCGCTCACCATCCTCGAGGCCGCCGCGGGCGCGGCGCTGCTCGAGCCGCACGACGGGACGGTGCCGATCGACCTCGCCGCCGTCGAGAAGGCCGTCGACGTCGCGGCCGTGCGCTACGACCGCGACGGCGACCAGCACTACGACGTCATCAGCGCGTTCATCAAGTCGATGCGCGGTTCCGACGTCGACGCCGCCCTGCACTACCTGGCGCGGATGCTGGCGGCGGGGGAGGACCCCCGGTTCGTCGCCCGCCGGATCGTCATCGCGGCCGCCGAGGACGTCGGCATGGCGGACCCCAGCGCGCTGCAGACCGCGGTGGCGGCGGCCCAGGCGGTCCAGCTCATCGGGATGCCCGAGGCCCGCATCGTGCTGGCGGAGGCGGTGGTGCACCTGGCCACCGCGCCCAAGTCCAACGCCGCGTACCTCGGCATCGACCGGGCGCTGGCGGACGTCCGCGCGGGCCGGACCGGCCCGGTACCGGCTCACCTGCGTGACGCGCACTACGTCGGCGCGGCGCGGCTCGGCCACGGCGAGGGCTACCGCTACGCGCACGACGAGCCGCACGCCGTCGCGGCGCAGCAGTACCTGCCCGACGAGCTGGTCGGCACGCGCTACTACCAGCCGAACGACCG
>JAJYSG010000078.1 GCA_021793675.1 Actinomycetes bacterium | reverse complement strand
TCGGCATCGTTGAGCTGGATGCCCAGCTCCGCCTCCGCACGCTCGGCACCCTCCATCGCCGACTGGTTGAACGACTGGTCGTCCCAGCCCCCCTGGTCGGAGATGAGGCAGGCGAGGAAGTCGCTCGCGGCGTCGTCACCGTTGCCGGTGTCGTCGGTCTGCTCGGCGGACGTCGTGTCGCCGCCCGGCTCCTCGGTCTCCTCCGGTGCGTCGCCGCACGCCGCGAGGGTCAGCGCGGCGACACCCGCCAGAGCGGTCGCGTAGATGGTTCTCTTCACGCTTGTCTCCTGGTCTTCGTAGGGCCGGTGGCCCGTGGGTCGTGGAGGACGGGCCGGATCGGCTGTGTAGCCGAAACTGTATGCCCGCACCCCCAGGACTTTGGTCACATCGTGAGAAATCGGATGGTGAATGTTACAGAAACGTTGCTATCGCGCCCGGGCCGGGGCCCCGCCCCGACCTGGCCTGACGCGCGCCGCAGGGCCGGCGGGAGCGGCCACCCGCGGCTCGTAGCCGGCGAGCTGGGCGGTGCGGGCGAGCACCCGCACCCCGATGCCGATCGCGCGCTCGTCGACGACCAGGTCCCCCTGGTGGAGGTCGTGCGCCGGACCGCCGGGGACCCGGGTGCCGAGCCGCACCATCGCCCCGGGCACCCGGGAGAGGTACCAGGCGAAGTCCTCCCCGCCGAGGGACTGCTCGGTGAGGACGACGGCGTCGCTGCCGACCACCTCGCGGGTGGCGGTGTCGAGCATCCGCACGCACTGCTCGTCGTTGACCACCGGGGGCATGCCCCGCTGGTGGCGGAGCTCGACGTCGACGCCGTAGGGGGCGAGGAGCCCGTGGACGACCTCGTCGACCAGGGCCCCGGCGCGCTCCCAGGTCTCGATGTCGAGGGAACGCAGCGTGCCGGTGACCGACCCGACGGAGGGGATGGTGTTCGGGGCCTTGCCCGCGTTGACCGCCCCCCAGGTGAGATTGGCGCCGGAGCGCGGGTCGAGGCGGCGGTCGAGCACGGCCGGCAGCTCGGTGATGACGTGCCCCAGGGCGTAGACGACGTCACCGGTGAGGTGCGGGCGGGAGGTGTGGCCGCCGGTGGAGCGCACGACGACGGTGACGTTGTCGGAGGCCGCGGTGATCGGTCCGATGCGGGAGCCGACCTTCCCGACCTCGATCTTCGGCGCACAGTGGAGGGCGTAGATCTGCTCGACGCCGTCGAGCACACCTTCCTCGAGCAGCGCCTTGGCGCCGCTGGGCTGGACCTCCTCCGCGGGCTGGAGGACGAGGCGCACCCCGACGGGCAGCAGCCCCTCCTCGTGCAGCCGGGCGAGCACGAGCCCCGCGCCGAGCACCGCGGTGGCGTGGACGTCGTGGCCGCAGGCGTGGGACACCCCGTGGCGGCGGGACCGGAAGGGCAGCCCGGTGGTCTCCGGGACCGGCAGGGCGTCGATGTCGCCGCGCAGCCCGATGCGGCGCCGGCCCCGCTGCCGCGGGTCCGGGCCGATGTCGCAGACCAGGCCGCTGCTCTGGGTGCGCCGCGGCCGGAGCCCGGCGGCGGCGAGCCGGTCGAACAGCAGCGCCGTCGTCTCCTGCTCCATCCAGCCCAGTTCGGGGTTGGCGTGGATCTGCCGCCGGATCGCGATGAGCTCCTCCTCGAGCTCCGCGGTGAGCTCTCGGACGCGGTCGGCGGGCGGGACGTCGTTCACCCCTGCGACACTAGCGCGACTCACCGCAGTTCGTCCGGGAGGCGGTCGACGACGTCCTTGAGCCGCTGCGCGTGCTCGGTCGTCGTGACGAGGAGCGCGTCGGGCGTGTCGACGACGACGGCGCCCGGCACGCCGAGCAGCGCCACGAGCCGTGCACCGTCGGGGACGACGACGGCGCCCTCGCTGCCGAGCGCGAGCGTCCGGTTCTCCGCACCCAGCCCGGCCACGCCGTCGGCCCCGACGGGGAGCAGGCGGGCCAGGGAGCGCCAGTCGCCGACGTCGTCCCAGCCGAGCTCGGCGGGGACGACGGCCACCCCGCCGTCGGCGGCGACCGGCTCGGCGACGGCGTGGTCGATGGCGATGCGGGTGAGCCGGGGCCACTCGCGGGCGAGGACGGCGGCGCGGTCGGGGGTGTCCCAGGCGCGGGCGATGGCGAGCAGACCGGCGTGGAGGGCGGGCTGGAGCCGCTCGAGGTGGGTGAGGAGCACCTCGGCACGGACGACGAACATCCCCGCGTTCCAGCGGTAGCGGCCGGTCGCGAGGTACCCCGCGGCGGTCTCGGCGTCGGGCTTCTCGACGAAACGCGCGACGTGCCGGGCCGTGGGTGCCGCGGCGACGTCGAGCGGGCCGCCCTCCTCGATGTAGCCGAAGGCCGTCGAGGGGTGGTCGGCCCGGACCCCGACCGTCACGACGTACCCGGCCCGGGCCGCCGCGACGGCCTCGCGGACGGCCGCGTGGAAGTCGTCCGGCCGCCGCACGACGTGGTCGGCGGCGAAGGAGCCGAGGACGACGTCCGGGCCGTGGCGCTCCCGCAGGAGTGCGGCGGCGAGCCCGATCGCGGCCATGGAGTCACGCCCGGAGGGCTCGGTGACCAGCCCCTGCTCGCCGAGGGCGGGCAGCTGCTCCCGGACGGCGTCCGCGTGCGCCTCCCCGGTGACGACGAGCACGCCGCCCTCCCCCGTGAGCGGCACGAGCCGGTCCCAGGTGGCCTGCAGCAGGGTGCGGCCGCTGCCGGTGAGGTCGAGGAGGAACTTCGGGTGCGCCCGGCGGGACAGCGGCCACAGCCGGGTGCCGGCGCCCCCGGCGGGGACGACGGCGTGGAAGCCGGGGACGGGGCTCGTGGTCATGCGGGCAGCGTAGACGCCGTCGAGATGCCCGGTTCGTCCCCGTTCCCGGGCCGCGACCGGCGGCCCGCGTACGGAGCACCCGCCCGAAGTGGCTACCATGCTGAGTGTGTCAACGACTACTTCTGCAGCGCGGCAGGTCAAGGGACTCCGCACGACGGTCGCCCTGAAGATCGTCATGGCCGTGACGGGGGTCATCTTCCTGCTCTTCGTGCTGGCGCACATGTACGGCAACCTCAAGGCGCTCTCCGGCC
>JAJYSG010000077.1 GCA_021793675.1 Actinomycetes bacterium | reverse complement strand
TCCGATCTGAGAAGGCGGCGAGACCTCTTCGTGCTCATATCCTGCTCCTTTGCGTCACTCGACACCCGATGTGTCCGTGGCCGGTGGGGAGGAACCGGCGAGTGTCGATGCCAAGACTTGCACGGTCGACGTTAACGCTAACATTCTGACCCAGTCAACTCGCTCGGACGATTGTGACCCGCCTGTGACCTGGGATGCAGGCCGTCCTGTCGGCTGCCCGAAGGGGGGCGCGCCAGCAGCGGCCACCTGTCCGTCCGCCCGTGTGGCGGTCGGTGCGCAGACTCCGCGGCACCGGCTACGCTCCGTCGTGCGGGCGCGGCGCGGAGATCTCGCCGACGATTCGGTCCCGCGGCCGTAGCGAGTGTGGGGGAGCCACGCAGACGTGAGCAGTGACAAGGCACCGGTGATGTCGGACGTCGCCGCGCGGGCGGGGGTCTCCCACCAGACGGTCTCCCGCGTGCTCAACTCACCCGACCTCGTGCGTCCCGCGACACGCGCCAGGGTGCTGCGCGCCATCGAGGAGCTCGGCTACCGGCCCAACCTCTCCGCGCGGGCGCTGGCCACCAAGCGCTCCCGGCTCATCGGCGTCGTGTACCCCTCGGGCCTGCTCTTCGGACCCAGCCACACGACGATGGCGATCCAGGACGCCGCCCGGGCCGCCGGCTACACGACCGTCTCGGCGAGCACGGAGGGCGCCACCGCGAGCCCGCACGACACCTTGGAGTTCTTCCTCGACCTCGCCGTCGAAGGGATCGTCATCGTCGCGCCGACCACCGAGACGGCGCAGGCCGCACGCCGGCTCGCGGGCTCGCTGCCCGTCGTCATCATCGCCGCCGGCCTCGGCGCGGGGACGCCGGCGCACGTCGTCGCCGTCGACCACCAGCTCGGCGCCCGCCTCGCCACCGAGCACCTCCTCGCACGCGGCCACCGCGACATCGTCCACATCGCCGGCCCGGAGAACTGGTTCGACGCCCGCGCCCGCATCGCGGGGTGGCGTGCGGCCCTCACCGACGCCGGGCTGCCGGTCCCGGACGTGCTACCGGGGGGCTGGGACGCCCGGACGGGCTATGCGGTCACCCGCGAGCTCGTCCGCCGGCCCAGCCTGCCCACCGCAGTCTTCGCCGCCAACGACCTGCTGGCGCTGGGCGCGATGCGCGCACTCCACGAGGCGGGGCTGCGCATCCCCGAGGACGTCGCCGTGGTGGGCTACGACGACGTGCCCGGCAGCGACCACTACCACCCGCCGCTCACGACCGTCCGCCAACCCTTCGCGGAGGTCGGCCACCAGGCCATCGAGGTGCTCCTCGCGGCGATCCGCTGGAGCGAGCCCGGCGAGGTGCTCTCGCGGCCCCAGCTCGTGGTACGCAGGTCCTCCGGCCCGCAGCCCGGGTGACCTCCACCCACAGTTCCCCCGTCCGACCCACCGAGGAGTCCAGCCATGCCCAGCCGTCCCCCTGCCGTCGAGCTCGCAGCGGGCGACTACGCCGCCACCGTCGTGCCCGTGGGCGCGGGTCTGGCCGGCCTGAGCCACCAGGGCCGCCGGCTCGTCGTCCCCCACGCACCGGACGAGCTGCCCGCCGGGTACGTCGGCAAGACGCTCGTCCCCTGGCCCAACCGCATCACCGGCGGTACCTACGAGTACCGCGGCACCGTCCACGAGGTCCCCGTCAACGAGCATGCGACGGGCGCGGCCCTCCACGGCCTGGCCTGCTGGAGCGTGTGGGACGTCGTCGAGCAGTCCCCCTCCCACGTCGTCCTCGAGCTCGAGCTCGCCCCGCGCTACGGCTACCCCTTCCACCTGTGCAGCCGGGTGTCCTACCGGCTCGACGCGGGCGCGGGCCTGACGATCGCGATCACGACGACGAACATCGGCGCGGACGTCGCGCCCTACGGTGCGTCGACGCACCCCTACCTCAGCTGTGACGGGCGGCCGGTCGACGAGTGCGTGCTGCGCTCACCGGCGCGCTCCGTCCTCGACGTCGACGAGCGGCTCAGCCCGCTGGAGGTGGTCCCGGCCGCGGACCTGGGCCTCGAGCTCACCGGTACCGCGCCGCTCGGCGCGGTGAGCATCGACCACGCGTTCACCGACCTCCCGGAGGACGGGTGGACGGTCTCCCTGGCCGACCCGACGACGGGGCTCACGGTGCGTCTCCACGCGCGTGCGCCGTGGCTGCAGATCTACAGCGGTGAGCTCGTCGGGCGCCGCGGTGTGGCGGTCGAGCCGATGACCTGTCCGCCGGACGCCTTCAACTCCGGGACCGACCTCGTCGAGCTCGCCCCGGGTGAGGAGCACACGCTGGAGCTGCGGATCGACGCCACCGTCGCCGCCTGACCCCCCGCGTAGCTCCTCGGCCACGGTGACGTGGCGTCGTGCGTCGCGGTGGCGTGGCGGCCCGGATGGGTGGGACACGGCTCCCGCCCACCCGGGCCGTCGGGTCACCCGCAGGAGCGGGCGTCGTACTCCACGGTCAGGGAGTCGCTGACGAGGTCCCCGTCGCGGGTGGCCTCCCCCGTGACCGACACCCTCCCCTCGTCGATGTCGACCTGCCGCGTGGTGAACGCGAAGGACGCCGCCCGACCGGCGGGGAGCGTGGTCTCCCGCTCCCCGTAGGGCGAGGAGACCGTGACCGTCACCGGGACGTCGTCGTCGTTGCTGACGCGGACGGTCTGGACGACGCGTCCGACGACGCACCGGGTGTCGGCGGTCGCGGCGAGGTCCAGCGTGCCGCCCTCGCGCGGCTCGACCGTCACCGTGACCGTGACGGTCTCGTTGCCCGGCGCGACCTCCTCGTGCGCCTCCATGTCGAAGACCGGCATGCCGTCCGCGGCCCAGTGGACACGGCGGACGAACATGTCCCGGCCGGACAGGCCGTTGTGGTCCGTCCGGGCGTGGAAGACGTAGAGGAGGTTGTCGTCCTCGTCGTGGGACCACATGCCGTGGCCGGTCCCCAGCTGCCACTCCCCGTTGAAGATCCCGGACTTCTGGATCGGGTAGTTGAGCTTGGTCCACACGTCCGGGTCGGTGAGGTCGGCGCCCTGTCCCGCCGGGGCGGTGAGCAGACCGGTGGTGTAGGTGTCACCGACGGTGGAGCCGGAGTAGATCATGTAGAT
>JAJYSG010000038.1 GCA_021793675.1 Actinomycetes bacterium | reverse complement strand
AAGCAGGCGAACGTCCCGTGGCGCAGAAGGCCGATCCCGCCTCGCTGCGCGCCGAGTTCGGCGCGAACGAGTGGCTCGTGGACGAGCTGTACGAGCAGTACCAGCACGACCCGTCGAGCGTCGACCCTGCGTGGTGGGAGTTCTTCGAGGGCTACCGGCCGCTCGGCCCCGAGGGCCAGGCGTCCGAGGCGCGCAAGACCGCACCGGCGACTCCGGCCCCCCCGGCGGCAGCGGCCAGGCCGGTGACGGGCGAGCCACCCGCCACCACGTCCCCCGTCGCCGAGGCGCTGCCGGCGACCGCCCCCTACGCCCAGTCCGTCGTCACCATGCTCCCGGGCCACGACGCCACGGCCGAGACCACCGACGAGGTGCAGCGCCTGCGCGGCCCGGCGGCGCGCCTCATCACCAACATGGAGGCCTCGCTCGAGATCCCCACCGCGACCTCGGTGCGCACGGTGCCGGCCAAGCTGCTGGTGGACAACCGGATCGTCATCAACCACCACCTCGCCCGCCGGCGCGGCGGCAAGGTGAGCTTCACCCACCTCATCGGCTTCGCGCTGATCGAGGCCCTGGGCGACATGCCGGTGATGAACTCGTCGTACACGCTGCAGGACGGCAAGCCGGCGATCCTCACCCCGGCGCACGTCAACCTCGGCATCGCGATCGACCTGGAGAAGCCGGACGGCAGCCGTCAGCTGCTGGTGCCGGCCATCAAGAAGGCCGAGACGCTCGACTTCCTCGGCTTCTGGAACGCCTACGAGGACGTGGTGCGCCGCGCACGGGCCGGCAAGCTCACCGTCGAGGACTTCGCGGGCACGACGATCTCGCTGACCAACCCCGGCACGCTCGGCACGGTGCACTCGGTACCCCGCCTCATGACCGGACAGGGCACGATCATCGGCGTCGGCGCCATGGACTACCCGGCCGAGTACGCCGGCACGTCCGAGGACCGGCTCAACGCCATGGGCATCTCCAAGGTGCTCACGCTGACCAGCACCTATGACCACCGGATCATCCAGGGCGCCCAGTCGGGGGACTTCCTACGGATCGTCGCGAACAAGCTCATCGGCTCGGACTTCTGGGACCGCGTCTTCGCGTCCCTCAAGGTGCCCTACGAGCCGGTGCGCTGGGTCCGGGACTCCGCGAGCGACGCCGACACCGAGGCGATCAAGCCGGCGCGGATCTTCGAGCTGATCCACGCGTACCGCAGCCGGGGTCACCTCATGGCGGACACCGACCCGCTGGCCTACCGGCAGCGCAAGCACCCCGACCTCGACGTGCAGAACCACGGCCTGACGCTGTGGGACCTGGACCGCTCGTTCCCCACCGGCGGCTTCACCGGCAAGCCGCGCGCCACGCTGCGCGACATCCTCGGGCTGCTGCGGGAGAGCTACTGCCGCACCGTGGGCGTGGAGTACATGCACCTGCAGGACCCGCGTCAGCGGCGCTGGCTGCAGGAGCGGCTCGAGGCCGGGCACGCCCGCACGGCGCGCGAGGACCAGCTGCGCATCCTGCGCCGGCTCAACGCGGCCGAGGCGTTCGAGACGTTCCTGCAGACCAAGTTCGTCGGCCAGAAGCGGTTCTCGCTCGAGGGCGGCGAGTCGCTCATCCCGCTGCTCGACGCGATCCTGTCCCGGGCCGCCAACGCCGGGCTCGACGAGGCGGGCATCGGCATGGCCCACCGCGGACGGCTCAACGTGCTGGCCAACATCGCCGGGAAGAGCTACGCGCAGATCTTCGGCGAATTCGAGGGCAACCTCGACCCCACCACGGTCCAGGGCTCGGGCGACGTGAAGTACCACCTCGGCACTGAGGGCGTCTTCACGGCCGAGTCGGGGCGCACGACGAAGGTCCACCTGGCGGCCAACCCGTCGCACCTGGAGGCCGTCGACCCGGTGCTCGAGGGCATCGTGCGTGCCAAGCAGGACCGCATCGACCTGGGCGGCGACGGGTTCTCGGTGCTGCCGATCCTCATCCACGGCGACGCGGCGTTCGCGGGCCAGGGCGTCGTCTACGAGACGCTCAACCTCGCCCAGCTGCGCGGCTACCGCACCGGCGGCACCATCCACGTCATCGTCAACAACCAGGTCGGCTTCACCACGGGTGTCGCCTCGTCGCGCTCGAGCCAGTACGCGACGGACGTCGTCAAGGGCCTGCAGGTGCCGGTGTTCCACGTCAACGGCGACGACCCGGAGGCCGTGGTCCGCGTCGCGGAGCTGGCGTTCGAGTACCGCGAGCAGTTCGACCGCGACGTCGTCGTCGACATGGTGTGCTACCGCCGGCGCGGGCACAACGAGGGCGACGACCCGTCGATGACGCAGCCGCTGATGTACAACCTCATCGAGGCCAAGCGTTCGGTCCGCAAGATCTACACCGAGGACCTCGTCGCGCGCGGCGACATCACGCTCGAGGAGGCCGAGGGCGCGCTGCGCGACTACCAGACCCAGCTCGAGCGGGTCTTCGCCGAGACGCGCGACCTGCACCAGCCGGCCCCGGCCACCGACGACACGGTGCTGGGGCTGGAGCAGCCGGAGGCCCAGCACGAGGACGCCGGCGTCATGGTCGGCTGGCGGACCGCGGTGCCGGGCGACGTGCTGGCCCGGATCGGCGCGGCGCACACCCGGCCGCCGGCCGGGTTCACGGTGCACCCCAAGCTCGCCACGCTGCTCACCAAGCGCGAGCTGATGAGCCGCGAAGGCGGCATCGACTGGGCGATGGGCGAGCTGCTCGCCTTCGGCTCGCTGCTGCTCGAGGGCACCCCGGTGCGGCTCACCGGCCAGGACTCCCGCCGCGGCACGTTCGCCCAGCGCCACGCGGTGCTGCACGACCGTCGGACCGGTGCCGAGTGGACCCCGCTGGCGTACCTCTCGCGCGACCAGGCGAAGTTCTGGGTGTACGACTCGGCCCTCACCGAGTACGCCGGCCTCGGCTTCGAGTACGGCTACTCGATCGAGCGTCCCGACGCCCTGGTGCTCTGGGAGGCGCAGTTCGGCGACTTCGCGAACGGCGCGCAGACGATCTTCGACCTGTTCATCTCGTCGGCCGAGCAGCGCTGGAACCAGCGCTCGTCGGTCACGGTGCTGCTGCCGCACGGCTACGAGGGCCAGGGCCCGGACCACTCCTCGGCCCGCATCGAGCGGTTCCTCCAGCTCGCGGCCGAGGACAACATGACGATCGCCCAGCCCAGCACGCCGGCGTCGTACTTCCACCTGCTGCGTCGGCAGGCGTACGCCCGGCCGCGGCGGCCGCTCATCGTCTTCACGCCCAAGCAGATGCTGCGCATGAAGCCCGCGACGTCCGACGTCGCGGAGTTCACCGACGGCACGTTCCGCCCCGTCGTCGGCGACCCGCTCGCCGAGGCCGAGGCCGGCTCCGTGACACGGGTGCTGCTCTGCTCCGGCCGCATCTACTGGGACCTGCTGGCCCACCGGGTCACGACGGGCGACCGGCACACGGCGATCGTCCGCCTGGAGCAGCTGTACCCGTTCGACGCGCCGGCGGCGCGAGCCGCGCTCGCACCGTACCCGGACGCCGAGCTGGTGTGGGTGCAGGACGAGCCGGAGAACCAGGGCGCGTGGTCGTACGTGTCGTTGCACGTGCCGCCGCGGCTGGGCCGGTCGCTGTCCGTGGTGTCGCGGCCGGAGTCGGCCGCCACGGCGACGGGGTCGCACAGCCTGCACGCGGCCCAGCAGGCCGAGCTCCTGGACGCCGCGTTCCGCCGCTGACCGGCAGCGGGCGCTGGGCGTGCCGCGTCCCGGCGGGCCGCGGCCACCTGGGAGGATGGCCCACGTTGGCGGACGACGAGGGCTCGGGGCGGTGATGGGCATGGCGGATCGGCCGTTGCGGATCGTGGTGGTCGGCGACGAGCTGGTGGCCGGTGCGGGTGACCCGAAGGGCCTCGGCTGGGTCGGGCGCGTCGCGGCCCGCACCGTGCCACCGGTGACGCCGCTGTTTCTGACACTCGCGCAGCCCGGCGAGAGCACCGCGGGGCTCGGTGCCCGGTGGGAGGGTGAGGCCGCCCGCCGGTGGGCGCCGGACGCCGACAACCGGCTCGTCGTCGGGCTGGGCGACGGGGACGTGGCGGCCGGCCTGTCGCCCGCGCGCAGCCGGCTCAACCTGGCCAACATCCTGGACATCGCCGAGCACCACCGGGTGCCGGCGTTCGTCGTCGGGCCGCCGCCCGGCCTGGACGCCGACCGGGACCGGATCGCCGAGCTCTCCGCCGCGTTCGGCGACGTCGCCGGCCGCCGTCGCGTCCCGTACGTCGACTGCTTCACGCCGCTGGTCGCGCACGAGCAGTGGCTCGCCGACCTGGCCGCCGGCGACGGCCGGCTGCCAGGTCAGGCCGGGTACGGACTCATCGCGTGGCTGGTGCTGCACACCGGCTGGCACACCTGGCTGGGCCTGCCCGAGGACCTCTAGAGCGGGCGCACCACCCGCGCGCGCGTCCCGGCGGCCACGCGCCACACCCAGTCCGAGAGCGTGCCCTCGCACCACCCGCGCGCGCGTCCCGGCGGCTCTCGTCGGCCGCGCCCAGGCATCGGCATCCCCTCGACGGTGGCGCGCCAACCGCTCCTCATGGCGCCCTCACCCGGGTCCCGCCCCGGGGCGGCGCCATCACGCGCGGGACCTGCGTGCCGGCCGCTCCCCACGGCGCCTTCGACCGCGCGGCCCGTAGCGGGGCGCGCTTCAGCGCCGGTCAACCGCGGAGCGTCCCCCGGACGGCCGAGAGCGCCGAGGCGAGCACGGTGCGGACGGTGGTGACCGTCAGCTCGGTGACCTCCCCCACGACGTCGGCGCGCCGCAGGTCGGCGCGCAGCTCGTCGGAGAACCGCCGGACCATCGCGTCGGCGTCCATCCGGCGGCTGTGCGAGGCCGCGCGCGCGTCGTGGGTCGGCCCGGTCTCGACGTGCGTCGCCGACACCCGGGCCCGCTCCGCGGCACCCGCCAGCTCGTCGCGCAGTCGCGACATCGCCTCCCGGACGTCCTCACGCACCTGTCCGGCGCGCTCGCGCACGGTCGCGGCGATGTCCGCCTCGACCGCCGCGAGATCCGCCCGCCGCTCGTCGAGCTCGCGGCGGCCGGCGTCCGTGAGCCGGTAGGTCGTCTTGCGGCCGTCGTCGGTCCGGGCGACGAGCCCCTCCTCCTCCAGCCGCGCCAGCCGGGGGTAGACCGTCCCGGCGCTGGGCCGGTAGGTGCCGCCGAAGCGGTCGGAGAGCGCGGTGATGAGCTCGTACCCGTGCCGTGGACCGGTCTCGAGCAGGGCGAGCAGGTACAGCCGGAGCTGGCCGTGCGCGAAGACCGAGGGCATCAGGCCGCCTGCGGAGCCTGGCGCAGCACGGTGAGGTCGCCCGACACCGTCGAGACCTGCACGTGGCACGTGCCGTCACCGCTCGCGACATCGACCGTGCGAGAGCCGGGGCGGCCGCCGTACTCGCGCCCGTCGACGACCACCCGGCCCGACACCGACTGGCCCGTGACGTGCACCCCCATGGTGGCGGGCAGCCGCAGCGTGATGTCACCGGAGACGGCCGTCGCGCTGACGCTCGCAGTCTGCGACGAGACGTCGAGGGTGACGCGGCCTGACACCGACTTGACCGAGACCACCGTCAGCTCGCCGGACGCCGCCAGCTCGCCCGACACCGAGGTCAGCCCCAGCGCGCCGGCGTGGCCGCGCACCGCGACGTCCCCGGAGACCGTGCGGGCCGTCAGGGCGCCCCGCGTGCCGTCGACGACCACCGCGCCCGACACCGTCGACACGGACGAGTCCTCCTGGACGCCCGCCAGCAGCCCCTCGCCGCTCACGGTGCCCAGCCGCACCGCGGTGTGCGCCGGCACGGCGATGGTGACGTCCGCCGCGTCGGTGCCACGGAAGTGCGCGAGGTTGTCGAGGAACTGCTCCCACCCTCCCAGCGTGAACTGGTAGCCGAGGCGCAGCTCGCCCTCGCGGTAGGTCACCTCGAGCGGGCGACCGAGCACCGTGTGGACCTCGATGCGCACCACCGGCTCGTCGTGCACCACGACGTCCGCACGCCCCCCGACGAGACCGACGCGCAGCCGCGCGACGTCGTCGACCTCGATGACCTGCGGGCCGTCGACGACCCAGGAGTCCGTTGCCATGATGCCCTCCGCTCGCGATATATCTCGTGTAATCACACGCTATATCGCGTTCGAGCGGGGGGCAACCGCCACCCCGGTCGGCGGTCCCGCTCTCGTCCGGCCGCGGCGCGCCGCGGCCGGACGCTCAGACCACGATGCCGGCGGCCTTGAGCTCCACCGTGAGGTCGTGCGGGTTGGACGCGGCCGCCATCGCCTCGTCGTACGTCACGACGTCGTCGCGCACCAGCCGGAACAGGTGCTGGTCGAACGTCTGCATCTTGTAGAAGTCGCCCTCCCGGATGAGGTCCGAGATCGGCGGGTTCTCCAGCGGCTCGACGATCGCCTCGGCGATGCGGCCGGTGTTGACCATCACCTCGACGGCCGGCACCCGGCCCGAGCCGTCCGCCCGGCGCACCAGCCGCTGGGACACCACGCCTCGCAGCGCCTGCGACAGCGCGATGCGGATCTGCTTCTGCTCGTGCGGCGGGAAGAAGTCGACGACGCGGTTGATCGTCTCGCCGGCGTCGATCGTGTGCAGCGTGGAGAACACCAGGTGGCCGGTCTCGGCGGCGGACAGCGCGGCCCGAACCGTCTCGGTGTCACGCATCTCACCGACGAGGATGACGTCCGGGTCCTGACGCATCGCGGCGCGCAGCGCCACGGAGAAGTCGGCGGTGTCCTGGCGCACCTCGCGCTGCGAGACGATCGCCTTCTTGTCCGAGTGCAGGATCTCGATGGGGTCCTCGATGGTGACGATGTTCACCTCGCGGTACGAGTTGACCAGGTCGACCATCGACGCCAGCGTCGTCGTCTTGCCCGAGCCGGTGGGTCCGGTGACCAGCACCAGACCACGCGGTTCGAGGGCCAGCTCGCCGACGACCTCCGGCAGCGCCAGCTCGCTCAGCGACTGCGCCCCGATCGAGACCCGCCGGAAGACCATCCCGAACGTGCCCCGCGCCTGGTAGGCGTTCACCCGGAACCGGCCCACCCCGGCCAGCGAGTACGCGAAGTCGGCCTCGTGCGTGGTACGGAACGACTCGACGAGCTCGTCCGGGATGACCTCTTCGAGCATGCGCTCGGTGTCCACCGGGCGCAGGTCAGGTGCCTGCAGCTTGCGCAGCCGGCCGTCGACCCGCACCCGCGGCGGGGAGCCGACCTTGACGTGCAGGTCGGAGCCCCCCGTGCTGGCGAGAGCGTGGAGGAACGGGATGACGGAGACCTGCTGGCCGGCCGGGGCGCTCACCCCAGGTGTATCGGGCGGCGCCGCGCCGGACTTGAACGCCGAATCCGGACGAACCGGACCGGTTCGGCGCATCGCCGCCCGTGTGGGACCATGGACGCCGACGCCGCGCCCCGTGGGTGCGCGCACCAGCATCCGAGGAGACGACCGATGAGCAAGCGTGGCCGCAAGCGCAAGGGCCGTGCCGGGAGCGCCGCCAACCACGGCAAGCGCCCCAACGCCTGAGCGTTGACACACGAAAGGCCCCGACGTTCGTCGGGGCCTTCGTCGTTCCGGGGCCTTCGTCGTTCCGGGGCCTTCGTCGTTCCGGGGCCTTCGTCGATCCCGTGGCGGAGCGGAGCGCGTCCCCGGGGCGGAGCGGAGCGCGGGGCCGCTAGACGCCGTCCGCGCGCACGTCGAGCAGTGTCTGCCGGATCCGCACCCGCAGGCCGGCCGGCGCCTCCTCCCGGCAGGAGCGCCGCACGATGTCCTTGAGCACGACGTCGATGCTGTACTCCGCCAGGCACGGCGGGCACCCCGCCAGGTGGTCGCGCAGCTCCTCCTCGTCGTCCGGGGTGAGCTCCCTGTCGAGATAGGTCCACAGCTGCCGCAACGCGGCGCCGCAGGCATCCTCCTCGGTGGTCAGACGCGCGTGGACGTCGTCGTCCAGCGCGCGGTCGTCGTCGGTCATGGCCGCCCCTCCGGGTCGCCCGGGCCGGCCGCGACGAGGCCGCGCTCCCGGGCGTAGTCGTGCAACAGCTCGCGGAG
Source organism: Actinomycetes bacterium (assembly GCA_021793675.1). Lineage (GTDB taxonomy): Bacteria > Actinomycetota > Actinomycetes > Actinomycetales > Cellulomonadaceae > Cellulomonas. The sequence continues at coordinate 9,107 of JAJYSG010000038.1, read as the reverse complement.
TTGGGCACGGCCCCGGTGCAGCCGGGACATCACCGTCCCGATCGGGGTGCCCATGATCTCCGCGATCTCCTTGTAGGCGAAGCCCTCGACGTCGGCCAGGTACACGGCCATCCGGAAGTCGTCAGGGATGCGCTGCAGCGCCGCCTTGACGTCGGAGTCCGGCAGGTGGTCGAGGGCTTCGGCCTCGGCCGAGCGCAGCCCGGTCGAGGTGTGCGACTCCGCCTTGGCGAGCTGCCAGTCCTCCACCTGGTCGGTGTGCGACTGGATCGGCTCGCGCTGCTTGCGGCGGTAGGAGTTGATGTACGTGTTCGTCAGGATCCGGTACAGCCAGGCCTTGAGGTTGGTGCCCGGTCGGTACTGGTGGAAGGCGGCGAAGGCCTTCGTGAAGGTCTCCTGCACCAGGTCCTCGGCATCGGCCGCGTTGCGCGTCATGCGCAGGGCAGCCCCGTAGAGCTGGTCCAGGTAGACCAGCGCCTCCGCCTCGAACCGGCGGGTCCGGGCCGCGTCGTCCTCACCGGCGGGCACCCGCGTCGTGTCCTCGCTCATCGCCGTCGAGCCTAGCCGCCAGGCCTGTGCGTCACCCGGGAGCGGCGGCACCGGGAGCCGGGACGGCGACGGCTCGGCCGGGGCCGCGGGTCGCGCCGCCCGCTCAGCCAGTGCACAGGACATGCGCGTCACAACGCCTCGCGCGGCGCCGCCATTCCCCGCGGTCTAGCGTGGAGGGCGCTGCAAGCCGTCCGACGAGGAGGGACATCGTGCTGCTCCGCCTGTTCGCCCGCCCCTTGTTCGCGTCATGGTTCATCGCCGAAGGGGCGGACGCGCTGCGTCATCCGGTGGCCCACGCGACCGCCGGCCAGGAAGGGCTGGCGGTGCTGCACCGGTGGTTGCGGCGCGCCCCCGTGGCGGCGCAGGCGGTGGACCGGGTGCTGACCTCGGTGACCGACGAGCGGCTCGGGACGCTGGCGCGGGCGCACGGCGCCGCGACGCTCGTGGCGGCGGGCGCGCTGGCGGCCGGCAAGGCGCCGCGCACCGCCGGTGCCGCACTGGCGGCGCTCACGGTGCCGGTCGTCGTGGCCTCGCTGCCCTCCGGCCGGGTGCGGAACGAGGTCGAGGCGGCTCGCCGGCGCCGGTTCTGGACCGCGGTGAGCGCGCTCGGCGGTGCGCTGCTCGTCGCCGCCGACCTGGCGGGGCGCCCCGGGATGGCGTGGCGCGTCCACGCCGCCCACGAGGCGCGAGCGGCCGCTGCCGAGGACTGAAAGCGCCGTACCCTCTGCGCATGACGAGCACATGGGCGGCACCGGCCGCATCCCGGCCGCTCGACGCCCTCGTCGAGGTGCCCGGATCCAAGTCGCTGTCGAACCGCTACCTCGTGCTCGCGGCGCTGGCCGAGGGCCCGTCCCGGCTGCGTGGGGTGCTGGACTCGCGCGACACGCGCCTCATGGCCGGCGCGCTGCGCGACCTCGGGACGTCCGTGACGGAGTCCGGCTCCGACTGGCTCGTCACACCGGCCGCGCTGCGGGGCGGGGCGACGGTCGACTGCGGCCTGGCCGGGACGGTGATGCGGTTCCTGCCACCCGTCGCGGCGCTCGCCGACGGTCCGGTGCGCTTCGACGGCGACGCGCAGGCGTACGCGCGGCCGATGGGGCCGGTGCTCGAGGCGCTGCGGGCGCTCGGGGTGCGGGTGGACGACCACGGCACGCCCGGTCGGCTGCCCTTCACGGTGCACGGCCGCGCAGGACTGCCGGGCGGCGCGGTGGACGTGGACGCGTCCGGGTCCAGCCAGTTCGTCTCCGGCCTGCTGCTCGCGGCTCCGCGCTACCGCCTGGGACTGACGGTCCGGCACACCGGGCCGACGTTGCCGTCGCTGCCCCACATCGCCATGACGGTCGAGGTGCTGCGGGCCGCCGGCGTCGACGTGGACGACTCGCGGCCCGGCATCTGGCACGTCGCACCGGGCGCCGTCGCCGGCCGCGACGTGCGGGTCGAGCCCGACCTGTCCAACGCGGCGCCGTTCCTCGCGGCGGCGCTCGTGGCCGGGGGCACCGTCCGGGTGCCGGGCTGGCCGACGACGACGACCCAGCCCGGCGCGCTGCTGCCCGCCCTGCTGGAGCGGATGGGCGCGCGCACCGCGCTGGCCGACGGCGTGCTCGCCGTCGCGGGGACCGGCGCCATCCACGGCATCGACGTCGACCTGCGGGCGGCCTCCGAGCTGGTGCCCACCGTGGCCGCGCTCGCCGTGCTCGCCGACTCCCCCACCCGGCTGCGCGGCATCGCGCACATGCGCGGGCACGAGACCGACCGGCTCGCCGCGCTCGCCACCGAGATCACGGCACGCGGCGGCTGGGCGCAGCAGACGAGCGACGGCCTGGTCATCACACCGCGTCCGTTGGCGCCGGGGCTGTGGCACGCCTACGCCGACCACCGGATGGCGACGGCCGGTGCCCTCGTCGGCCTGGCGGTCGCCGGCATCGAGGTGGACGACGTGGACTCGACCGCCAAGACGCTGCCCGGCTTCGTCGGGCTGTGGGCCGGGATGCTCGGGTCGCCCGCCTGATGGCGCAGCGCCGGTACGACGAGTCCGACGTCCGGGTGCGTGCCGGACGCGGGTCGCGGCCGCGCAGCAAGCAGCGCCCCGAGCACGCCGACGCCCGCACCGCCTTCGTCACCGGGGTCGACCGCGGCCGGTACGTCGTCCTCGTGGCGCCCGCGGACGACGAGCCGGACCGAGTCGTCATCGCCATGAAGGCCCGCGAGCTCGGCCGCGAGCGCGTGGTGCCGGGCGACCTGGTCGACGTCGTCGGCGACACGTCGGGCGCCGAGGGGTCCCTGGCGCGCATCGTGCGGATCGGGGACCGGCGCACCGTGCTGCGCCGCACGGCCGACGACACCGACCCGGTCGAACGCGTCATCGTCGCGAACGCCGACCAGCTCGTCGTCGTCACGGCGCTGGCCGACCCGGAGCCACGCACCCGGATGATCGACCGCTGCGTCGTCGCGGCGTACGACGCCGGGATGTCGGTGCTGCTGGCGCTCACCAAGGCCGACCTGGCCGACCCGGAGCCGCTGACGCGGCTCTACCAGCCGGTCGGGGTGTCCGTGGTCGTCACCCGTCGCGACGGTGCGGCGATCACCGGCCTGGCCGAGCTGCGCGCGGCACTGGCAGGGAAGGTCTCGGTGCTCGTCGGGCACTCCGGGGTGGGCAAGTCCACGCTGGTCAACGCCCTGGTGCCGGACGCGCGGCGCGCCACCGGCGACGTCAACGACGTCACGGGACGTGGCCGGCACACGTCCACGTCGGCCGTCGCGCTGCGCGTGCCCGGGCCCGGTCCCGCCGGCTGGGTGATCGACACCCCCGGCGTGCGGTCGTTCGGGCTGGCCCACGTCAAGGTCGAGCACCTGCTGGCCGCGTTCACCGATCTCGCGGACGTCGCCGACCGGTGCCCCCGGGGCTGCACGCACGCCGCCGACGCCCCGGACTGCGAGCTCGACGCCTGGGTCGCGGACGCGCCCGACGAGTCGACGCGGGCGGCGCGCGCCGCCCGCGTCGACTCGTTCCGACGGCTGCTGGTGTCCCGCACCGGAGCGCCGGAGCCCACGGAGCCGGCCGAGCGGTCCTGAGCCGCTACCGTGTCGCCCATGCCCCAGCGGTACGACGACGACCTGCGGTTGGCCCACGTCATCGCCGACCAGGTGGACGCGCTGACCCTCGAGCGGTTCCACGCCCAGGACCTGCGGGTGGAGACGAAGCCGGACCTGACGCCGGTCACCGACGCCGACCGCGCCGCCGAGGAGATCGTGCGCTCGCAGCTGGCGCGCACGCGCCCGCGCGACGCCGTGCACGGCGAGGAGATGGCCGACACCGGTCACGGGCCCCGCCGCTGGGTCATCGACCCCATCGACGGGACGAAGAACTTCGTGCGCGGTGTGCCGGTGTGGGCCACGCTGCTGGCGCTCATGGACGGCGACGAGGTCGTGGTCGGGCTGGTCTCGGCGCCCGCGCTGCACCGACGGTGGTGGGCGGCCACCGGCTCCGGTGCGTGGACCGGTCGCGCACTGTCGGCGGCCGAGCGGATCCACGTGTCCGCGGTGGACCGGCTGGAGGACGCGTCGTTCTCGTACTCAGAGATCGGCGAGTGGGAGGACGCGGGACGGCTCGGCGGGTTCCTCGACCTGTCCCGCCGGGTGTGGCGCACCCGGGCCTACGGCGACTTCTGGTCGCACGTGCTGGTCGCCGAGGGCGCGGTGGACGTCTCCGCCGAGCCGCAGCTGGCGCTGCACGACATGGCGGCGCTGGTGCCCGTGGTGACCGAGGCCGGCGGGCGGTTCACGTCCATCCGCGGTGTGCCGGGCCCGCTGGGCGGTTCGGCGCTGGTGACCAACGGCCTGCTGCACGACGAGGTGCTGGAGATCCTCGACCCGCTGCCGCGCTGATGCGCGAGTCGACCGGGCGCGGTCCGGCTACGACAGGCCGAGCAGGGCCTGCAGCTGCGCGAGCGTGGTGATGACCGGGACACCGGCCGCGGCCACCTCGTCGTCGGCGACGTAGACCCGCCGCCCGCCCGGCCGGTCCAGCCACACGCCGACGAGCCCGGCGGCCGCCGCGGCGGCGGCGTCGATGTCGAGCTCGTCCCCCACGTAGACCGTGCGGGCGGGGTCGGTCCCCAGCAACCGGCTCGCCTCGAGGAACACGGCGGGGTCGGGCTTGCCGACGCCCAGGGTGTCGACGCCGACGAGCATCGGCACCTGCCCCGCGAACCCGGTGCGGGTGAGCTTGTTCTCCTGGTAGGCGACGCCCGCGTTGGACAGCGCACCGAGCGGCAGCCCTGCCGCCAGCAGCCGGTCGACCAGCGCCGAGGCGTCGGGGTGCGCGCGCCAGCCCGCGACGAACCCGGCGTCGAACACCTCGTCCCAGGCCGCGAAGTCGTCGGCGCTCAGCGCCGGCCCTCCGAACCGCTCGTGCAGCTGGTTCGCCCGCAGCAGGCGCTGCTCGACGAAGCCCAGCTCCCCGCGCGTGTACGCCCGGTAGTGCCCGCCGGTGTCGGCGCGCCACATGGCGAGCATCTCGTCGACGCGATCCACGGCGGCGGCCGGCAGGTACGCCCGCGCGACGGCGATCAGCGCGTGGACGAACGCACCCCGGGTGTCGACGAGCGTGTCGTCGACGTCGAACAGCACCCCGTCGATCGGGCCGAGCGGGGTCACAGGGTGGCGCGCAGGCGCGCGATGCGCGCGAGGGTCGCGTCCCGCCCGAGGATCTCCATCGACTCGAACAGCGGCGGCGACACGCGTCGGCCGGTGACGGCCACGCGCAGCGGCGTGTAGGCGAACCGCGGCTTGACCCCCAGGCCGTCGACGAGCGCGGCGGCCAGCGCCTCCTGCGCCGCGGCGGCGGTGAGCTCCGGCAGCTCGCCGAGCACCGTGGCGGCCGCGTCGAGGATCGTCGCGGCGTCGTCGCGCAGGGCGGCGCGCGCGTCGTCCTCCACCACGAGGGCGTCGTCGGCCACGAAGAGGAAGCCGAGCATGCCGACGGCCTCGCCGAGCAGGGTCATCCGCTCCTGGACCAGGGGCGCCGCGGCCGCCAGGCGCCGCCGCTCGTCATCCGTCAGCTCGTCGTACGACGAGGCGGAGACCAGACCCGCGGGGGCGAGGTACGCCACCAGGCGGTCGCGGAAGTCGTCGGGCGCGAGCAGGCGCAGGTGCGCCGCGTTGATCGCCTCGGCCTTCTTCAGGTCGAACCGCGCCGGGTTGGGGTTGACGTCCGCGATGTCGAAGGCGGCGACCATCTCGTCCAGGCTGAAGACGTCGCGGTCCGGCGCGATCCCCCAGCCCAGCAGGGCGAGGTAGTTGAGCAGGCCCTCCGGGGTGAACCCGCGCTGGCGGTGCAGGAAGAGGTTCGACTCCGGGTCGCGCTTGGACAGCTTCCGGTTGCCCTCGCCCATGACGTACGGCAGGTGGCCGAACAGGGGCATGACCGAGGCGATGCCGAGCTGCAGCAGCGCCTCGTAGAGCACCACCTGGCGCGGCGTCGAGCTCAGCAGGTCCTCGCCGCGCAGCACGTGCGTGATGCCCATGAGCGCGTCGTCGACGGGGTTGACCAGTGTGTACAGCGGGTGACCGGTGGAGCGGACGATGACGTAGTCCGGGACCGAGCCGGCCTTGAACGTCACCTCGCCGCGGATGAGGTCGGTGAACGTCACGTCCGCGTCGGGCATCCGCACCCGGATGACCGGCTCGCGGCCCTGGGCGCGGTAGGCGGCCTTCTGCTCGTCGGTCAGGTCGCGGTCGAAGCCGTCGTAGCCCAGCTTCGGGTCGCGGCCGGCCGCGACGTGCCGCGCCTCGATCTCCTCGGGCGTCGAGAACGACTCGTAGGCGAACCCGCCGTCGACCAGCCGCCGGGCGACGTCCCGGTAGATCGCCATCCGCTGGCTCTGCCGGTACGGCGCGTACGGGCCGCCGACCTCGACGCCCTCGTCCCAGTCCAGTCCCAGCCAGTGCAGCGCGTCCAGCAGCTGCTGGTAGCTCTCCTCCGAGTCGCGGGCCGGGTCCGTGTCCTCGATGCGGAAGACGAACGTCCCGCCGACGTGCCGGGCGTAGGCCCAGTTGAACAGCGCGGTGCGGATGAGGCCCACGTGCGGCGTCCCGGTCGGGGACGGGCAGAAGCGGACCCGGATCGGGGAGGTGTGGGTCACGGGGGTACAGCCTAGTTCGGCGCCCGACGAGCCCGGCCGAGGCCTTCCGCGCGCGCGGCGGCGTCAGCCGCGGGGCACGCCGCGGTTCGCCAGCTCGTCGGCCTTCTCGTTGCCCGGGTCGCCGGCGTGGCCCTTGACCCAGACCCACCGCACCTGGTGCCGCGCGAGCTCGGTGTCGAGCGCCTGCCACAGCTCCTGGTTCTTCACGGGCTTCCGGTCCTTGGTCAGCCAGCCGTTGCGCTTCCAGCCGGCCATCCACGAGGTGACGCCCTGCATGACGTATTGCGAGTCGACGTGGAGCGTCACCGGCACCGAGCGCGTCAGCGCGCGCAGGGCCTCGATCACGGCGGTGAGCTCCATGCGGTTGTTCGTCGTGACCTTCGCGCCGCCGAACAGCTCCCGCTCGTGATCGCCCCAGCGCAGCCATGCCCCCCAGCCGCCCGGGCCGGGGTTGCCCTTGCACGCCCCGTCGGTCCAGATGTCCACAGTGCCCTCGCCGGCCTCGTCGGCCGCGCTCACCGCCGGATCACCGGGTTGCGCAGCATGCCGATGTCCTCCACCTCGACCTCGACGACGTCGCGCTCGGTGAGCGGCCCCACGCCGGCAGGCGTGCCGGTGAGGATGACGTCCCCGGGCAGCAGCGTGAACACCTCGGAGACGTAGGAGACCAGGTAGGCGACGTCGAACACCATCTGCGACGTGCGGCCGTCCTGCCTGGTGGCGCCGTTGACGCGGGCGCGGACGTACAGGTCGTCGACGTCCAGCCCCGGCACGATCCACGGACCCAGCGGGCACGACGAGTCGAACCCCTTCGCGCGGGTCCACTGCCCGTCGGTGCGCTGGACGTCACGCGCGGTGACGTCGTTGGCCACCGTGAAGCCGAACACCTTGGTCAACGCCTCGTCGGGCGCGACGTTGCGGGTCACCTTGCCGATGACCACGGCCAGCTCGGCCTCGTGCTCGACCTGCTCGGACCAGTCCGGCAGCACGATCGGGTCGTCCGGGCCGACCACCGAGGTGTTCGGCTTGAGGAACAGCAGCGGCGCCGGAGGCACGGCGTTGCCGAGCTCGGCGGCGTGCTCGGCGTAGTTGCGGCCCACACCGACGACCTTCGAGCGCGGGATCACCGGCGCGAGCAGCCGCACGCCGTCGTCGGCGAGGCGGACCCGCTCTCCGGTCGGCTGCGTGGGCTGGTAGAGCGGGTCGCCGCTGATGACGAGAAGCTCCTCGTCCCCCGGGGCGCCCTCGACGAGAGCGAAGCGGGGGTCCGTCCCGGTGGTGAACCTGGCGATGCGCACGGCGCCACCCTAGAGCCCCGCGACGCGTGGCTACGCGGTGGCGAGGACTTCGCCGTGCAGCACGACGAACCAGCCGTCGGGCTCGTCCCCCCAGGCCCGCCACGCCTCCGCGAGCTGCTCGAGGGCCACCTCGTCGGCCAGGTGGTGCTCGAGCGCGGCCGTCGCGAAGCCTGACGCGACGCAGCGGTCCGCCCACAGCCGGGACCACCAGGTGCGCTCCTCCGCCGTGGCGTAGCACCAGGTGCCGGCGCCGACGACGATCCCGTCCGGGTCGAACCCGGCGGCGCGGACCCACGACGACAGGCGGCGCCCGGCATCGGCCTGCGCGCCGAGCGCGGCCGCGACCTCGCGGTACAGCTGCCGCCACTCCTCGAGCCCGTCGCTGTGCGGGAACCACGTGAAGCCGCCGTAGTCGGACTCCCGCACCGACACCAGGCCGCCGGGCCGTGCCACCCGACGCATCTCCCGCAGCGCCGCCACCGGGTCCGTGAGGTGCTGCAGCAGCTGATGGGCGTGCACCACGTCGAACGACGCGTCGGCGAAGCCGAGCCGGTACACGTCACCGGTCTCGAAGCGGACGGTGTCGACGCCCCGTTCGGCGGCGTGCGCCCGCGCCTCCTCGAGCACGCCCGGCGCCGCGTCGATGCCGACGACGTGTCCCGGTGCCACCGCCTGCGCCAGGTCGGCCGTGACGGTCCCCGGGCCGCACCCGACGTCCAGGAGGCTCATCCCGGGGTGCAGGTGCGGCAGCAGGTGGGCCGCCGAGTTGGCGGCGGAGCGCCATCGGTGGGAGCGCAGCACCGAGTCGTGGTGACCGTGCAGGTAGACGTCGGCTGGTCCGGTGCTCACCCGTCATGGTAGGCACGCCGCCCACATCCCGGGACAACCCTTCTCGCCCACCGAGACGCCAACCGCCCCGCCCCCTCCGCCGCCCCCTCCGCCCCCTCGTCCCCCATCTCCCGCAGCGTCCGAATCTCCCGCAGCGTCCGAGCAAAGCACACCCATGGCGCCCCCTCGCTCGGACGCACCGGCGCCTACGACCGCAGCGTCCGAGCGAATGGCGCCTATGGCGACCAGTGGCTCGGACGCTGCGAAGAGGTGGGTCGAGGGGTGGAGGCGG
>JAJYSG010000076.1 GCA_021793675.1 Actinomycetes bacterium | reverse complement strand
ACAGCGCTGCACGCAGGTCGGTGGGGGACGGGTCGTGTCGGGTCGGCTGCAAGGCGACCACCTCCTTCGCCTCGCAGTGAAGACCTTGTCAGCGTGTCAAGGTCAAGCGGCTGCCGACGCCCCTTACCGCAGCGTCGCCTCGCGGGCGCCCACCGGGCGGACGGGCTGCGCGTCACGCGCCCCGTGGGACCCGGCCTCCGGTCGCAGGTCCAGGCGGCGCAGCAGCTGGGCGTTGAGTGCGACGACGACGGTAGACAGCGACATGAGCAGGGCCCCCACCGCCATGGGCATGACGAACCCCACCGGGGCGAGCACGCCGGCGGCGAGCGGCACGGCGAGGAGGTTGTACCCGGCGGCCCACCACAGGTTCTGCTTCATCTTGCGGTAGGCGGCGCGGGAGAGCCGGACGACCGAGAGCACCGAGCGCGGGTCGTCGGAGACCAGGATGACCCCGGCGGAGGCGATCGCGACGTCGGTGCCGGCACCGATCGCGATGCCGACGTCGGCCTGGGCGAGGGCCGGAGCGTCGTTCACGCCGTCCCCCACCATCGCCACGACCGCGCCCGCGCGCTGGAGGCCGGCGACCTGCTCGCTCTTGTCCTCCGGACGGACCTCGGCGAGGACCTGGTCGATGCCCAGCTCGGCGGCGACGGCCCGGGCGACCGGTGCGGCGTCGCCGGTGAGCATCGCGACCCGGACGCCGAGGGCGTGGAGCGAGTCGACCGCCTCGCGCGACTCCGGCCGGACCTCGTCGGCCAGGGCGAGGGCGCCTGCGACCGCACCGTCGACGAGGACGTGGAGGACGGTGTCGCCGCGCGCGGACCACTCATCGCTCACCGGGAGCGGGCCGAGGCCGGACTCGGCGAGGAGGTTCGGCCCGCCGACGGCGACGGAGCGGCCCTCGACCTCGGCCCGCACCCCGACGGCGGTCGCGGCCGAGAAGTCCGTGGCCTGCGGGACGGTGAGGTCGCGCGCGGTCGCGGCAGTGACGACCGCCCGGGCGAGCGGGTGCTCGCTCGGCAGCTCGGCGGCGGCCGCGAGCGCGAGCAGCTCCTCCTCGGTGTGCGGGCCGGTGGTGGCCAGGGCGGTGACGGCGGGGCGACCCTCGGTCAGGGTGCCCGTCTTGTCGAAGAGGACCGTGTCGACCGTCCGCATCCGCTCCAGCGCGAGCCGGTCCTTGACGAGCACCCCACCGCGGGCGGCACGCTCGGTGGCGATCGAGACGACGAGGGGGATCGCCAGGCCCAGCGCGTGGGGGCAGGCGATGACGAGCACCGTGATGACCCGGACCAGCGCCTGTGCGGGCGAGCCGACGATCGTCCAGGCGGCGATCGTGACGGCAGCCGCACCGATCGCGAACCAGAACAGCCAGCCCGCCGCGCGGTCGGCCAGGCGCTGGGCGCGCGACGAGGAGGACTGTGCCTCGGCGACGAGCCGGCGGATACCGGCGAGCGCGGTGTCCTCGCCGACCGCGGTGACTCGCACCCGTAGCGCGTTGTCGGTGGCCACGGTCCCGGCGACGACGCAGTCGCCGACGGCGCGCCGCACCGGCACGGACTCACCGGTGATCATCGACTCGTCGACGTCGGCCGCGCCGGCGACGACCTCGCCGTCGGCGGGGACGCGTCCGCCGGGGCGGACGGCGACGAGGTCACCGAGCCGCAGCTCCGCCGGGGCCACGGGGACGACGGCGTCCCCCTCGACCCGCTCCGCCTCGTCCGGGAGCAGCGCCGCCAGGGAGTCGAGGGCAGAGGACGTCTGCGCGAGGGAGCGCATCTCGACCCAGTGGCCGAGGAGCATGATGACGACGAGCAGGGCGAGCTCCCACCAGAACTCCAGCTCGTGGGAGAGCAGGCCGAGCCGGGCGCCCCAGGAGGCGAGGAATGCGACGGTGATCGCCATGCCGATGAGGAGCATCATGCCCGGCCTGCGGGTCCTCACCTCACCGACCGCCCCGGTGAGGAACGGCCGGCCGCCCCAGACGTAGACGACCGTGCCGAGCACCGGAGCCACCCAGCCCACACCGGGGACGTCGGGCAGCCGGTAGCCGACGATGTCGGCGAACATCGGGCTCAGCAGCACCGTCGGAACGGCGAGCACGAGCATGACCCAGAACAGCCGACGGAACTGTGCGGCGTGGTCGCCGTGACCACCGTGGTGCCCGTGGGCGTCTCCGTGACCGCCGTGCTCGCCGTGGGCGGAGCTCGTGTGCTCGTGGGCGCGGCGGTGAGCATCGGCGCCGTCGTCCTGCACGGAGTGCGTGTGGTGTGGGTCGTGTCCCGCGGCCTCGTCCTCGCGGCCGGGACGACTGTGCTCGTGTGCGACGGGTACCCGGTCGTCGTGGTGGCTGCTCACGGTCGTCCTTCCCGGGTGGCGCGGCGGCCACCCTGTATGGATACCCCTAGGGGGTATCGCAAGGAACGCCTCGTCGATCTCGTCTATTCCGTCGCGCGACCCCAGGATCCGAGGAGGCAGGTCGCGGACATGTACCCGCCGTGGCCGGTGGCGTACGGGGTCCCGTAGGTCGGCGACCCCCCGAGTAGGGCGTCGATGGCGGGAGCTGCTGCGACATCGCGGCCTCGCTCGTGGTTGCGTGGTGGGTACGCGGCACACGGTACGGAGTCCGCCCGCGGTCGGACACGGGCTCAACCCCACGGCTGACGCCGTGTGTCACCGCGGCCTGGCAGGCTAGAAGCATGTGCGGCCGCTATGCATCCTTCCGTCAGGCACAGGACCTCGCCGACGCGTTCGACGTCGCCGAGATCGTCGAGGACGCGGCCGAGGTCCGCCCCTCGTTCAACGTCGCCCCCACCGACCAGGTCCGGGTGATCCTCGAGCGCACCGACGGCGGTCTGCGCCGGGAGATGCACGCCGCCCGCTGGGGGCTGGTCCCGGCGTTCGCCGACGACCCACGGATCGGGGCGCGGATGATCAACGCCCGGATCGAGACCGTCGCGCAGAAGAACGCCTTCGCCAAGTCGCTGCGCACCCGCCGCTGCATCCTGCCCGCCGACGGCTACTACGAGTGGCGCAAGGACACGGGCGGGCAGAAGACCCCTCACTTCATCCACCGCGCGGACGCCGCCCCCCTCGCCTTCGCCGGCCTCTACGCCTTCTGGCGCGACCCGACGAAGGACGAGAACGACCCCGCCCGGTGGCTCCTGTCGACGACGATCCTCACCCAGCCCGCGCGCGAGCGTGG
>JAJYSG010000037.1 GCA_021793675.1 Actinomycetes bacterium | reverse complement strand
CCCCGCGATCGCGGAACCATTCGGCGGCCCGCCGCAGCCGGGCGGTGTCGGGCCGGCCGCGAACCGGCTCGAACCGGCGCCAGTAGAACGGCAGCGTGGCGGTGTTGAAGAGGTCCAGCCAGAGGTCGGCGAGGCGCTCGAGGTGGTGGTGGGCGCCGGCGTAGTCGCCGGCGGCGTCGGGGTCGTCGTTCGCCAGCGCGACCATGTCGAAGCCGATGTTCCCGAAGGCGAACGCGTGGCGTCGCTGCGCCACGGTGACCTCGGCACCGGCCAGGGCCCGGCCGTCCGCGCCGGTGACCGTGACGGTGGTCCGGGCGGAGCGGTGGGCGAGGTCAGCCGGGCAGGGAACGACGACGTCGGGCATGGCTGGTCCTTCGCGGGAGGATGACGGTCGGTCAGAATCGGGCGCTGGAGCCGCGACGGACGAGGGACACCGGCAGGCGCACGTGGTGATCGTCCGGCGGCTCGCCGTCGAGGAGCGCGAGCAGCAGCCGGATCGCCTCGGCGCCCATCCGCTGCAGCGGCTGCTGGACCGTGGTCAGCGGCGGGGTCGACTGCGCCGAGTCCGGGATGTCGTCGAACCCGACGACCGACAGGTCACGCGGCACCTCGATGCCGAGCTGGCGCGCCACGTCGATGATGCCGAGGGCGGACAGGTCGTTCGCGGCGAAGATCGCGGTGGGGCGGTCGGGCAGCGACAGCAGCTCGCTGGCGGGCGCGTGCGAGTCCTCCCGGCTGTAGGAGCCGATCCGGATGAGGTTCTCGTCGACCGGGACGCCCGCGTCGGCGAGCGCCTTGCGGAACCCGGCCTCCCGCAGGCGGGACGACTCGAGGTCGGGCCGGCCGGCGAGGTAGCCGATGCGGGTGTGGCCCAGCTCCAGCAGGTGCTGCGTCGCGAGCACCCCTCCGGTGAAGTTGTCGGAGTCCACGGTCGGCAGGCCGAGCGGCCCGGCATGCGGGTCGATGGCGACCACCGGGATGTCGGAGTCGGCGTCCGTCACCGTCGGCGTCACGAGGATCGCGGCATCGATGAGCGTGCCCGACAGCCGCGACAGGTACCGCCGCTCCCAGCCCACACCGCCGCCACGTCGTGCGCCCGTGTAGGCGAGCAGGTCGTACTGGCTCTCCTCGAGCACCGTCGCGGCGCCCTTGAGGATCTCGGCGCTGAACGGCTCGAAGCCTGCGACGAGGACGCCGATGACGTACGTCTTGTGGGAGCGCAGGCTCCGCGCGACGAGGCTGCCCTCGTAGCCGAGGTCGTCGATCACCGCGTTGACACGCGAGAACGTCTCGCGTGCTACGCCGTCGCGCGAGTTGATCACCTTGGACACGGTCGACACCGACACGCCCGCGGCACGAGCGACATCGGTGATCGTGACCCGCTGAGCCACGGGAGGCAGCATAGCCCCGGGAGAACGTTGTCGATAACGATTGCCTCGGCGGGGCGGCGCACCACGCCCCGAGCCCCCGGCGTCGTCACCACGGTACCCGCGGTGGGGTCTCCGCGAGCGGGTGAGATCGGCCTGACGGCGCCCTGGACACGTGACTAAATCGTTATCGAGAACGTTTGACATCGTTTTCCGTCCGGGTGCAGTCTGACGGCGTCGGGCACCCGCACGACCGTCACTGACGACGAACGCGTCGGAGGTGCCGCGGGCGGGGATCCGGCGTAGCCAGTCAGGGTCAGCGGGCAAGATGCCCGGGCGTCTGTCGCGGTTGTCGGGATCACCGGCGACGCGTGGTCGCCGGCTTGTCTGTCAGGGTCTCAACGAGGAGGACAGATCTGATGAATGCGAGGAAGTCCCTTGCGATCACGGCCGTTACCGCCGTGGCCGCGCTCGGGCTTGCCGCGTGCAGCTCCAGCACGGGGGGGACCAGCACCCCGACTGGCGGCGCGAGCGGTGGCGCCCAGACCAGTGCGGCCGACTACACGGCCACGCTGACGCTGTGGGAGAACAACACGACGGGCAAGGGTCCGCAGTTCTGGACCGACACCGTGGCGGCCTACAAGAAGGTCCACCCGAACGTCACCGTCAACGTCCAGCCGGTGCAGAACGAGGACCTCGACGGCAAGCTGCAGACCGCGCTCAACGGCGGCGACGCTCCGGACATCTTCCTGCAGCGCGGCGGCGGCAAGCTCGCGGCGATGGCCGACGCCGGGTTCGTGGCGGACATCACCAACGCGATCTCGCCCGCGACGAAGGCGGCCATCCCGGCCTCCGCGTTCGCGGCCGACACCTACAAGGGCAAGGTTTACGCGGTGCCCATGACCGTGCTGCCCGGCGGGTTCTTCTACAGCAAGGACCTGTTCCAGAAGGCCGGCATCACCAGCACGCCCAAGACGCTGGCGGACCTCAACGACGCCGTCTCGAAGCTCAAGGCCGCGGGCATCACCCCGATCGCCCTCGGTGCCAAGGACGCATGGCCGGCCGCTCACTGGTTCTACTGGTTCGCCCTGCGCGAGTGCTCGCAGCAGACGCTGGACACGGCTGCCAACACCGCGAACCTCTCCGACCCGTGCTTCCTCAAGGCCGGCACGGACCTGCAGACCTTCGCCGCCACCAAGCCGTTCAACGACGGCTTCCTGACGACCTCCGCCCAGCAGGGCGCCGGCTCGTCGGCCGGTCTCGTGGCGAACCACAAGGCCGCCATGGAGCTCATGGGTGCGTGGGACCCGGGCGTGATCGGTTCCCTGACCCCGGACCAGAAGAACCTGCCTGACCTTGGCTTCTTCCCGTTCCCGTCGGTTCCTGGCGGCGCGGGTGACCCCACGGCCATGATGGCTGGCGTCGATGCCTTCTCCTGCTCGGCCAAGGCCCCGCAGCCGGCGTGCACCGACTTCCTCAACTTCCTGGCCAGCGACGCCATCCAGACCGCGTACTCGACGGCCGCCTCGGCGCCGCCCGCGTCGAGCAAGGCCGCCGCTGCTGTCACCGACCCGGTGCTGCAGGAGGTCATGGCCTACAACCAGAAGGCCGCTTACGTGTCGCAGTGGCTGGACACCCGCCTCGGCCAGAACATCGGCAACGCGCTCAACACCGGCGTCGTCGACATGCTCGCTGGCAAGGGTGACCCGGCCGGCATCATCAAGGCGGCGAACGACGCCGCAGCGAAGGGCTGAGCGCAAGCACCATGACTGATTCCACTCGCGAGCACGCGCCCGTCGTGGTGACCTCGCCTGTGAATCTCTCGAAGGACGGGGGCAGCGCTGCTGCGCTGCCCCCGTCCGGGCTCGCCCGGCGCCGCGGTCGCGGTGCCGGCTGGGCGGCCCGCCTGGAGATCGCAGCGATGTCGGCACCGGCGGTCGTCATCTTCGTCACGTTCGTCGTCCTGCCGGTGTTCCTGGCCGCCTACTACGGCTTCTTCCGGTGGAAGGGCTACGGCAAGCCCACCGACTTCATCGGGCTGCACAACTACGTCATCATCTTCCAGGACCCGCTGTTCATGGGTGCCCTGAAGCACAACATGGAGATCCTGGTCCTGTCCCTGGTGATGCAGGGCCCGGTCGCCATCGCGTTCGCACTGCTCCTCAACAAGAAGATGCGCGGGCAGTCACTCATCCGCGTGCTGATCTTCGTGCCCTACGTCATCTCCGAGGCGGTCGCCGGCATCGGCTGGAGCCTGCTGCTCGGTGGTCAGGGCGCGTTCAACGCGCTCATGCGCGACATGCACCTGAACTTCCTCGACAAGGACTGGTTGTCGAACCCACGGCTCGCGCTGTGGACCCTGATGATCATCCTCACGTGGAAGTACATCGGTTACGCCACGATCCTCTTCCTCGCCGGGCTGCAGGGCATCCCCGAGGAGCTCAACGAGGCGGCGGCGATCGACGGCGCGTCGTACTGGCAGGTGCAGCGGCGCATCACGCTCCCGCTGCTCGGCCCGACGGTCCGGATCTGGGCGTTCCTGTCGATCATCGGATCGCTGCAGCTCTTCGACCTCGTCTACATCATCTGGGGCCAGTACGTCGCCTCGACCGCGGGCACCTCGACGATGGCGACCTACATGAACCAGAACGGACGGGTCTCCGGCAACTTCGGCTACGGCAGTGCCGTCGCCGTGGTGATGTTCCTCATCTCGCTCGTCATCGCGCTCACCTACCAGCGCTTCGTCCTGCGCCGTGACACCGATGGCGCGCTCACCGGGGGAGGGAAGACGCGATGACCGCCGACACGCTCGACGCCACCGAGATCCACGCCCGTCGCAAGGCCAGCAAGCCCAAGACTCTCGGGTGGGGCAACCCGGTGGTGTACTTCGTCGCGCTGCTCTTCGTGGCGGTGATGATCTCCCCGGTGCTGTACATCGTGGTCGGTGGGTTCCGTACCAACTCGCAGATCACCACCGACCCCGCCGGCTGGCCGCATCCCTGGGTGGGCCGGAACTATCTTGACGTGCTGACGAACGGCGTCTTCTGGCGCTCGTTCCTCAACTCGTCGATCGCGGCACTCGTCACCACCGCCGGCGTCGTCGCCCTCGGTCTCATGGTGAGCTTCGTGCTCGCCCGCTACTCGTTCCGTGGGCGGGGCGCGCTCTACACCCTGTTCGCGGCGGGCCTGATGTTCCCGATGGCGGTGGCGATCACGCCGCTGTTCATCCTCATCCGCACGATGCACCTGATGAACAACCTGGTCGGGATCATCCTGCCGGGTATCGCGTTCGCGCTTCCGGTGACGGTGATCATCCTCGTGCCGTTCCTTCGGGCGATCCCCTACGAGATCCAAGAGGCCGCCGAGATCGACGGGTGCAGCCGCCTGGGGTTCTTCTTCCGGATGGTGGTACCGCTGTCCGTCCCGGGCGTCATTACCGTCGGGATCCTGGCGTTCATCGGCAGCTGGAACAACTACATGCTGCCGCTGTACGTCCTCAACAACCAGTCGTCGCAGACCCTGCCGTTGAGCGTCCAGACCTTCGCGTCCGGCCCCTACTCGGCGGACACGGCCAAGATCCTGGCCTTCACGTCCCTGGCGATGCTGCCCGCGCTCGGCTTCTTCAGCCTGTTCGAGCGGCGGATCGTCGGTGGCCTGACCGGAGCGGTCAAGGGCTGACGTTCTCCGGTCCGTGCCGGCGCCTCGAGGCCCGGCGCGGACCGGCGCGGGCTGCATGCAGGGCCGTCGGGCCCGTACCACGAGGGAGTCATGCTGTGTCGTTCGACGGGGCCGGTCAGGACCGCGCCATGATGATCACGAATCCTGTGCTGCCGGGGTTCGACCCGGATCCGAGCATCATCCGGGTCGGCGACACGTACTACCTGGCGACCTCGACGTTCGAGTGGTTCCCCGGTGTCCGGATCCACGCCTCGCAGGACCTGGTCCACTGGAACCTCGTCACCAACGTCCTGGACGACACGCGTCTGCTCGACATGAAGGGCAACCCCGCCTCGGGCGGCATCTGGGCGCCCGATCTGTCCTATGCCGACGGGAAGTTCTGGCTCGTCTACACGGACGTGAAGGTGGCCGAGGGCGCCTTCAAGGACATGACGAACTACGTGACGACGGCCAGCCAGATCACCGGGCCGTGGTCCGATCCCGTGCGCCTCAACGGCATCGGCTTCGACGCCAGCATCTTCCACGACGACGACGGCCGGAAGTACCTGGTCCAGCAGACGTGGGACCACCGGGAGTATCACCACCAGTTCGACGGCATCACGCTCACCGAGCTCGACCCGTTCACGTTGACGCCGGACCGCAAGACCCAGCGCACCATCTACGCCGGGACCGAGCGTGGCCTGGTCGAGGGTCCGCACCTGTACAAGATCGACGGCTGGTACTACCTGTTCGTGGCCGAGGGCGGCACCGTCTGGGAGCACCAGGAGTCCGTCGCGCGGTCGCGGTCCCTCGACGCGCTGTCGTTCGAGACGATGCCCGGCAACCCGTTCATCACCAACGTCGACACCCCGGACTTCCCGCTGCAGAAGCAGGGCCACGGAGCGCTCGTGGCCACACCCGGTGGGCAGTGGTACTACGCCTCGCTCGTCGCCCGCCCGTGGCGGCACGAGCACGAGGACGCGGATGCGCCGCGGGGGTGGTGCACGCTCGGGCGTGAGACCTCCATCCAGCAGGTCGAGTGGGATGCGGACGGCTGGCCGCGGGTCGTCGGCGGCCGTGCCGGACTGCTCACGGTCCCTGCTCCGGACGACGCCATCATGACGGACGCACCCACCGACCACTCGCAGCACGACGAGTTCGCCGCCCCGACCCTCAGCCTGGAGTGGAACACGTTGCGCGTGCCCTTCACCGCGGCGATGGGCACCGTGGGCGGCGGCCGGCTCGAGCTCGCCGGGCAGGGGTCCCTGGCCAACCGTCACGAGCTGTCGCTCGTCGCGCGCCGGTGGCAGGCCTTCGACTTCGACGCGGAGACCGCCGTCAAGTTCGAGCCGGAGACCTACCAGGCGATGGCCGGCCTCACGAACTACTACAACGACACCCACTGGTCGTGGGTGTTCGTCACGTGGGACGAGCGGCGCGGCCGGGTGATCGAGGTCGCCGAGAACGACCGCGGCCAGTACCGCTCCTGCCTGCGCGACGAGGCGATCCTGGTGCCGGACGGCGTGGAGCTGGTGCACCTGCGCACCCGCGTCCGTACCAGCAGCTACACCTACGACTACTCGTTCGACGGCCGCACGTGGCAGAGCACCGGCGTCGAGCTCGACGCGAAGGTGCTGTCGGACGACTACGTGCTGCAGGGCTACGGCGGGTTCTTCACCGGCGCCTTCGTCGGGCTGGCTGCGGTGGACCTCTCCGGCTACCGCGAGGTGGCGACGTTCGACCACTTCGACTACCGCGAGCTGTGACGGACGCCACGCAGGTCACCGCGGCGCGGGGCGCCGGCCTCGTCGCCGCCCTGACGTTCGACGACGGCCCGAACCCCGGGGAGACCGACGAGCTGCTGGACGTCCTGGCGGAGGCCCGGATCACGGCGGTGTTCTGCGTCATCGGCAGCAACGTGCAGGCGCCCGGCGGGACGCAGCTGCTCCGGCGCACCGTGGCGGAGGGGCACGTGCTCGCCAACCACACGACGAGCTACCAGGACATGGGCGACTGGCCGGCCGAGCGGGTCCGCAACGACCTCGTCGAGAACCTGCGCATCATCCGCGACGCCGTGGGCGACGTCCCCGTGCCCTACTTCCGCGCCCCGAACGGCTCGTGGGGACTGACCGCCGGCGTGGCTGCCCAGCTGGGCATGCGCCCGCTGGGGCTCGGCAACGTCATCTTCGACTGGGAGACGCAGGACGAGGAGACGCTCGTCGCCAACCTGCGTGCGGCGATCACCCCAGGCGCGGTGGTGCTGGCGCACGACGGCGGCGGTGAGCGGTGGAGCACGGTGCGGGCGGTGCGCCGCGTGGTGACGGAGCGGCTCGCCGAAGGCTGGACGTTCACGCTGCCGGCGGAGTAGCGGTGCGTCGGTGCACCGGGCCTCGTACCGCGCGGTGCGTGGCACGGCGACACTGGCCGCCGCGGCGCTCAGTCGGACGCGGGTGCGGAAGCGCGTCGGTGGGCGCGCAGCTGGTCCGCCGCTGAGCGGCGCGCCGCGCGGTGGGCATCACGGAAGTCCTCGGCGATCTGCTGCGCCTGGGCGTGGATGAGCAGCCGCAGGTCGTCATGGAGCCGAGCGGTGCGCTCGGCGGCGGCGCGGGGGTCGTCGAGCGCGGCCAGCCAGAGCCGGCGCGCGACGCGCACGTCCTCGTCCGTGACGTCCACTCGTAGCCCGTGCGCGTCCATCCGCCGTCCCCCGTCCGCATGGCCCTGACGTCTCAAGGGGCATGTCACGGGGCCGCGGATACCGAACCTGTCCGGATTCACCCGGTCGGGTGACGGCGGATCCGGGGGGTAGATCCGCCGCACCCGGCCGGAGCTCACGAGGCTGGCTCACCCTCGACCGTAGGACACATCGGCCCGGCCTGCCCGGCGAGCCCGCCTGGGGCCGGCTGTGCTGCGGTCGTCGCACGGCAGGTGCCAGGATGAGCGCCGTGCTGCCCCTGGTGCCGCGTCCGGCGAGCATCCGCACACGTGGCGGAGCCCCGTTCGCGATCGTCCCGGGCACCGTGGTGCTCGCGCCGGCGGCGGCCGCGGGTCCGGCGGAGGTGGTCGCGCGGGTGCTCGGTGAGGCCGCCGGGTTCGTCGTGCCCGTGCAGCGGGCGCCCGACGAGGGCAGCAGGCACGGTGCCGGGACGCCGCGCCCTGCCGTGGTGCTCACGCTGGGGGGAGAGCAACCGGGCGTCGCCCCTGACCGTGCCCGGGAGGGCTACCGGCTCACCGCGGACGCCGCGGGAGTCCACCTGACGTCGCCGACCGTTGACGGGTTGCACCGCGCGGCGGCCACGCTGCGCCAGCTTCTCGAGACGCGCGCCACCAGCACCATCATCCCCGATGTACAGATCGATGACATCCCGAGGTACGCCTGGCGCGGACTGTCGGTCGATGTCGCGCGGCACTTCCTGACCGCGGCGGACCTGGAGAGCGTCATCGAGCTGCTCGCGGCCTACAAGCTCAACGTGCTGCACGTGCACCTCACCGACGACCAAGGCTGGCGGCTCGACCTGCCGTCGCGACCCGAGCTCGTCGCGCGCTCGTCCGCGGGAGCGGTGGGCGGCGACCCGGGCGGCGCCTACTCCGTCGCGGACTGGGCCCGGCTGGTCCGTCACGCGGCTGCCCGCGGCGTGACGGTGGTGCCCGAGATCGACGTCCCGGGGCACGTCAACGCGGCCCTGCACGCGGTCCCCGCACTCAACCCGGACGGCGTCGCGCCCGAGGTCTACCAGGGCACCGCGGTCGGGTTCTCCAGCCTGCGCCGCGACGTCCCCGAGACGGTGCCGTTCCTCGCCGACGTGTTCGCGGACCTCGCCGCGATGACGCCGGGCCGCTACCTGCACCTGGGTGGCGACGAGGCCCACCACACCCCGCCGGACGAGTACGTGCGGCTGGTCGGCGCCGCGGTGCAGGCGGTGCGGGCCGCCGGGCGCGAGGTCGTCGGCTGGCAGGAGATCGCGGCTGCACCGCTGCCCGAGGGCACGGTGGTGCAGCTGTGGGACACCCGCGCCGACCCGGCACCCGTGGTCGCTGCGGCACGGGCGGGGGCACGCGTGCTGCTGTCGCCCGCCGACCGCGTCTACCTCGACATGGCCTACCGGCCGGGGCACCCGCTGGGCCTGGACTGGGCCGGCTGCATCGAGCTGCACGACGCCTACGCCTGGGACCCGGCGACCACCGTGCCCGGGCTCGACCCGGCGGCGGTGATCGGCGTCGAGGCGGCGATCTGGACCGAGACGTTGCGCACGCGCGACGACGTGATGGCGATGCTGCTGCCCCGGCTGGCCGCGGTGGCCGAGGTCGCCTGGTCGTCGTCGGGCGACTGGGAGTCGTTCCGGGAGCGGGTGGCGCCGCACGCCGCGAGCTGGGACCGCGCCGGTCTGGCGTGGTACCCCTCGCCGCAGGTCAGCTGGCGGCGCTGACCGCTAGATCCAGGACGACAGCCACATGCGGATGTGCCACTGCTGGTAGGGGATGGTCTGCGCGCTCCACACGGGGTAGAAGAACATCCCGACCGCGACGACGAGCCCGACGAAGACGCCGACACCCCACACGGCCGCGCGCCGCCCGCGCTGGTCGCCCTCCTCAACCGGGCCGAGGATCAGGCCGAGCACGTAGACGAGCGTCAGCACCACCCACGGCACGAAGGCCACCGTGTAGAACGTGAAGATCGTCCGGTGCATGTAGGCGAACCATGGCAGCCAGCCGGCCCCGACGCCCGCCAGCACCGCCCCGGCGCGCCAGTCATGGTGACGCACCAGCCACCAGAGCGCGACGAGCAGCGCGGCCGCGCCGGCCCACCAGATGAGGGGGTTGCCGAGCGACGTGATGGGCTGCGAGCACGAGGTCGCGCCGCACGCGTCGAGCGCCGACTGCCCCGACAGGCCGGAGATCGTCGTCGGGTACCAGAACGATGTCGGTCGCCACTGGATGATCCAGCCCAGCGGTTCCGCGGCGTACGGGTGCGGCGTCGTCAGCGTGTTGTGGAAGTGCCACATGTCGAGGTGGTACTTCCACAGGCTGCGCAGCGCGGGCGGCAGCCACAGCTCGCCCTGGCCCGGGTTCTGCGCGGCCCACTGGCGGCCCCAGGCCTCCGGGTGCAGGAACCACGAGGTCCACGTCGCGAGGTACACCAGCGCGGTCCCGGGCACCATGACGGCGAAGGCCGGCACGCCGTCGCGCAGGATGCCGGTGCGCAGCCAGTGCCGGACGCCCGCCGTGCGCCGGGCGGTGACGTCCCACCACACGGACACCACCCCGAACCCGGCGAGGAAGTAGATGCCGGACCACTTGGTGCCGCACGCCAGGCCGAGCAGCACGGTGGCCGCGAGGCGCCACCAGCGGAAGCCGAGGGCAGGGCCGGTCTCGAGCGAACCGCCCGCGTCGAGGATGGCGGCCGCTCGCTCCGCGAGCCGGCGTCGGGACTGGTAGCGGTCCAGCAGGAGGGCGCCGAACGCCGCCAGCACGAAGAACATGAGGAACGGGTCCAGCAGGCTGACGCGCGACTGGACGAGCGCCTCGCCGTCCACGGCGAGGAAGAGCCCGGCGATGGTGCCCAGTGCGGTGGAGGCGAACAGCCGCCGGCCGATGCGGGCGATGAGCAGGATCGCCAGCGTGCCGAACACCGCGGCGGACAGTCGCCAGGCGAACGAGCTGGTGACGCCTCCGCCGAGCTGGATCCCCAGGCCGATGAGCCACTTGCCGATCGCCGGGTGCACCACGTACTCGGGGGCGGTCTGCAGCATCGAGGTGTTGCCGGCCTCGAAGCCGGGATTGGGGTTGGGGCCCCAGTTCGCCTCGTAGCCGCGGACGACCATCGAGTAGCCGTCCTTCACGTAGTACGTCTCGTCGAAGACGAGTGCGTGCGGCGTGCCGAGGTGCCAGAAACGCAGCACGCCACCGAACACCGTGACGAGCAGCGGGAACAGCCAGCCCAGGACGCGGGCGCGGCGGGTGGCGTCGAGCGCGAGGAAGGCCTCGCCGAGGAGGCGGCGCTGCAGGCGGGCCAGCGTGGACTCCTCCGGGAGCCAGCCGCGCGGCGCAGGCTTCGGTGCGGAGAGCGGGTCGCCGTCAGGTGTCGAGGCCCCGGTCGCCGCGGGCCGTGCGCGCTCGTCGCGCGGGGCGAGGTCCTCGGGCTCGTCGGGCTGGGCGGGCTCGTCGGGCTGGGCGGAGTCGTTCGGCTGGGCGGAGTCGTTCGGCTGAGCAGAGTCGTTCGGCTGAGCAGAGTCGGCCCGATGGCGACCGTTGGGCGGCACGCGGCCATGGTAGGGGGCATCGTTGTGCTCCCGGCGTGAGTGGCAGGCTTGTGCCGTGACCTCGTCGGACGCCGGACGGCTCGTGCTCGCCGCGACGCCCATCGGCGACGCCGAGGACGCCTCCCTGCGGCTGCGCCGGCTGCTGGCCGAGGCCGACGTCGTCGCCGCCGAGGACACCCGCCGCACCCGGGACCTTGCCCGGCGGCTCGGGGTCACCATCGGTGGTCGCGTGGTCAGCCACCACGAGCACAACGAGGCCGGCCGGGTCGCCGAGCTGCTCGAGGTCGTCGCGGGTGGGGGCACCGTGCTCGTCGTCACCGATGCCGGCATGCCCGCGGTCTCCGACCCCGGCTACCGCCTGGTGACGGCCGCGGTGGCGGCCGGCGTGCCGGTCACCGTCGCTCCTGGACCGAGCGCGGTGCTCGCGGCGCTCGCGGTGTCCGGCCTGCCGACGGACCGGTTCGCGTTCGAGGGATTCCCGCCCCGCAGGCCCGGGGAACGGGCGCGGGCGCTGGCGGCCTTGGCCGACGAGCGCCGCACCCTCGTGTTCTTCGAGGCGCCGCACCGGCTGGGTGCGTTCCTGGCGGCGCTGGCTCAGGCGTTCGGTCCCGAACGGCGCGCTGCGGTGTGCCGCGAGCTGACCAAGACGTACGAGGAGGTGCGTCGCGACACGCTCGGCGGGCTCGCGGCGTGGGCGGCGGCCGGGGAGATGCGCGGGGAGATCGTCGTCGTCGTCGCCGGTGCCCCGGACCGGATGGTCGGCGCGGTCCCCGGCGACCTCGTCGCGCGCGTCCTGGCGCGGGTGGACGCCGGCGAGCGGCTCAAGGACGCGGTCGCGGCGGTGGCCGGCGAGGCCGGTGCCGGCAAGCGGGACCTCTACGAGGCGGCGGCGGCGGCCCGGGCACGGTGACCGGCCGTCCGGCAGGAGACGGCGCACCGGACGGGACGCCACGCCCGGAGGCGCCCGCAGTGCCCCCGGCCCGGGACGGCACGGACGATCCGGGCGGGCTGCGAGAGGTGGTCCGGGCGGTGCTCAGGCGACCGACGAGGGGATGAGCTCCGCGCCGGCGGCGGCCATGTCCGCGCGGGCCGCGGCGCCGAGCTCCGGCGAGACCGGCACCGTGAGGTCCGTGAGCACACGGGTGTGCAGGCCCGCCGCGATCGCGTCCAGCACCGTCGCGCGCACGCAGTGCGACTCCGCGATGCCGACGACGTCGACGTCGGTGACCTGCCGCTCGCGGAGGATCGCGGCGAGCGTGCGGCCGGCGTCGTCGATCCCCTCGAAGCCGGAGTAGGCGGCCTGGTAGGCACCCTTCTTCACGGCGGCGTCGGGGTGCAGGTCCGCCAACGCGGGATGCAGCCCCGCCTCGGCGGTGCCGGCCACGCCGTGCGGCGGCCAGGTGTCGACGAAGTCCGGGTGGTCCGAGAAGTGCCGGCCGGGGCTGACGTGCCAGTCCTGCGTGGTGACGACGAGGTGGTACCGGTCACGATGGGCGTCGGCGTAGGCCGCGATCGCCTCGGCGGTGGCGTTGCCGCCCTCGACCGGCAGCGCGCCGCCCTCGCAGAAGGTGGGCTGCACGTCGACGACGAGCAGCGCGCGGCGGGTCTCCATACCGGAAGTGAACCACCGGGCCACGCACCGGCTTCCCGCCGGGCGGCGGTCGGGCCGAGCAGCGTGATCTCGGGCACCGTCGGCTCGCCCGACGCCGGCGGCTGCCGCTGCTGACCATCGGAGCGGGGCGGCCCGGGGGCCGCACCTAGGATTCGCACCATGTCCCGCATCCTGTCGGCCGTCGCGTGGCCCTATGCGAACGGCCCCCGCCACATCGGTCACGTCGCCGGCTTCGGCGTCCCGTCGGACGTCTTCAGCCGGTACATGCGGATGGCGGGTCACCAGGTGCTCATGGTGTCCGGGACCGACGAGCACGGCACGCCGATCCTCGTCGAGGCCGAGCGCCAGGGCCTGACCCCGCAGCAGCTGGCGGACCGGTTCAACCGGATCATCGTCGAGGACCTCACGTCGCTCGGGCTGTCGTACGACCTGTTCACCCGCACCACGACGCGCAACCACTACGCGGTGGTGCAGGAGATGTTCCGCACCGTGCACCGCAACGGCTACATGATCGAGAAGACGACGCTCGGCGCGATCTCGCCGTCCACGGGCCGAACGCTGCCGGACCGCTACATCGAGGGCACCTGCCCCATCTGCGGCTACGACGGGGCCCGCGGCGACCAGTGCGACAACTGCGGCAACCAGCTGGACCCCGTCGACCTCATCAACCCGCGCAGCCGGATCAACGGCGAGACCCCGACGTTCGTCGAGAGCACGCACTTCTTCCTCGACCTGCCGGCCTTCGTCCCCGCGCTGGGTGACTGGCTGCGCACCCGCGTGGACTGGCGCCCCAACGTGCTGAAGTTCTCCCTCAACCTGCTCGACGACGTCCGCCCGCGGGCCATGACGCGGGACATCGACTGGGGCATCCCGGTGCCGCTGCCCGGGTGGGAGGAGAACCCCAACAAGCGGCTGTACGTGTGGTTCGACGCCGTCATCGGGTACCTGAGCGCGTCCATCGAGTGGGCGCGTCGCACCGGTGACCCTGAGGCCTGGCGCGCCTGGTGGAACGACGGCGAGGCGCTGAGCTACTACTTCATGGGCAAGGACAACATCACGTTCCACTCCCAGATCTGGCCGGCCGAGCTGCTCGGCTACGCCGGCAAGGGGGACAAGGGCGGTGCGCCGGGGATCTTCGGTGACCTCGACCTGCCCACCGAGGTGGTGTCCAGCGAGTACCTCAACGTCGACGGCCAGCAGTTCAGCTCGTCGCGCGGCGTCGTCATCTACGTGCGGGACATGCTGTCCCGCTACCAGCCGGACGCGCTGCGCTACTACCTGTCGATCGCCGGCCCGGAGTCGCAGGACGTCGACTTCACCTGGGCGGAGTTCAAGCGCCGTACCAACGACGAGCTCGTCGCCGGCTGGGGCAACCTGGTGAACCGGGTGGCGACGCTCGTGCACAAGAGCTTCGGCGAGATCCCGGCCCCGACGGCCCCGCAGCCGGTCGACGAAGCACTGCTCGTGGCTACCCGTAGCGGCTTCGACACCGTGGGCGCCCACCTCCGCGAGCACCGGAACCGGGCAGCCCTCACCGAGGCGATGCGCCTGGTGCAGGAGGCGAACCGGTACGTCTCGGAGACCGAGCCGTGGAAGCTCAAGAGCGACCCGGACCGGTTGGCGACCGTGCTGCACACCACCACGCAGGCCGTGCTGGACCTCAACACGCTGCTGTCGCCGTTCCTGCCGTTCTCCGCGCAGGCGGTGCACGAGACGTTCGGTGGCCGCGGCACGATCGCCCCGATGCCGCGCATCGAGGAGGTCACCGACCTGGACGACGCGTCGCGCACGTACCCCGTGATCACCGGCGACTACCGGCTCGGCGAGACGCTCGCGCCGTGGGCGTCGCCCACCGCCATGCCCGGCACGCCCGTCGGCAAGCCGACGCCGGTGTTCACCAAGCTCGACGACTCGGTCGTCGAGGACGAGATCGCCCGCGCCCGGCAGGCGTGAGCACCACGAGCAGGCCGCAGGTGGGCCGGCCCCGGCGGAGCCGGCGATGAGCCGCCGCCACCGGGAGCGTGGCTGGCCGCCGCCGCCGGAGCCGCTCCCGGCCGCGGTGGTGGACAACCACACCCACCTGGACGCCGTCCTGGACGTGCCGTACCCGTTCCCGCCGGCCGTCGCGACCGCCGTGCCGCCCAACGGCAGCGCGGACGAGCCCACGTCCGTGCCGGCGGCCGGCCGCGGCGACGTGGCGACGCAGCTGGTGGCGGCCGCCGCCGTCGGCGTGACGCGGATGGTGCACGTCGGGTGCGACCTGGACGCCCTGGCGTGGACCGACGCGGCGGTGCGCGAGCATGCCGAGCTGCTGGGCGCGATCGCGATCCACCCGAACGAGGCGGTGCTGCACGCCGGTGTCCGGGAGGTCGCCCCCGACGGGCTCGACCCCGACCCGCAGCCGCGGCACGACGTGTCGCTCGACGAGGCGATCGCCCGCGTCGCGGCCCTCGCCCGGGACAACGGCCGCATCCGCGCGATCGGCGAGACCGGGCTCGACTCCTTCCGCGCCGGGCCGCGCGGCCGCGCCGTGCAGCGCGACGCGTTCCGGGCGCACGTCGCGCTGGCCAAGGAGCTCGACCTGGCGCTGCAGATCCACGACCGCGACGCGCACGACGAGGTGGTCGACATCCTGCTGCGCGACGGCGCCCCGGAACGCACGGTGTTCCACTGCTTCTCGGGTGACGCGGAGCTCGCGCGGACCGCCGTGGCGCACGGCTGGTTCTGCTCGTTCGCCGGCCCGGTCTCGTTCCCGGCGAACGAGGGCCTGCGGGCCGCCGTGCACGTGGTGCCACCCGCGTTGCTGCTGGTGGAGACCGATGCGCCCTACCTCACGGTGCATCCGCACCGCGGTCGGCCCAACGCGCCGTACCTGCTCCCGGGGACCGTCCGGTCGATCGCCGAGGCGCAGGGACGCGACCTCACCGAGGTGTGCGAAGGCCTCGCCGCGACCGCCGAGGCGGTCTACGGACCGTGGTGACGGGTTTCCCCGTGGGTCACGAATCCATTACGGTCTGTCTGGTGCCGGCTCCGGCACGGGGCGAGGGGGTTCCCGTGCGTGCCGATGACACCCGCAAGGCCGTCGTCGTGAGGTGCTTCGTGCGCCTCGCCCCGGCGGGTCGCCCGACGGAAGGACCAGCGTGACGCAGGCCGGACCCCCTCGCGCGCCGCGGCGCGCGGTCGGCCGGTCCGCGCGGATCGCGGCCCAGGTGCTGGTGCTGGCGCTCGTCGCGGCCTCGACGACGGCGTTCGCGGTGCTCCACAAGCGCGTCGAGGTCAACGTCGACGGCACCACGGTGCAGGTGGACGCGTTCGGTCGCACCGTGGCGGACGTGCTGGCGGCCGCCCATGTCAGCGTCGGCCCGGACGACGTGGTCGCGCCGGCGCCGTCGTCGCCGATCGCCGCCGGCGGCCTCGTCGTGGTCCGCCACGGCCGTGAGCTGACCGTCGAGATCGACGGGCAGAAGCAGCAGGTCTGGACCACCGCGCTGACGGTCGGCGAGGCCGTCGAGGGGCTCGGCCTGCGCGACGACGTGCGGTTGTCGGCATCCCGGAGCGAGCGGCTCGACGCGCGGGTGCTGCGGGTCTCGACGGAGAAGACCATCCACCTGGCGGTCGACGGCCAGGTGATCGACGGCGTGACGACCGCCGCCACGGTGCGCGACGCGCTCCGGGACATCGGCCTGGTGCTCGACGAGGGCGACCAGGTGTCGGTGCCGCTCGACGCGGCCGCGGTGGACGGCCTGGTGGTCATGGTGACGCGCGCCGCCACGAGCGGCCAGAAGGTCACCGAGGCGGTGCCGTTCGCCACGCAGCAGATCGACGACCCGACGCTCATCTCGGGGACGACCGTGGTCAGGACGCCCGGGCGGGTCGGGGTGCGCACGACGACGTACGACGTGCAGGTGGTGGGGGGCGTCGTCGTCTCCCGCCACCAGCTGAGCAGCGTGCTGACCACGCCCCCGGTGACGCAGGTGGTGGTCAAGGGCACCCGGCCGCTGCCGGACCCGTCGGTCGTCGCGGTGGCGCCCGGCACCGCCCAGGCGCTGGGCAAGCAGCTGGCGGCGAGCCGGGGCTGGGGTGACAACGAGTTCGCCTGCCTGCTGCAGCTGTGGGACGGGGAGAGCGGCTGGCGCGTCAACGCGCAGAACGTCAACTCCGGCGCCTACGGCATCCCGCAGGCGCTGCCCGGCTCCAAGATGGCGTCCGTCGGCGCGGACTGGCAGACGAACCCGGCCACCCAGATCACGTGGGGCCTGAACTACATCGCGGCGCGCTATGGCACGCCGTGCGGCGCCTACAGCCACAAGACGGCGAGCGGCTGGTACTGAGTCCGCACGGGCTCGGTTTGGCAATCGGACATCCGTCCGGTTACCGTCTCCCGTCGCGCTTGCGTCACGGATCCGGCTCCCCGGCCGTCTCGTGAGCCGGCCGACGAGGCGGCAGTCCTGAACCGCGGCCTCGTCGTCGACGGCCGGATCGCAGGTCCGGGACCGACGCGGGGCCCCCCTCCGGGCCTCACCGGCACGGACGGCGACATCGCCGCAACCCTGCCAGCGTCGGGCGCCCCATCGCGGGGTGCATCCCGCCCTGCGTGCCCGGGACCTGCAGCGGCTGGAGCCTCATGCACTTCCCCCACCTGTTCGGTTCCCCCCAGCACATCTCCGAGGACGGGTCGCCGGCACCACGTGCCGCGAACCCCAGGAACCGACGGTGGCGTCGGGTGCTTCCCATCACGGCCGGCGCAGCAGCGCTGGTCCTCGTCGGAGGCGGCATCGCCTTCGCCGCAGCCCACAAGACC